>SVIB01000012.1 GCA_015055505.1 Clostridiales bacterium
GCCTTTTGCGTATGCGCCCGCTTGAAGAACGAGTGAAACAGCCTCGGGAATAGTCATGAAGTATCTAATTATATCTTTATGTGTAACGGTAACTGGACCGCCTTCGGCAATTTGTTTTTTGAAAAGAGGAATAACCGAACCGTTAGAGCCTAAAACGTTACCGAAACGCACTGCGACGAACTTAGTTTTTTGACTGTTTCTACCGATAGTTTGAATTATCATTTCGCAAATACGTTTAGTTGCGCCCATTATATTAGTGGGGTTGACGGCTTTATCGGTTGAAATTTGAACGAAAGTTTCAGCCTCGTACATATCTGCAAATCTTGCGACGTTGAACGTACCGAACACGTTATTTTTTACAGCCTCGTTAGGGCTTGTTTCCATAAGAGGAACGTGCTTATGCGCTGCAGCGTGGAAAACTATTTGAGGACGGTGTTTCTCAAACACGTCTTTCATTTTTCCGTTATCTCTAATACTTGCAATTAAGGTTAAAAGATTTAAATTTGGATACTTTCTTTTAAGTTCTTGTTCGATATCGTAGGCGTTGTTTTCATAAATGTCTAAAATAATAAGTTGTTTAGGTCTATGCGAGGCGATTTGTCTACAAAGTTCGCTACCAATCGAGCCACCGCCACCGGTTACGAGAACGGTTTTTCCTTCGATATATCCTATAATTTCTTCGATATCAACTTCAACTTGATCTCTTCCTAAAAGGTCTTGAATATCAACCTCACGCATATCGCTGACTGAAATTTGTCCGTCGGCAAGTTGGTACATTCCGGGAAGAATTTTTACAGGGCATTTACTGTCTTTACATCTTGAAATAATTTTACTTAATCTCTTTTTATCGGTAGAAGGCATTGTTATAAAAATTTCTTCTACTCGATAAGCTTTGACTGCTTTTTTAATGTCGTAAGTAGTTCCGACAATTTTAACTCCTGCAATATTTCTGCCCAATTTTTCAACGTTATCGTCAATAAAACAAACGGGCTGATAATTAAGTTTATTAGAATTTCTCAGTTCAGTTAGAAGAGAAGTTCCTGCGTCGCCCGCGCCTACTATCATAACCCTCTTTTTAGGAACGGCTGATTTCGTCGTAAACTTTTTAGTAACACCGATAATACGTTTATGAAATCTTGAAATTAAAACGCAATAGAAAGCAAAAGCAAGGAAAACTAAAATAGTAGTAAAAGTAATCGGTGTTTTAAAAATCGTATCGTATATAATATTTGCAAAACCTATTGAAATAATAGATACGGCAAGTTTAAGTCCTTCGACGATACTTACCGACGCAAAAATTATAGAATAAAGTCCCGTTGCAGCAAAAACCGCAAGACAAAGGACAGTGTTGCCGATAAACCAAAATAAAACGGGCACACTAAACGTAAAATCGTCTACAGTGCCAAAGTATGCAAATAAAAGTGATGCGACTATCAAAACAAAGTCGATACTAAAAAGTATTAATTTTCTGTTAAAATCAGTGTTTCTTCTTCTCATGTCCGTCCTCAAAATAACTTATATCTTAATTATTTTATCATTTTAGTATGGTTAAGTCAATACTTTTTAATAAAATAATAATTAATTGCATTACTGTTACAAATAAAAACCGATTATTTTGCGTATATTTTAATATGGTTACGAGAATAATAACACTTTTTGGCGGAATAGCAATACTTATCTTCGGTTTCAACTTAATAAGCGCAAATACTGAAAGATTAGCAGAGGGCAGAGCAAAAAACATAATACGGAAAAACTTAAAAACACCGATTGGTGGGCTATTGACTGGGACGGTCGTTGCAGGTGTAACGCAAAGCAGTGTAGCGGTAAGCGTAATTGCTGTAAGTTTAGTAGAGGCGGGGACTATATCCTTTAGGTCTTCGGCGGCGGTTATAATGGGCGCAAACGTAGGCACGACCGTTACTGCGCAACTGCTTTCTCTGTCGGGCGCAAGCGGTGGGATTATTGGCTCTATTGCCTCGATAATCGGCTTATTGCTAAGCTTTTCTAAAAATAAGACTGTAAAAAGACTGTCAAATTCGGTAATGGGATTGGGTGTTTTATTTGCAGGCCTTTCTATAATGACGACTTCGGTAAAAGGGCTAATATCTGCCGTTTGGTTTAGAAAGATTTTTTTAGTAGAAAGCCCGTTTTTACTCTTTTTAAACGGTATGGTTTTAACGGGTATAACTCAAAGTTCTTCAGCCGTAACGGGTGTTACTGTAATACTTGGCGCAAGTAAAATTATGCCGTTTACGTCAGCGACTTTCTTTACTTTAGGGGCAAACGTTGGCAGTTGTTTTTTCGTGGTGTTATCTTCACTTAATAAAAACGTAAACGCGCGCCGTTCAGCTTTATTCAATTTAATATTTAACCTATCGGGCGCAATACTTTTTTTCCCGTTTTTGTTGATGTTGGGGGAAGAGATTACTTATTTGTTCGTAAAGGAAAGAGGGGTTGGCGGGGCAATAGCCGATTTTCATACCGTCTTTAATCTTGTATGCGCGCTCGTCTTTTTCCCCTTTTTAGGGCTGTTTGAAAAACTAATTATAAAAATCACGTCAAATAACGGTAAAAACTGCAATCGAAATTGCAAACGTAAAAGTTTTACCGCTAATATCCCTCGCTTTAATTGACATTTTTATATTTTAATTGTAAAATATAATATGAACGTGGCAAAACTGCCGTGTTAAATTTAATCCAGTATAAAAAATTCTTATAATAAAAAAGGAGTTTAACATGAACAAAAAGTCAATTAAAGACATTGAAGTGAAAGGTAAAAAGTGTCTTGTAAGATGCGATTTCAACGTACCTATGGTAGACGGAGTAATTACTGACGAAAACCGTATCAACGGCGCTCTTCCAACCATCAAATACCTTATGGACAACGGCGCAAAGGTTATTCTTTGTTCGCACATGGGTAAACCTCATAACATTTACACCGAAGGTTTTGGTTTAAACAAAAAAGAAAAGAAGGCTGTTGAGGCTCTTCCTGAGGCTGAAAGAGAGTCTGCTAAAGCGGCTTATATTGAAAAGGCTCTTAAAAACGACGCTAAGAAATTCACTCTTGCTCCCGTAGCAAAAAGACTTAACGAACTTTTAGACGGTAAAGTAACTTTCGCAACCGATATCGTTGGCGAAGACGCTTGCGCAAAAGTTGCCGCTTTAAAAGAGGGTGAATGCGTACTCCTTGAAAACCTTCGTTTTGACGCTGGCGAAGAGAAAAAGCATGAAGATTTCTGCAAGAAACTCGCTGCATTTGCAGACGTTTACGTAAACGACGCGTTTGGAACTGCTCACCGTTCTCACGCATCTACCGCTGCAATCGTTGAATACGGTCTTGTTAAAACTGCAGTTTGCGGTTTCCTTATTGAAAAAGAACTTACCGTTATGGCTGACGCTTTAGAAAATCCTCAAAGACCTTTCGTAGCAATCCTCGGCGGTGCAAAAGTTGCCGATAAACTTAACGTTATTTCTAACCTCTTAGAAAAGTGCGATACTTTAATTATCGGTGGCGGTATGGCTTATACTTTCTTAAAGGCTCAAGGCTATGAAGTAGGTACTTCGCTCGTTGACGAAACTAAGATTGATTACTGTAACGAAATGATGGCTAAAGCAAAATCGCAAGGAAAACAAATTCTTCTTCCCGTTGACGGCGTTCAAGTTAAAGATTTCCCCAATCCTATCGACGCTCCTATCGACGTATACGTAAATAACGTTGGCGAATTTGCCGCAGATATGGAATCTTGCGATATCGGACCTAAAACCCGTGAACTTTACGCAAACGCATTAAAGGGCGCAAAGACCGTTATTTGGAACGGACCTATGGGCGTATTTGAAAATCCCACGTTAGCGGCAGGAACTAACGCTATTGCAAGCGCTATGGCTAAGTGCGAGGGCGCAACTACCATTATCGGTGGCGGTGACTCGGCAGCGGCTGTTGCTCAACTTGGTTACGCAGATAAGATGTCACACATTTCAACCGGTGGCGGTGCTTCGTTAGAACTTTTTGAAGGAAAGAAACTCCCCGGTATCGAATGTCTTAACGATAAAAACTAATATATAATTATATATTATAATGGAAATACGCGGTTGATTTTTTGACCGCGTGTTTTTTTTGTCAATTTGTAAACAATTTTATAAAAAAGAAATAAAATTGTGATTGAATTGTATATAAAAAAGTGATATAATGTTGATATAAAAACTTATAGTAAAAGGAGGAGTTATGAATTTTTTAATGTTAATCGTTCTATTTGCGGTTATCCTTGCGTTATCGTTTGCTTTCCTTAACTTTTATCTTGTTAAAAAGATGAAAGAGGGTTCGGCAAAAATGCAAGAGATAGCGTCGGCAATTAGAGAGGGAGCAAATGCGTTTATTCGTTACGAATATAAAATAGTAGCGATTATCGGGCTTATAATAGCCGTTGTTTTGGGTGTCGTCATCTCGTGGGAAACGGGTGTAGCATTTATAATCGGCGCTATAATGAGTGCGACTGCGGGATACGTTGGTATGAAAATTGCAACTTACGCAAACGTAAGGGTTGCAAACGAGGCTAACGAAACGAGAAATATCGGTAAAACCTTAAAGGTTGCATACCGCGGAGGCTCTGTAATGGGGCTTTGCGTTGCCGGTTTTGCTTTGCTTGGCGTTTTGATTGTTTACCTTTTATTCGGTATTATCGGTGAAATGCTTACCGTTGATGCGCTTGGAATGGTAAAAACAAACGTCAATCCTATAACCGGACAAAGTTATACTTTATCGCTTATTCTTTCCGGTTATGCGTTGGGATGTTCGATTATTGCGCTTTTCAACCGTGTTGGCGGTGGAATATATACAAAAGCCGCAGATATGGGCGCAGACCTTGTAGGAAAAACCGAAGCGCATATTCCTGAGGACGATCCGAGAAACCCTGCGACTATTGCGGACAACGTAGGCGATAACGTAGGTGACGTTGCAGGACTTGGCGCAGACCTTTTAGAAAGTTACGTAGGCTCAATTTTGTCTTGCGCAATACTTGCAATCGAACTGTTTACACACAAGACGTTTTTCTCTACTACGCTTTATGCAAAGATGGTAGCCTTTCCTATACTTTTTGCCGGTATCGGTCTTATAGCCTGCGTTTTGGGAATTGCTTTCCCGTTATTTAAAAAGAATTTATCGGATAATCCGCATAGAGAATTAAACCTTTCAACGTGGATTTCCGCAGGTCTTGCAATAGTATTTGGCTTTATTCTTTCATTTTTCCTTTTTAGCGGAGAGGATAAAAATCAACTTAAAATGGCAGGACTTATTTTTGGAAACATAACTCCGTGGGTATCCGCAACGATAGGTATTGCGGTAGGCGTCGTTATAGGTATTATCTCAGAGTATTACACCAGTTACGATTATAAGCCGACGAGAAAGATAGCCGAGGCGTCCAAGGAAGGTCCTGCACTTACCATAACTCAGGGTATGGCAACGGGTATGATTTCATGTATGCTTCCCGTTCTTTGCTTAGGTCTTGCTATTTTCGTATGTTATATGATAGGCGGAATGTACGGGGTAGGATGCGGAGCAATGGGTATGCTTTGTTTCGTTGCTACAACCGTATCTGTTGATACTTACGGACCTATTAGCGATAACGCAGGCGGAATTGCCGAAATGAGCGGTCTTGATAAAGAGGTAAGAACGATAACGGATAAACTTGATAGCGTAGGAAATACGACGGCGGCGATAGGTAAGGGCTTTGCGATAGGTTCGGCAGCCCTTGCAACGGTATCAATGATGAGCAGTTACCTGTATTCATTTATGGATAATTTGGTATTAGACATTATATCGCGTGACGTATTAGTAGGCGCTATCGTAGGTGGAGCGTTACCTTTCCTTTTCAGCGGAATGCTCATCAATTCGGTTGCTAAAGCGGCAAGAAGTATGGTAGTAGAGGTTAGACGGCAATTCAACGAAATGCCGGGAATATTAGACGGTTCGCAACGTCCCGACTACACAAGATGTGTTACGATTTCGTCACAAGGCGCGTTAAAGGAGATGATCGTACCTGCAATCGTAGCGATTGCTTTCCCCGTTGTGTGCGGATTTATCTTCGGGGCAAAATTCGTAGGCGGAATTTTGATAGGAGCGACCATTTCGGCGATTATGCTCGCGATATTTACAGGTAACGCGGGCGGAGCGTGGGATAACGCCAAGAAGTATATTGAATCTGGCGGAGTTGAGGGCGCAGGAAAAGGAACGCCGGCGCATGACGCTGCAATTATAGGCGATACGGTTGGAGATCCGTTAAAGGATACCGTAGGTCCGTCGCTTGATATTCTTATTAAAATAATGAGTACCGTTTCGCTCGTATGCGTAGCCGTATTTGCAAGTTTTAATCTTATATCTCTTTTATAATTTTTGTTTTAAGTACGCCCCGATTTTGAGAAAAATCGGGGCGTAGCGTATATTTCGTTTAATTTACAAAAAATAAGCGATTTTTGATTGCAAAGAATTGAAAATAGTGCTAAAATATATAAGGAAAATAAAGAAGAAATAATAATATTATTATTTCAAGGAGATTTTAACTATGAGAAAAGCAATAATTGCAGGCAACTGGAAAATGAATAAAACCATGGCTGAAACAAAGGCTATGATAACCGAACTCGCTCCTCTTGTAAAGGATGCTGACTGCGACGTAGTTCTTTGCGTTCCTTTTACGAATATTCAAACCGCAAAGAGAGCGGCAAAGGGTACTAACATTAAAATCGGCGCAGAAAACGTTCACTGGGCAGAAAGCGGTGCTTTCACTGGTGAAATTTCTGCTAATATGCTTAAAGAACTTAAAGTTGACTACGTAATTATCGGTCACAGCGAAAGAAGACAGTATTTCGGCGAAACTGATGAAACGGTAAATAAGAGAACACAAGCAGCGTTAAACGCAAAAATTAAACCTATCGTTTGCGTTGGCGAAACCGAAGAAGAAAGAGAAAACGGTCTTACCGAAAAGGTACTTGAAAAGCAAATCGTTGAAGGTCTTAAAGGATTTAAGTCAAAAGACTTTGATAAAATCGTTATCGCATACGAACCCGTTTGGGCTATCGGTACGGGCAAGACTGCAACTGCAACCGATGCTAACAACACTATCGGCTATATTAGACATATTCTCGCTAAAAAATTCCATAGAAGTATTGCTGAAAAGACGAGAATTCAATACGGCGGTTCAATGAACGTTAAAAACTGTAAAGAACTTATGGCTGAAGAAGAGATTGACGGCGGACTTATCGGCGGTGCGTCGTTAAAGGCTGCTGATTTCTCGGTAATCGTAAACTACAATAAATAAGGCTATGTCACAACTTGTGACTGATATTTAAAGGCTTATCTACTTTGCAATACTAGTCTTTTTGCGGGTTTTTGCAATTCCTACGACCAACAAGGTCGCTCCCTTGCAAAAACCTCGTAAAAATCCCGTCTTGTTCGTACCTAACCCTTTAAATTTTATCAGTCATACGTTGTGACAGCGCCATAAATAATATAAATAAAATAGGGGCGGCTATGTCGCCCCTCAAATTTGTCTAATAAGGAGTTTATATGAAAACAAGACCAGTTTGTCTTTTTATAATGGACGGATACGCATTTGGCGAAAAGGATAACGGAAACGCAATAAACATTGCGAACGTAGGCGTTATTGACAGCCTTATGGCAAAATACCCCTCAACGACAATCGGCGCAAGCGGACTTTCAGTAGGTCTTCCCGACGGTCAAATGGGAAACAGTGAGGTTGGACACCTTAATATGGGTGCAGGCAGAATAGTTTACCAAGACTTAACGAGAATAACTAAGTCAATCGGCGACGGCGATTTCTTTGAAAACGCAGGCTTAATCGAGGCTATGGACAGCGCTAAAAACACAGGCAAGAAACTCCATCTTTACGGACTTTTATCGTCGGGTGGCGTTCACTCTCACAACACTCATCTCTACGCTCTTTTGGAGATGGCTAAAAAGAGAGGATTAAAAGAAGTTTACGTTCACTGTTTTATGGACGGACGTGACGTGCCCCCCTCAAGTGGAATTGATTTTGTAAAAGAACTTGAAAATAAAATTGCCGAGATAGGATGCGGAAAAATTGCAACCGTTGGCGGTAGATATTACGTAATGGATAGAGATAACCGTTGGGAAAGGGTAGAAAAGGCGTACGACTGCCTTACTATCGGTAACGGCGTAACTGCAAATTCTGCGGTTGAAGCAGTCGAAAACAGTTATGCAAAAGGCGAAACCGACGAATTTATTCTTCCTACTAACGTCGTTGAAAACGGTAAAGCAATCGGTCTTATTGAAAAGGGAGATTCGGTAATTTTCTTCAACTTCCGTCCCGATAGAGCAAGAGAAATTACGAGAGCGTTTACCGAAGAAGTATTCGACGGTTTTGAAAGAAAAACGGGCTATTTAGGTCTTAACTATATCGGTTTTACTAAGTATGACGAAACTTTCAAGAATGCAAAAATTGCATTTGGAAAGCAAGAGATGAACAATACTTTAGGTAAATTTTTAGCAGATAAGGGATACACTCAACTTCGTATTGCTGAAACCGAAAAGTACGCTCACGTAACGTTTTTCTTCAACGGTGGTGTAGAAGCGCCTGAGAAAAATGAGTTTAGAGATTTAATTCCTTCTCCAAAGGTTGCAACTTACGACTTAAAGCCTGAAATGAGTGCGTACGAGGTTACCGATAAGGTATTAGAAGAAATTGCAAGCGATAAATTCGACGTAATTATCTTAAACTATGCAAACTGCGATATGGTTGGACATACTGGCGTTATCGACGCTGCCGTAACTGCCGTTAAAACGGTAGAAAACTGTATTGCAAAAATAACTGACGCAGTACTCGGTAAGGGCGGTAGTTGTATAATTACCGCAGACCACGGAAACGCGGACAAAATGATAGATACCGACGGCTCGCCGTTTACCGCTCATACTACTAATATCGTTCCGTTTATCTTAGTAAGCGAACAGTTTAAGGACGTTAAACTTCGTGACGGCGGTGTCTTAGCCGACGTTGCCCCAACTTTGCTTGAAGTGATGGGCGAAAAACAACCCGAAGAAATGACCGGTAAGTCGTTAATTATAAAATAATAGCGAATAATCGTTAAAAAAGACCTTAAAATGCTTGCTAAACGCAAAATTTTATGATAAAATAATAAATACGTGATTATAAATTTAATTTGGAGATATACTTATGTATAATTTATTAGCTGGTTGGAATTTAGGTTGGACTGCAATGAGTTTTATTTGCATTCCCTGTCTTATAATATCTGTGCTTTGCGCTGTTTTCCTTATAGTCGTTATAATGCTTCAACAAAGCAATTCAAACGGTATTGGTGCTCTTGGCGGACAACAAGAAACGTTTTACGGCAAAAACAAGGGAAAGACTTTAGAGAGTAAACTTCGTAAACTCACCGTAATTGCTATTTCAGTTATGGCAGTGTTTATGATTGTTTTCTGTGTGGTCGTTTTCCACGTTGATTTCTAATATTAGAAATAAATTGTAGCGGTTATGGGGTTTCGTAACCGCTATTTTTTTATGATTTTATTTTACAGACGGTAGGATTTACTATTAAGTATGAATTTACAGTTATTTATTAAAGACAATTTCATATCGGGGGAGTGGAAAAACATCTCTCTTAAAAAAATCTATTCGCTAATTGACGCTAAAAAACCTTTCGAGCAAAAGTCGGTGCAAAAGATTTTAAACGCCCTTGAAAACGAGGGTGTAATCGTCTTTTTAGACGGAAAATACACAGCGGTTGAATTTTCGGGTTTAATAAAAGGAACTTTACGCGGTAACGAAAAGGGTTTTGCGTTTTTAGTCCCTAACGACGGCAGTGACGATTATTTTATTCCTAACCGCAATCTGCACGGCGGTTTACACGAAGATACCGTTCTTGCAAAAAAAGTGGAAAATTCTTTAAAGGGTAGTTCGGATGAGGCTGAAGTCGTTAAAATTTTAGAGCGAGGTGTTAAAATACTAAGCGGAACTTTTTACCGTGACCGTGGTCAAAATTTAGTCCGTCCCGACGATAAGAATTATTTTGAAGACGTATATATAGAAAAGGGCAAAGAAAACGGTGCAAAAACGGGCGATAAAGTCCTCGTTAAAATAATAGGATATTTTAAAGGTTACAGTCCCGACGGTGTCGTAACCGAGGTTTTAGGTAAACGCTATGAACTTTTTGCCGAGGAAAATTCTATAATAAAGGGTAGCGGTTTTGAGGAAAAATTCCCTAAAACCGTTTTAGACGAAGTTGCTAAAATTCCGCAAGAAGTTGGCGATAATCAACTTATAGACCGACTTAATTTAACTGATAGGCTCATAATTACGATAGACGGTGACGATTCGAGGGATTTTGACGACGCAGTAGAAGTTGAAAAACTCAAAAACGGCAACTATAAACTTGGAGTTCATATAGCCGACGTTTCGCAATACGTAAAAACCGGAACGGCTCTTGATAAAGAGGCGTATAATAGAGCAACGAGCGTTTATTTTCCCGATAGAGTATTGCCAATGCTCCCAAAAGAACTTTCAAACGGTATTTGTTCTTTAAACGAGGGTGTGGTAAGACTTACTCTTTCTTGCATAATGGAGATAAGCCCAAAAGGCGAAGTCGTTGATAGACAAATCGTCAAATCGGCTATTAAGTCGAAGCGCCGAATGACATATAATAAAGTTGAGGCTATAATCAACGGCGACGCCGACGTAATAGCACAATACGCTGACGTTTCGAGTATGATTATGCTGATGGCGGAATTGCAAAGCGTATTAACTGCAAAGCGTGACGAAAGGGGAAGTGTTGACTTAGATATAAAAGAGGCGCATATTACCTATCAAAACGGGGAGATTGATATTGGTCAAAGGGAGGCTAAAAGGGCGTATAAGATTATTGAAGAATTTATGGTTCTTGCAAACGAATGCGTTGCCGAATTTGCTTTTTATCAAGAATTACCTATTTTATACAGAATACACGAAAAACCGACGGTAGAAAAAGCGCAGACTTTCGTTGAGTTTTTAAAGGCGCTTGGTATAAACGTAAGATGGCGACCTGAAAACGCACGGCCGAGTGATTTTTCGGCAGTTTTAGACAGGGTAAAAGGCGAGCCGTTTTATTCCCTTGTAAATAGAGTAATGCTCCGTTCAATGCAAAAGGCAAGTTATTATCCGGAAAATTTGGGACACTTTGGACTGTCAAGTAAGTGTTACTGCCATTTTACTTCGCCAATTCGCCGTTACCCAGACTTAATTGTTCACAGGGTAATAAAGATGGTGTTAGATGGTCAAATTGGTCAATTAAACGACTTATACGGCGACTTTATATATGAAACGGCAACTCAAACGTCCGAAAAAGAACGCAAGGCAAACGAGGTTGAAAGAGCGGTTGACGACTTGTATAAGGCTAAATATATGGAGAATTTTATAGGTCAGGAATTTGACGGAGTTATAAGCGGTGTAACTTCATTCGGCGTGTTTACCGAACTTGAAAATACCGTTGAGGGTATAACCAAACTTGAAGATTTACCGAGAGGGAATTATTCTCACGACCCTAAAACTTTTACGCTGTCAAGTTCAAAACATACCTATAAACTTGGCGACAAAGTAAGAGTTGGAGTAATGGGTGTAGATTTATCGTCGAGAAGAGTTGAATTTATTATTCTTTATAAACTGGCTTGACATAAGAGTATAAAAGGTTGTAAAATAAAAGTATGAAAGTTATAACGGAAAATAGAGAGGCAAGATTTGAATATTTTATAGAGGACAGTTACGAGGCGGGTATATCGTTAGACGGCGGAGAGGTAAAGTCAATAAAAGCAAATAACGTAAACCTTAAAGATTCCTACTGTTCTATCTATAACGGAGAGTTGATTTTAAAGGGAATGCACGTTGCAGTCTATGATAAAGCGGGCAAATACAACGTCAGCGACAGTCGTAGAGAAAGGCGGTTGTTACTCCACAAAAGTGAGATTAATCGACTTATAGGCAAGGTAAATGAAAAAGGATATACTTTAGTTCCCTTAAAAGTTTACTTAAAAGGCTCTCTTATTAAAATAGAAATCGGGCTTTGCAAAGGTAAACATACCTACGATAAAAAACAAACTATTAAAGAAAGAGATTTAGACAAAGAGGCAAAAAGAGAAATTAAATATTACAGGTAAATAGAATACCGTTGAGGAAAAGCCCCTTAGCGGTATTTTTTTATATAAAATATAAAAATCTCAAAAATTATTGCAAAAACACTGCGATTTATAGTATAATTTTTTTAAAAGAGGAAATATATTCTTTAAGATGTTAATTAGGTGAATTATGGAAAAGAAAATTGCAATTATAATAGGGGCAGGTCCTGCGGGACTTACCGCTGCGTACGAACTTTTAACGAAGTCAAATATTAAACCCATAATTTTAGAAAGCGAAGAATTTGTGGGCGGAATTTCAAGAACCGCAACCTATAAGGGGAATAGAATGGATATAGGCGGTCATAGATTTTTCTCTAAAGACGACCGTGTAACCGCTCTTTGGACGAAAATGTTGCCCGTACAAGGTGCGCCATCGTTTGACGATAAGAAACTCGGCAGAGAAAAACAGTTAAGCGAAAACGGACCGGACCCCGAGAAAACCGACGAAGTTATGCTTGTAAGGGATAGAGTTTCAAGAATTATTTGGAGAAAGAGATTTTTTGATTATCCAATATCCTTAAAAGCGTCTACTTTTATTAATATGGGATTTTTTAATACCGTAAAGGCAGGATTTGGGTATATTGGATGCTGTCTAAAAAAGCGCCCTGAAACAAATCTTGAAAATTTCTATATAAATAGATTCGGTAAGCCCTTATATTCAATGTTTTTTGAAGACTACACCGAAAAACTTTGGGGTGTTCATCCTTCTAATATTTCGGCTGATTGGGGCGCGCAAAGAGTTAAAGGTCTATCCATAATGAAAGCCCTAAAAAATGCTTTCGGTAAAATTTTTAAGGGTAAAAACAGAGAAGTTGAAACGAGTTTAATCGAACAGTTTATCTATCCTAAAAAAGGTCCGGGGCAACTCTATGAAAAAATGGCTGACGAAATTAAAAAACTTGGCGGGGAGATAATTTTAAATTCAACCGTGAACTCCGTTGAAATAAACGGCGGAAAAATCAGTTCGTTAAAGGCTATAGATAAAGACGGCAAAATCACCGAATATAAAGGCGATTATTTTATTTCGTCAATGCCAATTAAAGATTTAATCGAGGCAATCGGCAAAGAGGCTTGCGGAGAGCAAGTTTATAAAATTGCAACCGAACTTCCGTATAGGGATTTTATGACGGTAGGACTTTTACTGAACGGTTTAAAGGTTAAAAATAAGACCAAAATGAAAACGCTTGGGGATATCGTTCCCGACTGTTGGATTTATGTTCAAGATAGGGACGTTAGACTTGGCAGAATTCAAATTTTTAACAACTGGTCGCCCTATATGGTGCAAAATCCCGAAGAAAACGTATGGGTAGGACTTGAATATTTTTGTACTGAAGGTGACTCAATGTGGAACGCTAAAGACAAAGATTTTACAAAAAAGGCTATCGATGAATTAATTAGCGTAGGCGTAATTGAAAATGAAAGCGCGGTTATAGACAGCACACTTATAAGAGTAAAGAAAGCCTATCCCGCATATTTTGGAAGTTACGCGCAGTTTGATACGGTAAAAGAATATTTATCGTCGTTTGAAAACCTATATTGCGTAGGAAGAAACGGTCAGCATAGATATAACAATATGGACCATTCTATGGTAACCTCAATGGTTGCGTGTGAAAACATTATAAACGGCGACAGTGATAAAACCGCACTTTGGAGTGTGAATACCGAAAAATCCTATCACGAAACTAAGGAAGAGAATCAGCAAAGCGAAAAAGAAGAGTAAATATGGAAAATAATTCAAATTCGTTGCTTTTAGACGGAGAAACTGAAAATTTAACCTTAAGACGAAAGGTTTTCAAAGGCGTAAGCGAGGTCGTGTTTTTTTGCGCGATATTTTTGCTTACTCTTGCGTTGTTTATAGTCGTAAGACCGCTTTACGAAAACAACGGCTTAGGTATAAGAAAGGGTATGGTTGCCCAAATCATAATGGCGGTGCTAATTGGCATAACCGTATGTTTTGGCGCTATATACGCAATTTATAATAAATTGGATAGAAAAACCGCAGTGTTTCTAATTTTCGTCATAGGCGTAATATTGAGAATAGGCTATATGCTTTATACTCCTGCGACGGCTCGTCAGCAAGATACCTTTAATAGGGCAAACACGGGGCACGAGGCTTATGCTTGGTCTATTTTTTCTACGGGAAAACTTCCAACTACAAACGATTATCAATTTTACCATCCGCCTTTAAACGCATTCGTCCAATCGTGTTTTATGCACTTTATGGATTGGTTTTCGTCAGCGCTTAGCCAAATTTTTAATTTGAACGGTTATTTCCCTAACGCATTTTTGCAAGGATATTCCTCTTCAAGACTTCCCGAGGGCAGTGAATATAGGTTTTTTCTTTATTCGGCAAACCAAGTAATCTCGGCGTTTTATTCTATAGTTACATTAGTCTATTCTTTAAAACTCGTTAAACTTTTCGGGTTTAAGGATAATATAGGAGTTTTAGTTTCAGCAATAGTTATTTTGTTCCCCCGAAACGTTCAGTTTGCCGGAATGCTTAATAACGACGCCCCCTCGTATATGTTTTCGATTTTAGCCCTTTACACGGCGTTAAAATGGCAAAAACAAGGCAAAAAGTTGTGGAATATTCTATTATGCGGACTTTTTTGCGGTCTTGGAATGATGGCAAAATTGGGCTCGGCAACTATTTGTCTGCCTATTGCGGGAATATTTATATACGAATTTATCGTGTTTATAAAAGAGTTTATAAAGGACGTAAAGGAGAAAAAAGTCAACCTTTTAAACTCTTTAAAACTCCCTCTTTCCTACGTTGGGTTTTTGATTATATGCGCTCCGCTTGCACTTTGGTTTCAAGTTTACGCAAGTCAAAAATTCGGTCAGCAATTTGGGTTTGTATTTGGCAATTTGAACGGTTTATTAAAAACCGACCATCATTCGCTTTTTGAAAGATTGGTCGTAACTTTTGATTTGAGCGAGTATTTCGGCAGTGTTTATTGCGTTCCTTTTAGTACTGAAATTGACGGTCAAATAGTAGCGTATAACAATTACAATCTCTTCCATTACCAATTAAGGTCGGGTATTTTTGGCGAGTTTACCTATTGGCAAGGCGAGGGGATAGCCGTACTTTGCGTGATTTTTGCGTACGCATTTTGCATACTTTTAGCAATAGGATTTATCAAGTCGTTTATTACCTATTTGAATTACAACAAGGGTAAAAATGAACTTTTTAAAGGCGGAGAACTCATTAATTTAAAAGATTTTCTCTTCGTATTTTTGCTTATGCAATCACAAGTTTTGCCCGAAATATTCTTTTACGTAAAAATGCCGTATGCCTGCACGATGGACTTTAGGTACGTAATGCCGATAATTTCGGCGTTGGCGTTAACTTCAGGCTACGTTATAAAAATTTTAAATGCAGAGGGAAGTGCTTTTTCGCTTAAATTAAGTAACTTCATTATGCTTTCGGCGGTAATGACTTTGTCTTGCACGTCAATGTTTTATTGTATTTGCATATAATGATAGGAAGGTAATATGGAAGGTATAAAACAAAATAAAAAACAACTGTTTTTTGAAATTTTTCGCTATTTGTTGGTTGGCGGAATAGCCACTATTTTTGATTATACGGCGTGGTTTGTGTTTTTCACTTGGGTGTGTCCGCCCAGTTTAATCGGTCAAACGGTATCAATGATAATTGCAGTAGCCGTAGGATTTATAGTTGGACTGCTTGTAAATTGGGTGCTTTCACAAGCGTTTGTGTTTAGACACGTAAAAGATAAGCGCGAGGCAAGGTCTAAAAAATCGTTTATAATTTTTTCAGTAGTTGGTGTTATCGGTCTTGCAATAACCCAAATAGGAATGTTTTTAGCGCAGTTTCTCCCTACGTTTTCGATATTTGGATATGTAGAATTTTTAGGTCACGAGTGGAAATGGTGGCTAATGAAAGTTGCTATGACGGGTATCGTTCTCGTTTGGAATTATCTTGGAAGAAAACTGCTGATTTTCAAATAAGTGGCGCTATAAGTTGATTATCGATAATTTTCAACAAAAAAAGAAGAAGATGTAATGTTAAATCAATAAAAGTGGTTGACAAATAGAGGGAATACTAATATAATAAATATCCACGGTAAAAATAGAAACGGGGGTGCACCGGATTCGACTGGGTAAAAAGGGAAGAGTATAAGCATACCGCAGGTATCGACTGCGTAATAACGATAACTTAAATTTAAATGCAAATAATAACAATTTTGCTTACGCTGCGTAATTAGTTCAGCGTTGTCGGGTATAGGTAATCCGCTGACTTGTATTTCGGCATCATTTTAAGCGGAGAACGTCTATAGAGGTCGTATTGTGTTTTTATAGATGAATTTAGCAATATGCGATAGGAATAGTCGGTTTGCAGACAGTTTCTATTTAAGGATAAGAGCAAACTAAGTATGTAGAAGGCTTTTTGATTTTTACGCAAGACAGGAGTTCAACTCTCCTCACCTCCACCAAAATTAAAAGTAAGAAAGGATAGTTGAACTGAAAGCGACTGCGAAGATAATATGTTTTATTCAAACTCTTTTAACGTTGACTTATTTTATATAAATTGATATAATAAAACTGTAAGTGATAACAAATTGCAAAGTTAAAGTTTTGCAAGTAAACACGAAAATATTAAGGATATATATGATTTATACAGATTTAACTAAAAAGGCATTAAAACTGTGTTTTGAAGCGCATAAAAATCAAGTAGATAAAACGGGTATGCCGTACGTTTTTCATCCATTTCATTTGGCTGAACAAATGACGGATGAAATATCTACCGTTTGCGCTCTTTTGCATGACGTGGTTGAAGATACGGAATATACTTTTGAAGATATCCGTAATATGGGTTTTCCTAACGAGGTAATCGAAGTGTTGACCTTGCTTACGCACGAGGATGGTGTACCTTATATGGAATACGTCGAAAAAATAAGCGCAAATCCTATTGCAACTCGGGTAAAACTTGCAGATTTAAGACATAATAGCGATTTGTCAAGATTAGATATTATTGACGAAAATGCGTTGGCTCGTGCCGAAAAGTACCAAAAAGCAATTGAATTACTTTTAAATAAAGTAGTAGTTGAATAGGCTTTTATGGGATTTTGGGAGCAAGTACATCAGTATTTTGACTAAAAATGGTATTGGCTAAGAGAAATTAATAAGTTTTAAGTAAGATAAAACTGCACGGCTAAATTAATGAATGCTCCCCAAAGGTTGAAACCTTTGGGGAGCATAGTTTTTGATTGTTTACTTTAGAATTATACTTTAATTATCGTTGCTTGTTCGTTAGCGGTAGCGAATACCGAAATAAAATATTGTTCGCCGTTATTGTTTATCAAATGATGAGTAAAAGTCTTATCTAAAGTGTTATCGTTTATTATAGAGCGGTTTTTTTTATCAAGCGACTTAAAATAACTCTCTTTTTCAGTCCATTTTCTTATTAAATAAGCGTTTTTTTCAAGGATAGGTGTAGTTGAAAATTCTTCTATTTCACTTGGCGATAAAATTTTGTTTTCGATACCGCTTGGCAAAGTTCTTATTCTTTCGACGTCAATCCCGACAGGACTATTGGAAATAGCAACGGCAATCGCATTTTCACTGTGCGAAAGGGAAAAATGACAAATATTCGACGTCCATTTTCCGTTTTTAGATTTTGAAAACACGGTTTCTTCGGCGGTTTTACCAAAACTGTCAAAGATTGCATATTCAAGTAACTTCCAAACGGCGTATTTTTGAGTTTTTGTCTTTAAATTTTTGCACCCGTTAATTTCTTCGTTTCGCTGTAAACAAGCGACAGGTAAAATTTGCGGATTTTCAAAGAACGAATAATAAATTTTAAGCATATAAGAATTATACCAAAAACCGCAATAAAAAGCAAATGCTTAATTCTTTTTATTGATTTTTTGTCTTTTTTGCTATATAATTAAATATATACTAAAGAGGCCATTATGAAATTAAAAGAAAACAGAATTTTGAGCATACTACTTGTAACTTTAACTTATATCTTAGCGTCAGTATTGGGTATAATATTATATAACGCTTTAAATTTTAGCGTATGGCTAAATTTACTTCTTGCCGATTGCTTTGCGACGGTTATCGTTTTTATCGTTAGCGTAATTTTAAAAAATGCGTCAGTTTACGACCCGTATTGGAGCGTTCAACCCATAATAATAGTAATAGGCTTTACCTTTTTGTACGGTCTTAACGTAATGGGAATTATAGTCGTTAGCGTCGTTTGTGTATGGGGAATTCGCCTAACCGCAAATTGGATGTATACTTTCCACAGTTTAAATTATCAAGATTGGCGATACGTAATGCTTAAAGAAAGGACGGGAAAGTTTTATCCAATAATTAATTTTGTAGGCATTCATTTAGTGCCAACGCTGGTAGTCTATCTTTGTACAATGCCAATAGTTTTTGTAATAATCAACGCGCCGACTTTTAATTTTTTTGCAACTTGCTTTGCTTTAGTTTCGCTTTTGGCGGTAATTTTACAAGGTCTTGCAGATTATCAAATGCACAAGTTTAGAAAAAACAAAACGGGAAATTTTATTCGCACAGGGCTTTGGAAATACTCCCGTCACCCCAATTATTTAGGCGAGATTTTAATGTGGTGGGGTATGGGTATTTGCGGATTTATTTTACTCCCAAATCTTTGGTATATGCCGATAGGAGCAATTGCAAACACTCTTTTGTTTTTGTTCGTAAGTATTCCTATGGCGGATAATAGGCAGTCGAAAAAATCGGGTTTTAGCGAGTATAAAATGGCAACGAGAGCGTTGTTGCCAATTTATAAAAAACAAGGATAATCGCCTTATAGGTGGCTTTTTTGAATAATAAGTGAAAAAATTACGGCAGGTATTGACAAAAATCAAAACCTAAAGTAAAATTATTTTAATAGTAATAATAGGAGGAAGAAATGAAAAAACGCATTAGAATTTTTGCTACCGTAATAGCGCTAATATTGTCGGTATCTGTTTTTTCGTCGTGTATAAATATATTTATTCCCGTCAGTATGTGGGACGGAGAACAGTTAAAGTTTACCCTTACTGCAAGCGACGTAAGCGAGGCTGAAACTTTACTTAGCGAGGCAAAATCAGCAACGCTTAACGGCTCAGCGTTAAGTTCTAATCAAAAGTGGAACGACTTTTTATATAGTTATTATAACATTGTAACTCAATACAATATGGCGACCGTATCTTATTACGGTGACTTAAAAAACGAAGGCTATAAATCAAATTATCTCTTTGCAAATTCGGCTTATTTAGATTTGTATGCAAAATATTTGTCGGCGTTGAAAGAGATATATAATTCATCAAAGAGGGACAGTTTTTTTAGCGGTTGGACGGAAGAAGACCTTTCAATAATTCTATATTATGACGACGAAGTTTCGGCTTTAGAAGAAGAAAACGACTTATTACTAACTGAGTACGATTCTCTAACCGAAGAAGAATTTTACGACGGCAGTATTGAAATTTATCAGCAAATGCTAAAAAATTACGATAAAATCGCCGATAAGTTCGGGTATGATAATTATTACGATTACGCAACAAAGGAAGTTTACGGGAGAGAATACGGCGAGGTTGAAAGGTCAATTTACCGTAATAAAGTTGCTCAAAACGTAGTTCCTATAAGCCAAAATTTATTTATGAAACAAGGTGAAGAAATTTTAGGGCTGACGACTGCGGAGTTGGGCGTTATTAATGCGATTATCTATGAAGATTACGACGCGGAGAAAACGTTAAATTATTACGATAGATACGTAAGCAGTTATACTGGAAGTACGAAAGAGGCGTTAAGTCACGCGTTTGCAAATAAAAATTTCTATATGACTGATAATCCCGATGCGCAGGGCACGGCGTTTACCGTTTATATGCCCACTTACAACGAACCGTTCTGTTTCTTTGGTCCTAATTATCAAGACGTATTTACGGTAATACACGAATTGGGACACTATTACGCATATCTTTATTCGGGGCTTGAAAATCTACCTATGGATTTAAACGAAGTTCATTCTCAGGCTAACGAAATGTTACTTCTCGAATACCTTAACACTGAACTTGACGAAAAACTCTACGGCGCACTTGAATCTTCGGTTATTGCGGAAACCGTTTCTACGGTCTTAGTAGGCGCAATAGTTGACAGCGTAGAAGAGAAAGTGTACGATTTACCCCCAGATCAAATCACATCCCAAAAGATTGACGAAATTATTGACGAAGTGTGTTCGCGCTTTGGTGGAAAAGAATACGTAAACAATACCGTGTTTGGAAACGTAGGTGTTTATAAGTATTTTAGAATGACTGCTATCCGTCAGCCCATTTATTATTTAAGTTATTCTACTTCGGCAACGACCGTATTGGCATTTTACGTAGAGGCAAAAGAGAACAGCGCGTCGGCGAGAGAAAAATACCGTAAACTTATAGAAGAGTCAAATGTTGATGCGACTTTTAGCGAGGCGTTGCAGACGGCAGGTTTTAAAACTCCGTTTGAAGATTCAACGTATACGCTAATTGAAAGTTTGGCAAGATAGTTAACGAAATTAATAAAAGTAGCCGTATAAGTCGATTATTGACCTATACGGCTATTTGTTTTTGGCGTTTTTAGATTTTGAAAGCGCTAACGAGATAAACCAAACGGAGATTGAAACGAGGGTTAAAACTTCGTTTACCAGACCCATTATGGAAAATCGCATTATATCGTAAACGAGCATTGAAATTGAGATTGGTATTCCAAGAATTTTAGTTAAAGTTGGGTTTTGTTGCCAATAACTAAACACTGCAATTAAAGATGCAAAAGCGGGTAAAAGCCCGAAAATATCTTTCATAGTTAAAGCGGACGTAATAACGGCGACAATGGCAAATATTACAAATAAAGGTTTGCGGTTTTTATTTTTACCGTCGGTTAAAATGAACGCCGTTTCTCTGCACGCGCCGACAAGCGTAACGGCAAGTGCGGAAAATGCAGTTAAAAGTCCGTAGTGGCACGCCCACGTTAAATCGCTTGCAAGTTTTACTTTTAAGACCTTTTTTCGGTCTTTTTGCTGATAAATTAGGAAATTGACTAAAATGCCTAAAATCCCTATTATTTCTCCAATAGTTTTCATAAATCCTCTGTAAAAAAGCGCCCGCATATTGCGGACGCTTTACGTTTCAGTAACGGTTAGATATTAATACTCTTCGCTTGCAAGAGTAAGTCTTCCCGAATTGAGAATTGGGGAAATGATAAGCCAAATCGAGGCAAGCGCGATAAT
This sequence comes from Clostridiales bacterium, assembly GCA_015055505.1. Classification (GTDB taxonomy): domain Bacteria; phylum Bacillota; class Clostridia; order Christensenellales; family Borkfalkiaceae; genus UBA10281. The sequence continues at coordinate 21,426 of SVIB01000012.1, forward strand.
TGAATAAATAATTACCGAACCCATAACTCTTGCTCCGCCGAAAATGAAGGAAACGAGGTTAAAATTAAACAACCCGAAAAGTCCCCAGTTTACAGCGCCGAGAATTACTAAAACGTAAGCAATAATGTTTGCAATTTTCATAATCTTTGCCCTCCGCTTATAGTATAAGCAGAAAGTCAAGGTTTATACTAAAAATTAATTGCCGGTAAAAATTTTTTCTTCTTCTGCCGTTAAGAATCTCCACTCTCCGCGAGGGAGGTCTCCAAGCGTTATGGAAGAAAAAGCAACTCTTTCCAAAAAGACGATTTTATTTTTTCTTGCGCCGAATAACCGTTTAATTTCGTGGTATTTCCCCTCGGTGAGAAAAATATAACCGTTATACTCGTCAATTCTTTCTATTTTGCAAGGTTTCGTCGTGTAGCCGTCTAAAAGAGTAATGCCGTTTTCTATTGCGGTTATATCTTCATTTGAATAACGGTCGGCGGTTGTGAAAAAGTATTTTTTAGTAACGTGTTTTTTAGGGGATAAGGCGTTATGAGCCGAAATGCCGTCGTTGGTTAAAATTACAAGTCCAACCGTATCTTTATCAAGTCTTCCGCAAGGAAAAAGATTTAACTTTTTAAAATTATCGGGAAGAAGGTCAACTACGGTTTTATCTCTGCCGTCTTCAGTTGCTGAAACGACACCGGAAGGCTTATTAACGAGTATATAGACGTACTTTTTGTAAAAAATACGTTCTCCCGAAAGGTAAACTTCGTCCTTTTCTTCGTCAATTTTGAAGTCGCCTTTTTTGACTGTTTGACCGTTTACGCAAATTAGACCTCTTTTAATTTTCTCAGCGCATTCTTTTCTTGAAAATATGCCGAGAGTTGAAAAAAACTTATCAATTCTCATATAAAAATAATAACATAAAAATTAAGCCTTGTAAAGCAAAAAAATCAATTCTTACTTGCAAAAATACGGCGTTAGTAATATAATATATTAAAAGGAGTAAAGTTGTGGAATTTGAACGTATTTGTAAAGAGAGATATTCGGTTAGAAAATTCTCGTCAAGAAAAGTTGAAGAAGAAAAAATAGCAAAGATTTTAGAACTTACAAGGCTTGCGCCTACAGCAAGAAACAATCAGCCTTACGAAATTTACGTTGCTAAAACGGGCGAGGCTCTTGAAAAAGTCAAAAAGGGCAGAGATAATCTTTTAGGCGCTCCGCTCGTGTTTGTCGTTTGCTCGGATGAAGAGAAAAATTGGATGCATCCGCACAATGATAAAAACTCAACTTTGCAAGATATAGGTATCGTTTGTACGACTTTAATGTATGCTTGCTCTGAAGTTGGACTTGGAAGTTTGTACGTATGTGCATTTGATCCTGAGAGCACGAAAAAAGCGGTGGGCATAAAGGAAAATTTAACTCCCGAAACTTTAATTTTGGTTGGCTATCCCGATAGCGACTGTACAACGTCCCCCAATAAGGGAGTTAGACGGCAAATAGAAGAATTCGTTCATAACGTATAAGTTTAAGGAGAAGTATGGCTAAAAACTTTGATTTCGTAGCAGGGAAAGGGGTACAAGCCTTAAAAATAGACGGATATTACGTTTGGGATTGTTCGGTTATAAAAGTAGGCGATAAATACCACATGTTTTCGTCAAGATGGAAAAAGGAACTCGGTTTTGGTTTTAACTGGGTTTTTAACAGTGAGATAATTCAAAGCGTAGCCGATAAACCCGAAGGCCCGTATAAGTTTTTAAGAGTAGTCCTTCCTCGCCGTGATAGACGGTATTTTGACGGAATGAACACTCATAATACTTGTATAAAAGAATATAACGGAAAGTTTTATCTTTACTATATGGGTACGACCTACGGTGGAGATATTCCAAACGAAAAGGACGGTGCGACTTACGATTATTACCTTGAAACGTGGAATAAAAAGCGTATAGGCGTAGCGGTTGCCGACGATATTTACGGAGAATTTATAAGACGGGATAATCCTATATTAGAGCCGAGAGACTGTTCGTATTGGGATTGTACTATTACGACTAATCCTATGGTCACGATAATGCCTAACGGTAAAACTTATATGATATACAAATCGAGAAGAGCGGTTGGAAAACCTTTGCAACTGGGTATTGCCGTAGCGGATAAACCCGACGGCGTATTTGAAAGAATTTCAAATAAACCGCTTTTTGACTTTTTTAACGAGGATTTTCATATTGAAGACCCGTATATTTGGTACGACGGTGAACGGAAAAAGTTTTGCCTTATTGCAAAAGACGACGTTAAAAACGGCAGTTACGGAGTGACCGGCGAATGGGGAAATGGGTTTTACGCCGAAAGCGACGACTGTATAAACTTTGAAATTCCTGACGATCCTACGGTGTATACGAGGAAAGTTAAGTGGGCGGACGGCAGAGAAACTGTTCAAGGCAATTTAGAAAGACCGTCGCTTCTTTTAGACGATAGAGGAAAACCAACTCATATCTTTTGCGCAACGGGTGACGGCGGAGTTCCGTACAGTTTTGAAAATGAAACGTATATCGTTTGTTTAAATCTTGAAAAGAGAGGTTAAGATGAATACTAAAAGCAAATTTTATCTTGCGCTCGTAATTTTCAGTTTAATTGGACAAGTAGCGTGGGTTGTTGAAAATATGTATTTTAACGTCTTTATTTATAAGATGTTTAACGCGACCTCTACGGATATTTCGCTTATGGTATCGCTAAGCGCGGTTACCGCAACTTTAACGACTCTTTTTATAGGCGCGCTATCCGATAAAGTCGGCAAAAGAAAATTTTTCATTTGCGGTGGCTATATAGTGTGGGGTGTAACGATTTTATGCTTTGCGGTAATTAGACTTGACGTAATAAACGCCCTATTTCCAATGGCAGTATCCGCTCAGGCAGTCGGAGTTTCGCTCGTTATTATTATGGACTGCGTAATGACGTTTTTCGGTTCTTCAGCAAACGACGCGAGTTTTAACGCGTGGCTTACTGAGAGTGTAGACGGAGCGGACAGAGGAAAGGTTGAAGGCATAAACTCAATGATGCCCCTCGTGGCAATTTTGGTTGTTTTCGGCGGTTTTATGGGCTTTGATTTAAACGTGGCAAAAAGTTGGACTACGATATTTATAATTATAGGCGCAGTAGTGCTTTTAATAGGTGTTTCAGGACTGTTTCTTGTTGAAGATAAGGTCGTAAAAACTGAAGAAAACGCCAATTATTTTAAAAATATCATCTACGGATTTCGCCCGTCGGTTATAAAAGAAAACAGGAAACTGTATTTTTACTTAATTGCTTTTGCAGTATTCGGTATTTCAATACAAATTTTTATGCCTTATCTTATCCTTTATTACGAAGTAAGTCTTAAAATGTCTAACTACGTGCTTATTATGGCGCCTGCAATAATTTTGGCGGCGGTATTTACTTTCTTTTACGGAAGATTTTACGATAAAGTAGGTTTTCAAAAATCGTCTATTCCGTCAATTTTAATACTCATTTTAGGCTATTTAATTCTATTTTTATTAAAAGATACGGTGTCCGTGTTTATAGGTTCGCTTTTGATGATGTGCGGTTACCTTGCCGGTATGGCGGTTTTCGGCTCGATAATAAGAGATAATATTCCCGAAAATAAGGCGGGAATGTTCCAAGGGCTTAGAATTATAGGACAAGTTTTAATACCGGGAGTAATAGGACCTTGGATTGGTAGGCTCGTTTTATTAAACGCCGAAGAGATTGTAAATAACGACGGAACGACCTCGTTTATTCCTAACGAATATATCTTTTTAGCCGCTTTAATCGTGGCGGTAGTGGTACTTGCGTTGCTTGTATTAACGGTTGTTAAGAATAAAAAGGAAACAAGTAGCAGTAAATAGGAAATTTTAAAGGGCGTTTTCTCTAAGAAAGAGAAAACGCCCTAAATTTTGTATAAGTTAGTCTATAAGTTGATTATTTGCATTTTTTCAAGTCGTTTAAAATAAATTCGGCGTATTTTTTTGCAACATTAATGCCCGTTACCTTTTCAAAACCTTTAAAAAATGCGTTAGAGTTTGCCTCGCACACGGTGGGAGTTCCGTCTTCGCTTAAAAGAAAATCCATACCGCAATAATCTAAGTTTAAAACCTTGCTGATTTTAACGGCGAGGTTTTTCATTTGGTCGGTAGGGGTAAAAATTTCGCCGTGTCCGCCCGAAGAAATATTAGAGCGAAAATCTCCGTTTGATACTCTCATAATAGCGCCGATAACTTCTCCGCCGATAACGATAATGCGAATATCTTTGCCGTAACTTGAAGAAACAAATTCTTGAAATAAGTGCGCTTTATCTTTTAGATTTTGGCAAATTTCAGTCAATTCTTGCTTAGATTTTGCAAGGTATACGCCTTTACCAAGCGAGCCAAAACACTCTTTAACTATTACCGGAAGTCCTAACTTTTGAATGATTGCGTCAACGGTAGATTCTTTAACCGTGGCGCTTTTATCAAAGCAAAGAGGGGCTGGCAAAGTTTTTGGCATAGGAATACAGTTATTCGCAAGAGTGAGATAAGTAAGCATTTTATCGTCGCAAACGGTAATAGGCTCGTAAGCGTTATAAATTTTAACGCCTGCCTTTTCCAAACCCTTAAGCGCGTATTTATCCTTATCCAAAAATATGCAAAATGAGTAATTTGAAACGTTGTTTTCAATTTCTCCGTTAAAAATCGAGATAGGGAAAAAGTCGTTAGGTCTAACGTCAATTTGAACGCCCATTTTCTCAAATTCTTCTTTTAATCTTTCAGGTTGATATGCAATATCTCCCGTATTCGTGTATGCGTTTGTTAAAATTAATCCTTTCATAGTTATAAGTTTAATGTTAAATGCAAAAAATGTCAACGGTATACGGTAAAATAAATTATTCGGTTGAAAAAATAATTTGGTTTTGCTATAATTTAGTTACTATGATAATAAAACCTGTTTTTAATGAAAACGGTATTCCGCTTAGCGAATACCCAAGACCGCAGTTTAAACGCGACAGTTACCTTTGTTTGAACGGAGAGTGGGAGTATTCTATAACCCAAAGTAAAGACCGTCCTCAAGAGTACGACGGAAAAATATTAGTACCGTATTCGCCCGAAAGCGACTTGTCTGGCGTTAAAAGACAACTTTTACAAGACCAATATCTCCACTATAATAGGAAATTTATCCTAAATAAATCGTTTAACAAGGGTAGAATTCTTTTAAATTTCGGCGCAGTTGACCAAGTGTGCGAAGTCTACGTTAACGGAGATAAAGTGGGCGCTCACGAGGGCGGTTATTTGCCCTTTACGTTTGATATTACTAAAAGTGTCATGGAGGGCGAAAACGACCTTTACGTTTTAGTACAAGACGACGCAAATTCAAACGTCTACGGACGGGGTAAACAGCGCTATAAACGTGGCGGAATATGGTACACGGCAACGAGCGGAATTTGGCAAACCGTGTGGCTTGAAAGCACTGCTAAAGATTATATAAAAGGTATAAAAATAACCCCAAGCGTTACCAATTCTACCGTTACGTTTAATTGCAATTTAGAAGGCGAGGGGGAAGTGCGTGCCGAAATCTACGACGGTGAAGAAATTGTATATAAAGGGGTGTTTAATAGTGATAATCAACTTATAGCCCCACTTTCTAATCCAAAACTTTGGTCAACCGATAGCCCTAACTTGTATACTGTTAAGTTATTCTTTAACGAAGACGAGGTCGAAAGTTATTTTGGAATGAGAGAGTTTTCGGTTTTAGATATAAAGGGCAAAAAGTGTTTTGGATTAAACGGAAAACCTATTTTTCATAACGGACTTTTAGACCAAGGATATTTTCACGACGGAATATATACTCCAAAATCAAATAAAGTTTATTATGATGAAATTACCAATTTAAAAAATCTCGGCTTTAATATGCTTAGAAAACACATAAAAGTCGAGCCGTGGCTTTGGTATTATTATTGCGATATATCGGGAATACTCGTTTGGCAAGATATGATAAACGGCGGTGGTCAGTATAATCCGTTACGTATTGCGCTTTGCCCATTTGTCAATTTAAATATTGACGATAGCAACTATAAAAAAATGAAAAGAGATAATCCAAAATCTCGCGAGTTTTATTTTATCGAGGCAAAAGGGCTTATAGATAATTTATATAACTGTGTTTCTTTGTGCCTATGGACTCCTTTTAACGAGGCGTGGGGACAGTTTGACGCATATAAAGTATGGAAGGAATTGTCCTCTTATGACGGTACGAGGCTTTACGACCATGCAAGCGGATGGCAAGATAAAGGCGGTGGGGATTTGTGCAGTAAACACATATATTTCCGCAAATTAAAGATGAAAAACGACGGTAAGAGAATACTTGCGCTGACCGAATTCGGCGGATATTCACGGGCGGTTGAAGGTCACGTGTTTACGAGCAAAAAGTTTGGCTATAAGTCGTTTAACGACACAAAAAAACTTCAAAAGGCGTATAATAACCTCTATGAAAATGAAGTAATACCACTTATAAAAACTCAACTTTTAGGCGCGACGGTTTACACTCAGGTAACCGACGTTGAAGACGAGGTCAACGGACTTTATACTTACGATAGAATATTAAAATTCGACCAAGACGAAATAAAGAGAATAAACGGGGAAGTCTATAAGGCGTTTGACGAGCAAACGAAATCAATATAAAATTTCGTAAAAATTTTTATAGCGCATTACCTTTTTAACGTACAGTTTAGTTTCATTATAAGGAATTGATATAAGAGTTTTGCCGTCTAAGGAAAACTCTTTGTTATCAAGCCACTCATAAACCCGCCCTTCGCCTGCGTTATACGCGGCGAGGGCGGTTTTTATATCCTCAAATTTCTCGGTTAAGTAAATTAAATAAGTTACGCCGTATAAAATATTGTCTTTTGGGGAGTGTAAATTATAAGCGTTTCCACCGAAAAACACCTTAGAAATATATTCGGCAGTGTCAGGCATAATCTGCATAAGTCCAACCGCGCCTTTAGGTGAAATTTTATCTTTTTTAAACGAACTTTCGGTTTTAATTATGGCAAATATAAGTGAGGTGTCAATTTTTGTATTCTCGCAAACGGAGTAGACTTCTTTTTTGTATTTTTGCGGAAAAAAGGCGTACGTTCCTAAAGCCGAAATGACGGTAAAAACGCACGCCGAAACAGTTATAATAATTATTTTAAGAGATTTTTTTAATTGCAACTTTTATTTTCTCCGTTAGGCAATCTTCGTCGCCGTCGTTTTCTATAATAAAAGTATGCTCGTTTTCCTCTATTTTAGTATAGTTGAACTGATTTTTTATAATTTTTTCAATTTGCTCCAATGTTTTCCCATCCCGTATCTTTACGGAATTAATTCTATCCGTATCGTCACGTATTATAACGAAAATAAAGTCGAAAAGAGTGTCGAAATTTCCTTCGTACAATAGTGGAACTTCGCAAAACTTAAGCCCTTTTTCCATTTTTGCATTGTCTATCATCTTTTGCATAATGGCAGGGTGTGTTAATGCGTTTAACTTATTTAGTTTCTTTTCATCTTCAAAAACGAGTTTCGATAAAGCCTTTCTGTCTAAAACCTTTTTCCCGTTTTCAATTAAAGGAGTAATTGAAAACTCATTTGAAATTTTAATTACGAAATCTTCGTCAAGCAGTAATTCTTTATAGGTCAAATCGGCGTTAAACGACTTATAGCCTAACTTTTCTACAATTTTGAGGGCAGTTGATTTACCGCTTCCAATACCGCCCGTTATAGCAATTATCTTATTCATAGTATTATTTTGCATCAAACCATCTATCGCCGACGCTCACTTCCGCGTCAAGAGGAACGGATAATTTTACCGCAGTTTGCATTTCTTCTTTTAATACGGTTTTGACAATTTCAACTTCGGCAGGATGAGTGTCAACTATAAGTTCGTCGTGAACTTGGAGTATAAGTTTTGATTTTAAACCCTCTTTTTTTAATCGCTTAAAAACTTTAAGCATAGCAATTTTTATAATATCCGCAGCAGTACCTTGAAGAGGCATATTCATTGCCGCTCTTTCGCCAAAACTTCTTAAATTGTAGTTAGACGAGTGTATTTCACGGATATATCTTTTTCTGCCGAGCATAGTTTTTACAAATCCGTTTTCACGCGCGAATTTAACGTTGGAATCCATATATTCTTTAACTGACGGATACATTTCAAAGTATTTTTTGATGTATTCGCCTGCTTTTTTGTTTGCAATTTTAAGTTGAGTTGCCAAACCGAAGTCGGAAATACCGTAAATAATTCCAAAGTTTACCGCTTTTGCGCTTCTTCTCATTTGAGGAGTTACTTCGCTAATTGAAACGCCGAAAACTTGGGATGCGGTTAGAGTATGGATGTCCTCTCCGCTTATAAACGCGTTAATTAAAGGCTCGCAACCGCTAAAATGCGCAAGCAATCGTAATTCTATTTGAGAATAGTCCGCGCCTACGATTTTACCGTTTTCAAAAGAGGAAATAAAGAATTTCCTTATTTCTTTTCCCTCGTCGTCACGAACGGGAATATTTTGAAGATTAGGCTCTTTTGACGATAATCTTCCCGTAGTCGTTAGCGTTTGGTTGAAGCAAGTATGAATAAGCCCCGTCCTCGAGTCAATCAAAGGTTTTAACCCTTTCATATAAGTTGAGCAAAGTTTAGTAATTTGTCTATATCTTAAAATGAGCGGAACGATTTCGTGTTGGTCGGCAATACTTTCAAGAACTTCGGCGTTCGTAGAGTAGCCGTTTTTAGTTTTTTTACCCGATTTAAGTCCTAATTTTTCAAATAAAACTATACCGAGTTGTTTTGGACTGTTCGGGTTTAAATCTTCGCCTGCTATAGAGTGTATTTTATCGAGTAAACCGTCTATTAATTTTTCATATTTAAGAGTAGTTTCGTCTAAAGTTTTTACGTCAACCTTAAAGCCGTCTTTTTCCATTTGGAAAAGTACGTCGGTAAGAGGCAATTCGAGATTTTTATAAAGGTCGGTCATCTCCTCTTCGCGAAGTTTTTCGTTTAAGATTTCATTGATTTTATAAAGCGAATATGCAGGTAAATCTTGAGGGAAAGAATATTGCTCGATAACTTCGGTTGCAGTTTCTTCTCTGCCGGAAAAATCGGCAAGATACTTTTGCAAGCATACGTCGTCCGTGTAAGAGGTAAGTTGAACGTCGAACTTGTCAAGTTTGGTCATAAGCGCCTTTTTAGCAAAGGTTATAAGTGAATATTTGTCGCTTTCAAATAACGGTTTTAATAAAGTTACGGTTTCAGTATAGTCAAGCCCGTCGTCAAAAAAAGTCTCTCTTATAAAAATACGAAATTCATTTTTTCCGTCGTATAAATCTATGTTTTTACCGATATAAATAGCGTATTTACTTTCAGTAAATTTAGGGAAACTGTCTTTTGAGCGAACCTCAATAACTGAGGGAAGAGAATAGGATTCTTCCGCTACAAAAGAAAGTTGTTCTTCCTCGTCATCCTCTTTAAAAAGAGTGGTTTTTCTCAATAAATTTCTAAGGTCCAAAGAGGAAAAAAGAGTTCTCGTTTTTTGAGAAAAAGGAAATTCGTAAGTCAAATCTTCAAGGGTAAAAGGTAAGTCTAAATCAGTCTTAATAGTAGCAAGGGTTTTAGATAAAAACGCGGAGTCCTTTGAGTTTTCAACTTTTTCTCTAAGTTTTCCTTTAAGTTCGTCAACGTGGTTATATAAGTTTTCCAAAGAGCCGTAAGTTTGAACTAACGAAGTTGCCGTTTTTTCGCCAACCCCCATAATTCCGGGGATATTATCCGAACTGTCGCCCATCATACTTTTTAGGTCGATTATTTGTATAGGCTCAATGCCCATTTTTTCTTTAAAATTGTCGGCGCTGAAAATTTCAAGTTCGCTAATCCCCTTGCGGGTAAAATAAACTGACGTTGTGGGGTCAACGAGTTGAAAACTGTCTTTATCGCCCGTAATTATTATAGTTTCTTTATTGAATTTTTTAGACGCGCTACCGATAATATCGTCAGCCTCAATGCCTACCTGTTCAAATCTTGAAATACCCATAGTATCAAGTACGGTTTTCATTAAATCAATTTGCGGTCTTAAGTCGTCGGGCATAGGTTTTCTCGTTCCCTTATAATCGGCGTACATGGTATGGCGGAAAGTAGGCTCTTTTCTGTCAAAAGCAACTAAAATGTGTTCGGGTTTAATGTCGCCTATAATTTTAACGAGCATATTAATAAACGCGTAGACGGCGTTTGTAGGCGTGCCGTCTTTAGCCGAAAGTGGCGGAGTAGCGTAAAATGCTCTATTGATTAAACTGTTACCGTCGATTAAAACAAGACTGTTCATAAAAATTCCTCAAATAAGTAGGTAAAAACCCTTGATTTTTAAAAAAGTATGTGCTATTATATAAAAGCAATTTGCATTTGAGACTATTATTGCACATTTTGAATAAAAAATCAAGTGTAGATTGAAATAAAATAAGCCGCTGTGGTGGAATTGGCAGACGCGCGGGACTCAAAATCCCGTGGTAGCGATACCGTGTCGGTTCGACCCCGACCAGCGGCACCAACAAAAAAAGGAAAGAGTTTTTCAACTCTTTCCTTTTTTTGTTTCGCCGACTGGCGTGGTCGTACAAATTTTGCTTAAAAAAAAGATGTTAAAGAGTGAAGAGAATTATTTGCACGGTAGCAAATATTAAGAACGGCAAAATTTGGTTCGCATTTCCGCAAGGAAATCTTGCCGAGGGTTCCCTAAAGGGAAACGGCAATCCCCGAAGGGTACCGACCAGCGGCACCATTAGCGACTTATTCGAACCGTCGCTATAAGAATAATCCCGATGATTGTCATCGGGATTTTCTTTTTTCTTAAAATTGTAATATATTTCAACTTTATCGCCAAAAAGAATTATTTTATCTATATATCTAAAAATGATTTTTTGAATATTAAAGTGTGAGCTTTGTTTTAAGTATTCAATTATCTTTTTTTTAGTCAGTTTATTTTTTGCTTTGAATTCTTCAATAGCGATATTGTCATCAATTTTTGATAGTTGCATCTCAAGTTCCGTTAAACGTCTTGTAGAAGAAGGTGTTATTTCCGTAGAATTAAGTTTCAATACGTGGCAAGACGTATCCTATTAACGCAAAGAGACTAAATATAAGAGTTTGAACGCGATCCTTCTTGTTATAAGTGAGTCTATAAGTCGATTAACGGCGTTTTTTTGGCAAAAATGCAAACATATTGAAATTTTGTGTGTTTATAACTCAACAAAAATATAGCATACAAAGAAACTGAAAAATTTTAGTGAAAATTATTAATTTGTAAAAATCCCCATACAAAACCCCCTAAAAAACAAAAAAATACGACTTGATTTTATTTTTAAAATGTGGTATTATATTTACATTGAACGTATTTAGGCAAAACATTTAATTTCTACGTTATTAAACATTGAGCGGTAAAGGTAAATACTGTTAAGGAGGTAAACGGTTTGTTTCATTATAAAGCGGACGAAGAATTTAAAAGTAACGCAATGGTTGCCGTAAAGAAGATATGCGACTACCGTGACGACCAAATTCATAACCACGATTTTGTTGAAATCGTTTACGTTATAGAGGGGACGTGTAAGCACTCTATAAGCGGTGAAGAATTTACTGTAAAAGCCGGCGACTTACTTTTTATAAATTACGGATGCACGCACGCGTTTTATGAGAATAAAATGGTTGCTTACAACTTAATGGTAAGGGTCGAATATTTTACCAAAAATATGATAAAAAACGATAACCTGTTTTATATGTTGGCGCTTACTTCTTTTGAAAAAATTCAGCATGAGTTAAACGATAAAAGTCCTTTAGTTTCCTTTGATTACAGTGAAAGGGACGATATGCTTAGACTCTTTAAAAACATCGAAGAAGAGCAGTCGAAAAACGAACTGGCTAAATCTCTCATTTTAGACTCGTACATTAATATTATTTTATGCAAGGTGTTCCGCAAAATCTTTGTTAAGGACAATAATAAAGATTTGCTTATCCCTCAAGATATATTGGATTATATCAACGAGCATTTTAACGAGAAAATATCGCTTAGCGATTTATCGCAAAGATGCTTTTATAACCCTACGTATTTTAGCCGTTTGTTTAAAAAAGCGTTCAATATGAGTTTTACCGATTACATTATGGAAGTAAGACTTAAACGCTGTTCGGAACTTTTGAAAAACAGCGATTATACGATTGATAAAATCATTGAAAAATGTGGTTTTTCGGATAGAAATACATTTTATGAAAGATTTAAAAATAAGTACGGCTGTACGCCGAGCGAATATAGAAACAATTAGGCGATAAAAACTTAATATAATGCGAGAAAACTCAAAGACTATACTAAAGTATAGCGTCTTTGGGTTTTTTATGTAAAAAATCCATATGGCACAGTCGAGTTTTGTAAAAAAAACATATTGAAAAAAAATATAATTTTAGGTACAATAATAATAAGAAAAATTGTCGTTATAATCGGTAACCGAATCTTAATATTTTTGCTGTTTATAGCACTGACGTATGAATAAGTGGCAAGAATATTTTTAAAGGTGCACCTTTTCTTTCGCCCCTACGAAAGAAATTTGTTAACGGCTAAAAATTTTTGTTTTGGTTTACGTAAAAACTAAAAACGAACGGGAGGTCTTTAAATGGGAAACTTTTTCAAAAAACTTTTATGTCTTGCGGTAGTTTGCGTTATTACGCTTACTGCTTTCGGCTGTAAAAAGGGAGGTAAGGGAAATAGTAGCGATCAAGCAACCCTTTACGTTTACAGTTTTACCAGCGGTTTTGGTAAAGAATGGCTTAACGAACTTATTAAAGATTACGAAGAAAAGATGAAAGACGTTGTGATCGATGGTAAAAAGGGGATAAACATTGAACCTACTACCGATAAGTCTACCGTTACGGGGCCTCAAATGGCAGGACGTGACGAGGTTATTTATTTCCTTGAACAGCAAGACTATTACGAATTGATTAGCGGAGGATACGTTGCTGATATTTCGGATGCGGTAACAAAAACCAATCCGTACGACGGAAAAACTCTTGAAAGCAAGATGTTTAAAGACCAACAAGACTACTTTAAGCGTGTGGAAAACGGAGAAACACGTTATTACGCTTATCCGCACTATTTTACGGGTTTCGGTATAATTTACGATGTAGAACTTTTTGATACGAAGGGATATTATTTTGCTGACGGATACGATGTAAACGGTAAACTTGCCGATATGTTCGTCGGTAATGAAGATTGGGCAAAATCTAAAGGCGCTGACGGTGTTCCTAATACTGACGACGACGGTTTGCCGACTACGTACGAAGAATTTTTACTACTTTGCGATTATATTGCAACCATTGGTAACGACAATCCGCTTATTTGGTCGGGACAATATAGAAAAGCGTATTTAACGCACTTTATCAACGCTTTAGCAACCGACTACGAAGGTTACGACCAAATGAGATTAAACTATACTTTTGACGGTACGGCTGAAAACCTCGGTAAAATTGACGCGAAGGGCAATTTCGTATTAGACGGTGGAGAGGGTACTTTAATTGACGGAAGTAACGGCGCTGAACTTGCTCGTCAAGCAGGTAAATATTACGCTTTAGATTTTTATAGCGATGTTTACAATAAGCCTTATATTAAGAATAAAACTACGACGCTTTTCAGTTCAGGCTTTGACCATTTAGAAGCACAAGACGCGTTTTTGGCAAAAGACACTACGAGAAACGCAATGCTTTTAGATGGCAGTTGGTGGCAAATGGAAGCAACGAGTACGTTTAACAATATGGGTAAGAGTAATCCTGCAAATTCTAAGCAAAACAGAAAGTTGGGTTGGATGCCTCTTCCTAAGCAATCAAGTGAAAAAGTTGGCGAAAAGCAAACCATGTTTGATATCATGTACCCCTTGTGCGTAATGAAGAGCGGACTTGACAAAAACAGTTGGCAGTATAAATACGCTATTGATTTTATTCAATTTGCAAACAGCGACGAACAACTTGCTCAGTTTACGCAAATAACGAGTTGTACCAAGGCTCTTAATTATTCGCTTACGACTGACCAATATAACGGTTTAAGCGCGTACGGAAAGACTTTCTACAATGCGTATAAAAATTCTGATATAGTATTCCCATACGCAAACAACCTTTTGTTTGCAAACAATCAAAACACCTTTAAAGAAATAGGCGACGACAACGGAAGTCCGTTCTATATGTCTACCGCATATTCAACTTATTACGTTTTAGGTTTAGAGGCGGGCGTAAGCGCAGAAACTTTCTTTAGCGGTATGTACAGTTATTTTGACGAACTCACAATTTGGAAAAAAGCAAAATAAGGATTTTATATGTCTAACTCGATTATTAGAGAAAAAAACGTGAAAAACGTAAATAAGGCAGAGCGTAGTAGTAATATTTTTTACGCTCTCCTTATGATTTTTCCCGTAATACAGTTTATACTTTTTTATGTAGTCGTAAACTTTAAATCGTTTGGTTATGCGTTTATGAAATCTGAAAAGATTAGCGAAACCGAAATTGTTTGGCGACTTACTTTTGATAATTTTAAAGATTGGTTTACAAACTCGTCAAAACTTCGCGATTTAATTTCCACGGCTAAAATGTCGCTTTTATACTACGGCGTTTCTTTATGTGTAAGTATACCTTTGGGGTTACTGTTTTCTTATTACATTTTTAAGAAATTACCATGTTCTAAGTTTTTTAGAGTATTTTTGTTTATACCGTCTATAATTCCGGCGGCGGCGTTTATTTTGACTTTCAAAACCATTTTAAACGACGTTACTTTAGAAGTTTTCAATACTGAGGCGTTACGGTTTGATGCTAATCCGCTCATTTGGGTAATATTTTGCAATCTTTACGTCAGTTTTGGAACGTCGGTTTTAATGTACGCTAATAAAATGTTCGACATCTCGCCCGAAATCGTCGAGGCGGGAAAACTTGACGGGGCGGTAGGAATTAAAGAGTTTTGGTATTTGATATTACCTCTAACTTTCCCCACGCTATCGGTTTTCCTCGTAACGGGTGTAGCGACAATGTTTACAAACCAATACAATTTGATGCTGTTCAATGCACCGCCTGAAACCCGTTCGCTTGGCTATTATATGTATATTTTAGCGGGAAGAACGATTGGTTACGAGCAAGATATACCTAATGTCGCGGCGCTTGGATTAATACTTACCGCAGTTGCAATACCTCTTACCTTTATCGTTAAGAGTTTATTGGATAAATTCGGTCCGTCGGAAGAGTAAGGGGGGGGATTTTATGAAAAAAATGAAAGCGTCAATTTCTACAAAGACAAAGTTTTCCCCACTTACCATTTCGCTTTTCGTTGTGTTAGCGCTCTACGTCGTGTTTTTAGTCGTGATGTTTTTATGGGCGTTTTTAACTGCTTCGAAGGGGTATTACACAGATTATTTTTCGTTTGAACCGTCTAAAGTTCCGCATAATATTGTAGGACTACCCAAAGAGTTCGTGCTTTTTCAAAACCTTGCTGAAATAAACGACGGGTTTTCCGATTATACGCTTGTGAATATGGCTTTAAACACGATATTGTATGCGGTAGGCTGTTCACTTTCAAAAGTAGTCGTAACTTGTGTGGTTGCGTATCTTTGTTCAAGGTATGAAAACCTATTTTCAAAAATCGTTTACGTTACTGTTATCGTAACGATGATAGTTCCCGTAGTTGGCAGTCAGGCGGCGGAAATTCAATTAGCAAAAGAGTTGCTTTTGTTTGACAGTCTTTTAGGAATGTGGGTTATGAGAGCAAACTTCTTGGGAATGTATTTCCTTGTGTTTTTCTCTGTGTTTAAGTCTATGCCAAAAGGCTATTACGAAGCAGCGAAAATAGACGGCGCAAACGATTTTCAAATAATGGTAAAAGTTGCTTTACCGCTTGTTAAGTACACGTTTTTATCAATCTTTTTAATTTTATTTATTGAATATTGGAACGATTATCTTATTCCTAACTTGTATCTTCCGTCGTATACGACTTTATCTCTTGCCCTTTATTGGCAGTCGCAAGGACAGGAAATAAGTAACCCCGACTTGCAGAGAGTTACTTACGTTATGGCAACCGTTCTTTTGGTAACTATACCCGTAATTGTGATTTTCTCAGTTTTCAGTAAAAGGCTTATGGGAAATTTATCCGTAGGCGGATTAAAAGGTTAATTTTTCTAATTAAGGAGAGCACAGAATGACAAACGCAAAGAGAAAAAGCAAATTTATATTTGTCTTTATTCTTTTAACGGTAAGTATTCTCTTGGTTTTTTCCTTTTCGCACAGACCTGTAAACGCTGAAATAAGCGTTCAGCCTGCGACTGAAATTTCAAGCGAATACGCCTTTGGCGATAAGTTTATTATTCCAGACTGTACGTTTAGCGTAAGCGGTCAAACGGCAAAAGGCAAGCCTTCGCTTGAATATCCTGACGGTACGCAAACTACGGACAAGGAAAATACTTTAAATCAGAGCGGTAAATACGTATTAAGATACGTTTCTACGGTAGGAGGAAAGACTTATACTAAGGAATACGGATTTTTCGTATACGGCAAACTCGCGTCTTATAATAATGACAAAACTTCAATAGAGTATGGGCTGTGTACTCATTTAGGCGCAAATTCCACAGGGCTTAACGTGAGAATAGCAAACGGCGACGCGCTTACTTTCGATCACGTTTTTGATATGACAAAGGTAACGTGTTCTACGCCACTACTTGAAGGGTTTATAGTTCCCGACGTTCTTGGAACGGCTGATTTTACCAAAATGGTATTTACCTTTACGGATGTTGAAGACCCGTCGGTTCAACTCGTTTATCACGGTAATTTCCACAACGATGTAAACGCGTACGGCTTAACTTGGTTTACTGCTGCGGGAAACGGGCAGATTCATTGCGGATTGGAACACGTGGGTAAACTTCATAAAGGCGAAACCCTCGGTTGCTTAGTACCGCACAGTTTTATTTCTATGGATACGGGTTTATTTTATGGGAACTTCCCAATAAATCCAGAAACCGGCACGCCGGATAAACCCTTGCCGACGACTCCCGACGATAAGAAATTCGTTATAAGTTACGATTATAAAAACAATCAGGCGTGGGCAGGCGGAAAGATAATTTCCGATTTAGACGACAGTTACTATTACAATACTTTGTGGTTTGGGTTCCCAAGCGGAAAGGCAAAACTTACGATAAGCGCGTTAAATTATAACAACGCTACCGCAAATATGTGTCTTACGAGTATTTTAGGCGTTGATTTGTCTGCTGAAAATTTTGTGGACGATAAAGTTCCTGAAATTACGGTTGACTGTGATTATGAAAAAATGCCTGACGCTCCTATTGGCGCAAATTATCCAATTCCGTCAGCAAGCGCTATTGACGAGGTTTGCGGAATAAGAGAAGTAAACGTTTCCGTTTGGTACGAATACAAATCCGACTCGCAAAAGATGGTAAGTATAGATAATAACCGTTTTAAAGTTACGGACGTAGGAAACTACGCTATCGTTTACGAGTCTACCGATTATAGCGGAAACGTCAGCAGAAAAGTTTTGTGGGTAAAAGCAAAACCTCAGTATCTTATCCCAAAATTAACTGTGACAATTGATGAAAGTTATGAAAAGACGGTTAATTTAGGAACGCCCACCGCTTTACCTAAGGTTGTTGTAAGTGGCGGTAGCGGAGAAAATTCCGTTTCGTACACTTTGACCAAGGGAAACGTTACTTGTGAAATTACAAACGGCAAGTTTATTTTAGAAGAAACGGGAGTGTGGACTATTACTTGTAAAGCGACGGACTTCGTAGGAAATACGACAATAGCAACGGTCGATATTGAAGGCGTAGCAAGTAATAATCCTATCGTTACGGAAGAACCTGAATTACCCATTGCATACATTTCAGGCAGTTCGTATACCTTGCCGACGTTATACGCAAGAGATTATTTTTCGGGAGAAAAGCAGGAGTTCCTTTGCGACGTGGCTGTGGAATATAAAGGACAAACGGTAAATTATAAGGCTGGCGACAGTTTCGTTCCTACCGTTGAAAACCATAAAGACAGCATAAAGATAACTTACTCTTGTAACGGAACAAAACTTTACGAAACTGAAATCCCCGTATTTATAGTATTTAGTAAAGAAAAAATTTCGGGAAACACCGATAGATACCGTGAAGTAGTTGACGTAGTTAAGTATTTTTATGCTAAAGAGGGTGTAACCTTTACCGACGATTACCTTTTAAACGGTATAAGCGGAATAAAAATTACGGCAGACGGTACGAGCGAAAACGTAAAGACGACTTTTGCTAATCCGCAAATGGCTGAAACTTTATCGTTAGACTTTTTATCTATGCCCATATATTCAAAGTTCTCAAAAATGAACGTTGTCTTAGTAGACTCGTTAAACGCAGATATATCGGTTAAAGTTTCGCTTATAAAAGACGACGGTCAAACGACGGTTAAAGTAGGCGATAAAACTATAACTTTACTTTTAGATTTTGACGGCTCAAACGCCGTAGCGTATAACGTAGGTTATAAAAACAAAGAGGTTTTAATTAATTCTTCGGCGTTAGCCGTTACAAAAACTGAAAGTGGGGAAGTATTTAACGGATTCCCGTCAGGAAAAGTTTATTTTAGTATAGAAATGGAAGGCGTGGAAAATGACGCGTCGGTATTTATCAATAAAATAAGCAATATTAACGTAACGAACAACCAAGATAATACGGGGCCGTTTATCAGGGCTGAAAGCGTTATAGAAAAGAACAGTTTTAAAGACACTGTTTACACGGTGCAAAAAGTTCTTGCGGTTGACGTTTTATGTCCTAACGTTGAAACTTACTTAACGGTAGTTGCTCCCGACGGAACGATAGTAAAAAGCGTAGACGGAAAACTTTTAGATAACGTTGACGCAACTGTAGATTATCAAGTGAACTTGTCTTCATACGGCGATTATTACGTTTCGGTTAGAGCGACCGAGGCAGAGTATTGGAAATATTCAAACGATTCTTATTTTGATTATACGGTAAGCGTTGCAGACGGCGAAAAGCCGACGATAAAGTTTAATGGAGATTTCAAAAAGGAAATAAAGAAAGGCGAATTACTCGTTATTCCCGAATTTGAAGTCGCCGACAACTCCACGAAAGCAGAAGATATTACCGTTTTAATAATGATAACAAATCCAAAGGGTATGCCAATTTACCTTTACGGAGAAACTAACGCAGTCCGTTGCGAATATACGGGCGTATATCAAGTTTATATTTACGTTTATGACGAGATAGGCAATTTGACCGTCTTTGAAACGGGCGTTACGGTAAGGTGAGGTGGAAAATGACTAAAAAGAAAGCGATAGCGTTTATATCTATAGGCGTTAGCATAGTTCTTATCGTATCGGCAATCGTAATATGGTTCGTTGTAAGAAACGGTAATCAAAACGCAGTAGAAACGCCCGATAATACAATTCATTACGTAGAAGGAACGTTGCATAAAGTAAACGTTACCGAAAGCAACGTGAAATTTGTAGAAAACAAGCAGTCAAACTATAAAATTTACGTTGATTTAACTAACGAATCTTTAAAGAGCGCGATAAATAAATCTGCAGATTTTGTAAAAGAACACGTATTAAAAGCAACGGGAGCAAACCTTGAGATTGAAACCGAAAAGCCGATGGGCATAACCGAAAACGATTATGCAATAATCTACGGAAATAAAGAGGTATTTGAAGGTCAAGGCTTAAAAATGCCAACCGACGACATTGGAACGAGCGGTTATTATATAAAGACTAAAGGTAATTTAGTATTTATCGAGGCTAACGGCTCGGACGGGTACCGTTTAGGCGGGCTTGCCTTTTTAAGAGAGGTTTTAGGCTACGATATGATAGCCGAAGATTGCGTCGTATACAGTAGAAATTGGGCAACAATGCCGAAAATGGAAGTAATTGAAAAACCCGACTTTGATTACAGACAAATATCAAACTACTATACTTCGATTGAAGTATACGGTATGGGTATGCATACAAATAGAGATATTTGGATGGAAGTAAACGGATGGGATATGCATAACTCTTTGTATTTTATTCCTGTTGAAAAGTATGCAAAAGACCACCCCGATTGGTATAGGGCAGACAGACTTCAACCGTGCTATACTGCTCACGGCAATAAGGTAGAGTACGAATTGATGTTAGAAACGGTATTCGAAGTTGTAAAAAAGAAGATGGACGAATATCCGACTTTAGAAAATATATCGTTTACGGCAATGGACGGAACGGGACAAGACTCTTGTACTTGTGAAACTTGCTTAGAGTACAGGTCGCTTTACGGAACGCCCGCCGCAACTTGTATATATTTTATGAACGACTTAAACAAAATCGTTCAAAAGTACATCAGCGACAACAATTTAAATAGGCAAATGAACCTCGTATTCTTTGCTTATCACGATTCAGAGCCTGCGCCCGTAGAAAGAAAGCAGATTACTTCTGTTGACGGAAACGTTACTTGGGGTGACCCGATAGCCGACGAAAACGGAAATTATAAACCGCTAAAACGCTATGCAAGGGACGGAAATAACAAGTTTATAAAAGACGATAGCGGGAATTACGTATACGAAAAGGACGAAAACGGAAATTACGTTTACCTCCGTTGCGACGATAACGTATTCCCGTGGCTTGCGCCAATTTATTCTAAATATACTTCGTCTTTCTACGACGAGAGAAACGCAACTTACGCTAAAAACGTTACCGCGTGGAACGTCGTAAGTAAAAACGTTTACGTATGGATTTACGGTACAAACTTCACTCATTATTTAATTCCTTATAACACGTGGAGTCCGGTTACCGAAACATATAAATTCTTAAAAGAAAACGGCGTAAAATACGCTTGGAACCAAGCGCAAGAAAGAAATCAGTCAACTGCATTTACCGATTTAAAAGACTATATCGATTCGAAATTTATGTTCGACGTAAACGCTGATTACGCAAAAGTTATAGACGATTATTTCGATAATTACTTCTTAGAAGCCTCAGATGATATGCGTAGTTTATTTAATCTTATACAAGCGCAAAGTACGCATATAGAAAAGACTATTGAAGACGTGTCGGGCGGTATTTACGACGATATCGGCGCCAAAAACTGTTGGCCAAGGCTTTTAATGGAGCAGATGCTTGACTTTATCGACAATGCGTACAAGGCGGTAGAAAAGTATAAATATACTAATCCTGAACTGTACCAAAACTTAGTAAAACGAATAAATAAGGAAAGTATTTTCCCACGTTACGTAATTTGTAGCCATTACGGTGAATATTACGCAAACATACAAGAGATGAGAGCAAGTTTCCGTGACGATTGGAATAAATTAGGTTTCTCCGTGTATAAAGAACACGATGGAGATATGCAATCAATTTTCACAAATGATTGGGGATTATAGGAAAGGAAGTCAAAAAAGGAGAATTGTATGAAAGAGTATGAAAACCCACAAATCGAAATTTTCGATGCAAAAATTTATTGCGCAGATATCATCGAGTTGTCAAACCCAAACGACAACGATTTCGATGACAATGAAAGCATCGATTGGTAAAGAGGTGAGAAAATGAAAGTGAGTATTAAAAATAAATTAATATGCTGGTTATTTGCTATTGCGTTTTCTTGCGTATTGGCGTTTACGGGCGTTAATGCTTTTAAAACGGTTGCAAAGGCTGATTTTAATTGGAAAACTGACGGTGTTTTTGAAATGGACGACGGCGTTTCGCTTAGACTTGGCGGAAAATCGGGACTTCGTTTTATTATAAGAATGGATGAAACGGTAGCAACGTTTGTAAAAGATAACGCCGAGGTAGAGTTAGGCGTTATTATCTCTACGCATGATAGAATAGAGAAAACAAACGACTATATCAATATAGATAAAAAAGTCGGCGGTGCAATTGACAAGAATAAGATATATCAAGACGGTGATTATTATTTTGCAAACGCTTGTATATCAAATATAAAAGCAAATAATCTTAAAAAAGAATTTACTGCTGTTGCGTATATTAAAAAAGACGACGAAATTCGTTATACTGAGTATAACTCTTTAGCAAGAAACAATTTGTACGACACCGTTAATATGGCAATGCTTAATGGTTACTACGAAGGAATTAGAGACAGCAAAGACCCCAACGAAAATAGCATTTATTTCCAAACGGGAGAAAACGTCGGTTGGTACGGTTCTGCTGATTATCCTATAGTGGTTGAAAACTCCACGGACTATGACAAAATTGTAGATATTGCAAATGAAAACGATTTGTCTCAATATACGGTTCTTGTAAAAGAGAACGTTGAGACCAATAAGGTGATAGTAAGCGAAACAAAGCCGTCGATTTTTGTAGAGTCGGTTTATGAAGTAAATAAGCTTATAGAGGAACTTCCCGATAGCGTTACTATGCCTGACGGTATAGGCGTAATTGGCAGAATAAGAGACGTTGAGAAAAAATACAACGCACTTTCGGATGGAAATAAGGAACAAGTAGACAATTACGCCAAGGTAGAAAGTTTACTTGCAAGTATCGAGGGGTATGACCGCGTGTATAAAAACGACGCGTCGGATGGCACGGTAATTCCTTCTTATGTACCCGGCGGGTTTAGTTCTCCGATTGGCGGTAGCGCAACTACAAGACAAGATGCTGTTTACGGAAACGTTTTAACCGTCGAGTCTAACGCTGACGGTAAGGCGGCTTTATCGTTTACAAATTTCCCAAGCATAGAAAAATACGCTAAAATATATTTCTACGTAAAAGTAAGCGTTGCATGTGATATATACCTTTCCGACGGTACTACTAACGACGGTTGGGGAGAAAACTGGAAGAATACGTGGTCAACCAGCGGGTTCTGGTGCAATGCAAATACTTGGAGATTGATAGAAATTGACGTAGCAAACGACGGCTATATCGGTACGAATTTTGCGCTTGGATTTAGAACGAATACGACGGGCTTTACATTTGAAATCAGCGATTTCTACGGATATACGGATGCTGCTCCAGAAGAAACGAGCCTTATGTTTGGTACGCAAGTGGACAGTGGCGAAACCAACGAATACGGCAAAATTTATAATATTTCCCGCGAGCAATGGTATATCGACAATAATAATGTGAATACAATCGGTACGTTGCAGGCGAATAAGCTTGCCAACGCACTGCCCAGTGGTTATGAAACTTTCTATTTCTGGATGTACAACGGTACGGATACGGAATATAATTTCCATTTGGCGGGTGACGTAAGCGGTACGTGGACGGATTCTGCGGATTCTGTTGCCTTGAAAGTAGGCGAATGGACAAAAGTTACGATTTCGGCAGAAGATATTGCGCTGAATAAGAACGGTCAATGGTACGTATATATCCTTGGTGGAGATGGTGCTGGTGCAGCAAAGGACGGCTGGAAGATTTCGACGATTTATGCAGGTCCTTACGTAGAATACGTCTACACGGATCATGCGGACGTGAAGAACGTAATCGCGTT
>SVIB01000051.1 GCA_015055505.1 Clostridiales bacterium
GAGAGTACCAACGCCGAAATGTACGAATACGCTTATAATAACGTTCAAGCGTGTAAGTCCGTGGGCTGTACTTGGGGTGTTTGCGAAAGCGGAAGTAATAGATATATAGACCCCGCAAACCAGTCTGATATCGACACGTACAACAGAGCGATATTCCTTGCGAGGACGGTTATAAACTATACTAACGCAGGCTGTACGAATATTAAATACTGGGTATTAAACGACGTAAATTACGGCGGTTATATTATGAGGCTTGGTCTTTGGAAAGAGATAGGCGACGAGTTTAACGCCGTTGCCCGTCCTCAATTCTACACTTGGTCGCTTATTACCAAGTATACCGAGTTCGGCAGTGAAATTTACCCCGTAACCTCTTCCGATCCGGACGTTTGTATGGTTGCATATAGACTTCCCAACGGAAAGTGGTCGTATTTAATCGCGAATAGCGGAAAGACGACTAAGAAGGTGTGTATTACCAGTTTACACAGTACGGCTCAAAAAAAGATGAACGTTTATACCGTTTCGGGTACGACCTTACCAAACGATAATAGAACGGTTAAAGCGTCGTCAACGAACCAAATGAAAGACGGCTGTCTTAACATAACCTTACGTTCAAACAGTTTTACGGTAATTTCAAATAAATAAACATTATTTTGCCACGCTGAAAATTCACCGTGGCAAAATATATAGGAGTATAAATGAAAAGAAATCTTTTAAAATTAGTCGCCTTAGTTTGTTCAGTGGTAACCGCTTTAACTATGGGCTTTGGTTGTAAGAAAAACCCCAATAATGAATCTATAGAGCAACTTATTATACCCGACGGGTATACAAAGCTCACGATAGACAAGTCAAACGGAGTTAAAACGGAAGGCTACGGAGCGCAAATTGATACGCATATATATAAGGCTTATAACAATATGTCAAGCGAAGAGTTAGACGAGGCGTACAGAAGAATTAAAGAAATGAATCTTCAAGCGATAAGAACTCAAGTTTTCCCCGAATGGTTTGAAAGAGCGAACGACAATAGCGACTATAACGACTTTAACTATAATAGCCCTAACGTAGATATGGATTCTATTGAAATGGAGCAACTTTACCGCCTTTTAGATTTTTGCGAGGAAAACGGAATAGTCGTAGACCTTAGCGTTTACGGATGTTGCGCAACCTTTGAATCGCAAGATTACGACGAAAACGGAGGTCCAAAAGTTAAAGGCTCTTGGCTTGGCGTTCCGTTCACAAGAAGTTGGATAACGTCGCCAAAACTCGTTGACGAGCAAGGAAATCCGTTCCCCGGTTTAGAGGAGTTTGCCGAAAACGTTTACGCCCTTTTAAACCATATTTTAAACGTTAAAAAGTATACTTGCGTAACTGAATTCAGCATTTTCCCAGAGCCTAACCTTTCGTATTTTACGGCAGAGCAAAGAGTTAGCCATAGCGAGTTCGTTCAACTTGCAAAATTAGTTGACAAAAAGTTAAAAGACGAGGGTATAAGAGATAAAATTCAATTCTCAGGTCCGGCAGTTGCTCTTCAAAGCGCGATAGGGTTTAATATTTATATTAACGACCTTGACGACGTGTTTGATAAGTACACTATTTCCTCTTACACTTGGGACGATAAGGACTACAATTCAACTCTTTTAGATTACGGCGACGCTATAACCGGTATGGTTTCCCCAACGGGTAAAAATTGGACGATAGCCGAGTTTGGTAGCAAAAACGTTATAGACTCCGCAAATCAAACGGATATTGATACTTACGATAGAGCGTTATTCCTTGCAAGATATATGATTTGCCTTGCAAACCAAGGTTGTTCCAGTATGAAATACTGGGAAATTTTCGATATGATGTACGGTTCGTTTATGATGAACTTAGGTCTTTGGAAATTTAGAAATAACGACTGGGTTGCAAGACCTCAATATTATACTTGGTCGCTTATAACTAAGTATACCGAAATAGGCAGTGAAATTTATCCTATTACTAAAGACGTTACAGAAGGCGGCGACGTAGTAGCGGTTGCGTATAAACTTCCTAACGGAAAATGGACTTATATGATATGTAATATAGGCGACGGAACTAAGAGAATTTCGTTTGCTAATATGAACCAAAACCAACCGTCTAAAATGAACGTTTACGAGGTAAGAGCGTCGAAATGCAGTGGCGAATGTGAGCCTATAAGTTCGTCTTCTACAATAAATAGAGAAAACGGCGCAATTAATTTGAAAGTGCTTGCAAATAGTTTTGTAGTTTTATCCGAGAAATAATTGGAGTACCGTATGAAAGAGTTAAAAGAAAAATACTATAATTTATTTAAGAGTGAGTTGTTCGATTCCTGTATTCCATTTTGGCTTAATAACGGCGTTGATACCGAGTTTGGCGGAGTGAAAAACTGCCTTGACAGAAAGGGTAGGGTCTATTCTACGGATAAAAGCGTTTGGATGCAAGGCAGAACGGCGTACACCTTTTCCCATATTTGCAATCAGTTTGGAAACGAGCAGGCGTATCTTGATTTTGCAAAGAGTTGTATTGATTTTGCAAGAGAAAAATGCGTGGACGAAACTGACGGAAGAATGTATTTTACCGTAACTAACGACGGAAAGCCTTTAAGAAAGAGAAGATATTGGTTTAGCGAAACTTTCTATATTATCGCTAACGCCGAATATTATATGGCAACGGGCGACGAGTCAAAACTTGCCGAGGCTAAAAAGTATTACGGTTTCGTTTATAAAATGTATAAAGACCCTTCGACCGACCCGTATAAAATTACCCCTAAAGTAATCGGTGAAACGAGAAGTTTAAAAGGTCTTTCTCAGCCTATGATAATGCTTAACGTTTCGTCTATTATGCGTATGGCGGACAAGCAAAACGAGGCTAAATACACGGAAATTATTACGGGACTTATAAACGATATTAAGTGTTTTTATAAACCCGAACTTTCGGCAATGCTTGAGAGCGTTACTAAAGATAACGAATATTTTTCTTCCGCGTCCGAAGGAAGAGTTGTAAACCCCGGTCATTGCATTGAGGCAAGTTGGTTTTTGCTTGAAGAGGCGCTTTATAGAAACGATAAAGAACTTATAGACTTTGCAAAGACTGTTTTCGATATTTCTATCGCTCGCGGTTGGGATACCGAATACGGCGGAATTTTATACTTTAAGGACGTTGAGAATAATCCCGTCGAGGCTTACGAGCACGATATGAAACTTTGGTGGCCTCATAACGAGGCGGTTATTGCCTCGCTTTACCTTTACTCTATTACGGGTGAAGAGAAGTATAAAGAGTGGTTTGAGAAAATTACCGCATACGCCTTTGAACATTTTTCCGACCGTGAATACGGCGAATGGCTTGGTTATTTAAGGCGTGACGGAAAACCTACCGAACCGCCTTGTAAAGGTCATACCTATAAGGGCGCGTTCCACGTAATGAGAATGCTTTATAAGGTAGTAGAAATTTTTGATAAGGTATAAAAATGATAACTAACTTAAGGTGTAACGGAGAGGCTACGCCTATTAGCGTAGATAGGCGCGCGTTATTTACTTGGGAAACCGATTTTAACCAAGAGGGCTTTTCGGTGATAATCGAAAAAGACGGTAAAACCGTTTTTTTAGATGAGGTGAAATCAAGCCTTTGTCACTATGAGTATTTTGGAGAATTTGAGCGTTTATCGACTTATACGGCTACTTTTGAGTGTCGAGCAGGCGAAAAAACGGAGAAAAAGTCAATTACGCTAAGAACTGCGCTCGTGGGTGGCTTTCCCAAAAATTGTAAATGGATAGGGGCGGGAAGTGTTGAACTTGACAAGCAAAATTTTAACGGGAACCCAGCAACCTACCTGTGGAAAAATTTCAGCGTAGAAAAAATCGAGCCTACTTATTTGCACGTGGCGGGGCTTGGTCTTTTCGTTGCGAAAATCAACGGCAAAAGAGTGGGCGACGAGGTTTTAAACACTCCTTTTACAAATTACAATAAAAGCGTATTATATTCTAACTACGATATCACTAACCTTTTAAAATTAGGCGACAACAAAATTGAAATAGTTTTAGGCGACGGCTGGTTTAATCAAACGGCAAAGGACGAGTGGGATTTTTATAAGGCTGATTGGCGAGATAATTGTAAGGCGATTTTGTATATTGAGGGCGGTGTTGAACTTTTTTCTGACGGGAGTTTTAACTGTTCGGTAAAAGGTCAAATAACCGCGTCGTCAATAAGGCTTGGCGAAAGAGTGGATTTTACCAAAAATCACGGTGACGAATTCACTTTAGCACAAGTTATGCAACCCCCTAAAGGAAAATTAAAAAGCATGCAAGAGTTTGCTATTAAGCAAACGGATACGGTAAAGTACAAAAGCGTAAGAAAATACGACGGCGGATACCTTTTCGATTTTGAAACGTCTATAACGGGTTACGTTAGCCTCACGGCAAAAATAGGAAGTCTTGTTAAGATTCGCTACGGCGATAGGCTCTTAGAAAACGGTAGGATAGATAATTCAAGTAACGGTCAGTACGTTTACGGCGGTGAATATCAAACCGATTTTTTAACGGGCGACGGCAAAGAATATTCCTATAAGCCCTTGTTTACGTACCACGCTTTTAGATACGTTGAAATAGAGGGATTAGAAGAAACACCTAACGATAATCAACTTATAGGCGTGTTTATTAGAAGTTCTTTCCCCGAAATAGGCAGTTTTTCGTGTGATGACGATAGGTTGAATTTGTTGTCGCGTTTATCTAATCTTTCGCTTAAATGCAACTATACGGGCTTTCCTACCGACTGTCCTCACCGCGAGAAAAACGGTTGGACGGGCGATATGCAGTTATCTGCAAGCGTGTTTATTAAAAACTTTAATTGCGAAGAAAATGTAATCAAATGGCTTGAAGATATTTGCGAGGCGCAGTTAGATAGCGGAATAATTCCCTGTATCGTGCCTACGGCTTCGTGGGGATATAATTGGGGTAACGGACCTGCGTGGGACTACGCGCTATTTATCCTGCCCTATGAAATTTATCAAATTAAGGGATATATTTCTGCTATTAAAACGGTGTATAGCGCTTGTGAAAGGTATTTAGATTTTATTTTTACGACTCAAAAAGACGGACTTTACGAAATGGGCTTGGGCGACTGGAATTATCCCAAAAATATTGAGATTGACCTTTGCCCGACTAAGCTTACGAGTAGTTGTTACGTGTATTCAATGACTAAAATTTTCGCTGAATTTTGTAAGATTTTAGGCGAAGAAAGTAAGTTTAAAAAATATTACGTTAAAGCCGAAGAGATTAAAGAAAAAATAAGAAATGAATATCTAATAGGAAAAAATGTAGAAGGGCATACCGCAATATCGGCTCTTATCTATTTTGATATAGCAAATGAAAAAGAGAAAGAAATTCTTTTTAATAAACTTGTTAAAACTGTTGAAAAGTCGGGCTATAGGTCGCTTTTCGGTGTTTTAGGCGCAAAATATACCCATAACGTTCTTTGTGAAATGGGTAGAGTTGACCTTTTTATTAAGATGATGAAAAATAGCGAATACCCATCCTTTGGCTACTGGTTAGAGCGGGGAGCAACAACTCTTTGGGAAGATTTTGAGGGTACAAACTCAAGAAACCACCACATGTTCGCCGATATTTTAGCAGTAATGCAAACGTATATTTTAGGAGTAAAATACGCAAACGGCGAACTTACCGTAGCGCCTTATCTTGGGGAATTTAAAAATTTAGAGGGTAGTGTGTCAACGGTAAACGGCAAAGTGGACGTTGCCTTAAAATTTGACGGCGGGGCGGTCAAAGGTAAAATTACCGTGCCTTACGGCATAAAGGCAAGGTTAAAATTACCGAGAAAAGAAATTTTACTTAAAGGCGGTTTAAATATTATTGACTGCCAAAACTAAAAAATATAAATATTTGGATAAGATTTATTTCTATCAGTAAAGCAAAACCCAAACCGATTATGGAGTTCCTATAAGGGAATTTTAATTTGATACAAAAGTATAGCCCACTATACTTCGCAAAAAAGCGAAATATGGTGGGCTTTATCTTTACCACAAAAGATAGAGTTAAAATGGTTATATTTTT
>SVIB01000013.1 GCA_015055505.1 Clostridiales bacterium
TTTGACGGGCGAAAAACCCACAAACGGCGAATTTATCGCACTTATTGCCGATAAAATGCTTTTGGAGGGAGCGTGAAATTTTTGACAAAAATAAAAAAAGTTAAAAAAATTTTATAAAAAGCCAAAAGAGAGCGCAAAACAGTTTACAAATTCATATAATATGTCTATAATAATTCCGCTACCAAGAAAGAAAATTTGGTTGGCGGAATTTTAATGAAATTTTTATGCCGGACTTTACAAGGCTTAACCGATTGGCTTT
The DNA here is from genome assembly GCA_015055505.1 of Clostridiales bacterium. GTDB lineage: Bacteria > Bacillota > Clostridia > Christensenellales > Borkfalkiaceae > UBA10281. Next base: position 260 of record SVIB01000013.1, read on the forward strand.
ACTTTGCGTTAGTAAAGACAGAAGAAGACGTATGGAGCATAAGCGTGGCTCACGGCGATAAAATTATTTACTCACAGTCAGGCTTTGTAGGATCACAATTCTGAGCAAAATCCGGCGTACAGCGACAACGCTTTAGACGCGATTTTGTACGGCAATCCTTCAGGTTTCTATCCCCAAGCAAAGGATGGCAGTTTGACGGTTTACGTAACCAAGCTTCGCGGTATAAAATAAAATAAAAAACGGCGATAAAGGTCGATAATCGACTTATAAGCTAATATAACAACTGTATCGGGCAACGGAAAGTTTCCGCTACCCGATGCGTTGTTGATTTGTAAAATTATGAGAGAAAAAATAGAAAAATTAGTAGAAGAGTTATCTTTAGAAGAACTTGTAGGACAATTACTTTGTTATGATATATACGATAAAGACGATCCTAAAGAAGTAGAAGAAAACCTTAAAAAGGTAAGGGCAGGCGGTATATTTATAAAAAGTATGTCGCCTGAAAAAATAAAGGCCTATACTAAAATGGCTCAAAAATATTCCAAATTACCCGTAATAGTATCCGCAGACGTAGAGAGTGGGCCGGGTAATGCGGTGAAAGGAACGCCAAATCTTCCCTATCAAATGGCGTGGGGCGCAGCCGACGACGTAGATCTCGTTGAAAAAATAGGGTATTACACAGGCAAAATTTGCCGTCAGAGCGGTGTTCATTGGACTTTTTCACCCGTAGTTGACTTGAATTATAATTTTCAGTCGTCGGACGTAAACGTAAGGGCGATATCCGATTGCCCCGACCACGTAATAAAAATTGCGAGCGCGGCTATAAAAGGCATGCAAGCAAATAAAAATATGGTAGCAACCTGTAAGCATTTCCCCGGTAGCGGAGTAGACGAGAGAAACTCGCATTTTTTAACGAGTATCAACAGCCTATCCAAAGAAGAGTGGATGAATACTTACGGTAAAATATATAAAGAAATGATAAAACTCGGTGTACCTGCAATTATGGCAGGGCATACCGCTCTTCCTGCATACGAAAAAGACGTGGATGAGTTTTACGGTTATCCGCCTTGCGTATTCAGTAAAAGCCTTATGACCGATTTGCTTAAAGGAGAATTGGGCTTTGACGGTTGTATAGTGTCTGACGCAATGAGTATGATAGGCGCGTCGGCTATGGTTGACGATTTAAAAGACATAGCGGTTAAGTTTATAGAGGCTGGTGGGGATATGGTGTTATTCCCCGAGCCGACAGACTATGAAACGATATTAAACGCCGTTAAAAGCGGTAGAATTTCCATAGAAAGAATTAAGGACGCCGTATCAAGAGTATTAGTGCTTAAAGAGCGGGCAGGACTTTTTGAAGAGAGAAAAGAAGAGCCGTTAGAAGACTTTGAAAAAATATCCTATTACGGACAAAAGTTGGCCGATAAGTCGATTACCGTAATAAGAAACGTAAAAAATACTCTTCCGCTAAAGCTAAAAGAGCATTCAAAAATACTTATGCTAACTATGATAGAGCCACATTTTCAAGCAAAGCCAACGGGCGAAGAGTTTAGACCTATGATAGAAGAGTTTGAGAAAAACGGTCATAGCGTAACTCAAATTATAACGGCAAAGCACAAGCAAGTCCAAGAGATTATGAATGATTACGACGCCGTTCTTTTGAATTGTAGAATAAGCAGTGAAGATTATCACGGAGCAACTATGAGAGTTGGTTGGAATAATATTATGGTGCTTTGGAGAGCGTACGTTTTACAGCACCCTAATTTAGTTTTTACTTCTTTTGGCGACCCTTATAAACTGTACGATTTTCCATACTTAAAAACGTATATAAACGCATACTCAGATTCTCCTTATTCTCAAAGGGCTGTCGCTAAGTTTTTAATGGGACAAATTAAAGCCGAAGGTAAAAACCCAGTAGAATTTAAAGGGTATTTTGAAAGAGAAGTGTAATGGCAAAAATGTATATGCTTACCGAAACAAGCCCGTTTATGATGAGTTTTGTTTTTGACCGAAAAGAATTATGAAAAAATCCAAAAAAGCAGATTTCCAAGGCAAGTTACTTTAGACGAAAAGATAAGTAAAATTTTCATCTCGGTAGGTATTCCCCCGCATATAAAAGGTTACAGTTATTTAAGAGAGGGAATAAAACTTGCGGTAAATACCCCTGACGTTATAAACAATATCACAAAAAAATTATATCCTATGATTGGCGAAAAGTATTCCACAAGTCCAAGTAAAGTAGAAAGGGCAATCCGTCACGCCATAGAAGTTGCTTGGAGCAGAGGGAGAATTGGTAATATAAACGAGCTTTTCGGCGTGCAGACTTATTTGACGGGCGAAAAACCCACAAACGGCGAATTTATCGCACTTATTGCCGATAAAATGCTTTTGGAGGGAGCGTGAAATTTTTGACAAAAATAAAAAAAGTTAAAAAAATTTTATAAAAAGCCAAAAAAGTGCGCAAAAACAGTTTACAAATTCATATAATATGTCTATAATAATTCCGCTACCAAGAAAGAAAATTTGGTTGGCGGAATTTTAATGAAATTTTTATGCCGGACTTTACTTTGTTGCGAATGATATAAAATTTCGGAGGAGTGAATTATGGGATATATAAAATGTCCAAGATGTGATCTTAATTATATGAAGGATGACGAGCAGTTTTGCGACGTTTGTAAGGCTGAACTTAAAATAGGGCCTCAACTTAAATTTGCGGCTTTAAACGACGACGACGAAATGGAACAAGTTCTTTGCCCAATATGTAAACGTAATTTTATGGATTCGGGCGAAGAGATGTGCGCTGAGTGTAGAGAACGCGCTAACGAAAAGGCGACTATTGAGCCTGAAAGAGAGATAGACCCCGAAAACGACGAGGAGTGGAGAAACTACCTCGACGAGGACGAAAAAGAGGCTATATCCAATAAGGGCGACGAAGAAGAGATGCTTTCCCTTTCTCAACTTGAAGAGGATGAGGCGAGAGAACTTTTCGACGACGAAGAGGAAATGGACGACGATTATTACGACGACGAAATTCGTGACGAAGATGATTTTGATTTCCCCGAGGGAAATGCCGACGATTACGACGAGGAAGACGCAATAAACGACGAAGAAGACGAGGAAGAAGATTTTTAATAAATAAAAAGAGTAAATGCAACGCATTTACTCTTTTTTTGTGCGGTTAATTTCGTAATATAGAAAAAGAAAAATTTTGTTCATTTTTTGGACATAGAACAGTTGAAGATAAAGAAAAGATTTATTCGGTATTAATAAAAACACTTGAAGAATTAATAAATAAGAATAATTTTCAATATTTTTATTTTGGGGGATATGGAGAATTTGATAAACTTTGTTATAAAGGGGTAAGTGAAATAAAAGAAAAGTATGTAAGGATTGTAGCGCGTTGACCTATAAAAGAATAAAACTTAATAAAAATGGCAAAAATAAGTTTATGATAAAAACTTTTTGTGATATCGGTAAAATAAAAAAGGCAATAAAAGAGTTTCAAGGCAAAGAGGTTTTTGTAAAAGTAAATTTGGGTAGGAATAAATTTTCCTCGTATAAGGGAAAGATTGACGGAGTATATCCCTCTCTTTTTACCGTTACGCCCAATCACGAATACTTAGGCAAGACTAATTTTTCATACGCAGAAGTAATGTGCAGTCAGGTGATAATTAAAAAAATAAAACAAAAACCCCAAAGTTAAGATAAAAGGCAAATAAAGAGCGGACGGCGAAATTTCGCCGTCCGCTTTTTGTGTAAAAGTTAGCCTATAAGCCGATTATCTCATAAAAGAACGAATTGAAGCGTTATAAATACCGCGTATATTCCAAGTAAGATATAGCCCTGCGTTTTAGACAGTTTTCCACGGATAAGAGCAGGGAGCGTAAGTAACGCCATTACCGATAACATTACGGGAATATCAAGAATAAGCGACGCGCTAATATTTCCAATCATCATTCCCGAAGGTACTTTAAACGGCGCGATAGATATTGCCATACCGCTAACTAACACGAGGTTGAATATGTTTGCGCCGATAAGGTTGCCGAGAGATAATGCTCCTTTTCCTTTGATAAGCGAAGTAATTGCCGTAACGAGTTCGGGAAGAGAAGTGCCGAGAGCAACGAAAGTGAGAGAAATTACCGTTTGAGGAACGCCCCAAGCCGTTGCGATAAAAGTTCCTTTATCTACCAATAGGTCTGCGCCTACCGCTATAAGTCCAGCGCCTACTACCAAAAAGATTAATTCTTTAAGTAAAGAACTTTTTTCTTCGTCCTCGTTATTCTTTTCGTCCGCATTTAAAACGGGAGATTTCCTGTCCGGAGAGTTGAGCGCTTTAGCGATTGTAAGAACCATATATACAACGAACGTTAAAAGGAGCAAAATTCCCGACCATCTTGGGAATTCGCCTACGAAATACGCCATCGACGAATAGAAAACAGCCGAGCCAAAGAAAAAGCAAACGGGAATTATAAGCGATTTTTTATCAATGGGCGCAGGTTTTATGGCAACGGTTATTGCCGCGATAAGAGCAGTGTTACAAATTATAGAGCCTATTGCGTTTCCGTAAGCCATATCTCCGCTACCGTTTATCGCCGCGGTTGCGGAGACCATAACTTCGGGTAAAGTCGTACCTATTGAAACGACGGTTGCGCCTATAAGTATATCGGGTATTTTAAATCTTTTTGCAATACCCGTCGCGCCGTCTACAAACCAGTCACCGCCCTTTATAAGCAGTATTAGTCCAAAGATAAATAGTAAGATAGCGTCTTTCATTGTTTTTATTTCCTTAATTGAAGATATTTTTAGTATACCAAAGGTTTTGTATATTAGTCAAGTAATAGTAAACTTTATAATAATGAAATAATTTTCACAAACTGACAAATTTTTTATAAAATATGACATACATTTGTCTTAGTAACGGTGTTAATATATGTTTGTAAACAAAAAGAAAAGGAGATAAGAACTATGACTTCACAAGCAATACTTAAAGGCGCAATAGACGGTCTTAAAGAAAATCAATATTTATTAGCCGAGAAATATTATTACGGAATGGGCGCGGAAAAAAACGTGGCGCTTGCCGAAAGTTGGTATAAAGAGGCGGCAAAAAGAGGGCATACTGCATCAATTTATATGTACGCGTATCTATTGCTTTCGGGAGAGGGTGGAAATATCGACCTTAAAAAGGGAACGAGATATCTCAAAAAGGCTGTAAAAAGGAACTATTTGCACGCTCTACTTTTGCTTGCGAGAAATTATTATTACGGTTACGGCGTTAAAAAAAGCGAGAAATTTGCCTTTAAACTATGGGATAAAGGCGCAAAACTCGGTTGTCCCGAGGCGGAATATTACTTAGGGCTTTGCTACGCAAAGGGTATACACGTAAAAACTAATATATTAAAGAGCAAAAAACACCTATATAACGCTTTAGAAAACGGGTATCAAATAGCCTCGATTGCTATTGAAGATTTTATCAATCCTAAATTAATATAAGTTCTAAAAGCAAAAAAGCCGTCATAGAATATAACAGTAACTCCCCACGGGGACAAAAAGGAGAATTGTTATGAAAGACGGAATGGAATACGCCGAAATGCTTGGCGCAATCTCGGTATCGTCGTGTGAGGTTAGCGTAAAACCCGCCAAAAGGAGAAGAAAAAAGGACCTTAAGGAAGAAGTGGTTGCTAAAATCAACGAAGAAAAGCAGGTTGAAGAAATAGCAAAAGACTACGCTGAATACGAAGAAATAAGCAGTGACGTAGAAGAAACCTATACTTATCAAGACAAACCGCGCAAAAAATTCAAAATTGACGTTTTATACGTTCAAGGAATAGCCATTTTTGCTCTTGTAGTTACTATTTTACTGACCAATATTTTTTGGGAAAACAGCGGAATAAACACCCTATTTAAAAATGCGTTTTCAACTCAAACCGAGCAAGTTGACGCAAGAACTTATTTGTCTTTTTCGGCAAAATCGCCCTCTAACAGTCTTACTGCTACCGTTGACGAAGGAGTGATGACTTTTTCGGGTAAAGGCGCGCTTTATCCCGTTTGCGACGGCGAGGTATCGTCTATAGTTGAAGAGGACGGCAAATATACCTTGACGATAGAGCATAGCGACAAATTTAAAACGGTAATTTCGGGCGTGGATTTCGTCTATACCGAAAACGGTTCGGAAGTATTTGCGTATATTCCCGTAGCCTTTATAGCAGGCGGAGATGCCAGCGTTTGTATGTACGACGACGGAAAACTTTTAACCGATTATATCGTTGAAGACGGCGCTATTATATGGGAAAGTTAAAATTTAGAGTTCATCCATTATTTATACTCTTTGGGATATACTTTGCTTTCACGGGCAAAGTATTTTCTTTTTTAACCTATACCTTATGCGCATTGATACACGAAATGGGGCACTCTATTTCGGCTGAAAAGTCGGGCTATAGGCTTGTTAACGTAACTTTAATGCCGTTTGGAGCGGTGGTAAAGGGCGATATTTCGGGTATGGGATACAAAGACGAAATACGCGTAGCCCTTGCAGGTCCTGCGATAAATTTTTGCATTGGGGTAAGCATACTCGCCCTTTGGTGGCTTTTCCCTGAAACCTATCCGTATACTGAAATTGCAGTGACGGCAAATTTTGCCCTATGTTTTATTAATTTAATTCCGTGTTTTCCGTTAGACGGTGGAAGAGTTTTACTTTGCTCACTGTCTTTAATACTCAAACGGAAAACCGCAGTGTTTATTTGCAAACTGCTTGGCACGGTATTTGCTTTGGTCTTTTTTGCGTTGTTTATATTATCGTGTTTTACGGGTGTAAATTATTCTTTACTTTTCTTTGCTCTTTTTATGATTTTTGGAATTACCGAAAAAAATTCAAACGATAGATATATAAGAATTTACGAAAGCATTTCATATCAAAGTCTTAAAAACGGTAAAGAAATAATGAGTTTTGCAGTAAACGAAGATTTTACGGTAAAAAGGTTATACCGTAAAATGGATAGCGGACGGCTGTATAGAATTTACGTCTTTTCATACGAGGGGGAAATCAAGAAAATCCTTGAGCCTTATGAGGTCGTAGACTTATTAAAGACAAAATCTCCGTACGAAAAACTTATATAAGCGCCCGTATAAGTCGATTATTAATAAAAAAGAGAGGAGATTGCAAAATTTTTGCAATCTCCTTTTTAGTGTGGTAAAAATAACGCTATATAAAAGCAAGTTTTTAACGTTTGCTCCTTTTCAAACAAAATCTTTTACTGTGTAAAATCTTTTGTTTGAGGTTTTTATATTGACTAAGAACTGTGGCGGTAGCAATCAGGATGCAACGTCACGGCGTCGCAACACGATTTTTTGTCAACCGTTTGCCTATTGTCAAACGGTAAGACTTTGCAATCGGTTGCTCCTTTTCCCAAAAATTCTTTTGCTTTGCAAAATTATTTTCGGGAGCCCTATGAACTATGGCGGTAGCAATCAGGATGCAACGTCACGGCGTCGCAACACGATTTTTTGTCAACCGTTTGCCTATTGTCAAACGGTAAGACTTTGCAATCGGTTGCTCCTTTTCGACAAAAATCTTTTGCTAAACAAAATCTTTTTGTCGAGTATTTTTCGCTACTTAAACAAGGTGGCGTATGGATGAAACCTCAGGTTTCATTTGATGCGCTCGCTCTTTATCAGTTTGCCGTAATGTCTTTCACGGCGAGCAAACACAACGCCTTTTTTCTTTAAAATTATAAAGGTAATCATTCCTGCAACTATTAAAATTACAACGCAAACTATAATAAGCATTGTCTTATAAGACATATAACCGACCTTAACAGAATCCCACATATTATTGAGTTTTTTAAGTTGTTCGGTTTCAAGATGCTCCATTACGACGCACCTATTCATAGTTTTTTCCGTTGGGTACATAGCCACGAGTTGTCTGTTTAAAGAATCGGTATAAACAATTCCGTTGCCCTCGATACTGTCCCCGAAGAAGTGTTTTACGCTATGCGCAAATATATCAATTTCTTCATCAACGACGATTTCTTCGCTTTCCTCGTCGTAATAAGTGAGGCTATAAGTCGATTGTCCGTTATAATTGGGGTCTAAACTTAAAGGAACTTCTTCATAATATTTATTGCCGACTTTAATAATTTCAAGTTCTTCTAATTGTTCGTCAGGAACGGGCGAAGTTTCAATTAAAGTCGTAAGCCCGTAGTTGTAACTAACGTATTCAAACACGTCCTCGCCGACAATGGGTGACGAATAGCAAATATAATCGAGGTTTTCGATGGCGTTATCTTCACGGTACATAAAATTAAGGAAAGCCTGCGCGAGTTCTTTATTTGCGCCTTTCGGCATAACCCAACCGTCAAAGAAAATGTTACTGCCTTCTTTTGGTACTACGTATTCAAGATTAGTACCTGCTTCTTCGGCAATATCCATAGCGTAAACGGCGTCACCGCTCCAAGCGAAGTTAATCCAAAGTTTACCCGAAGCCATGTCTTGTTTTCCGCTGTCAACTTCAAATCCGTAAAGATTTTTTCTCGTTTCCGTCAAAAAAACTCTTGCCTTTTCAATAGATTCGTTAGAAAAATCGTTTAAAAGTTTATGAACTTCTCCGTTATATTCGGCAGAGGTTATATCGTAATTTTCTTTAAGTTCTAAAAGTTTATCTCCGTTTACGTAGCCAAGCGCTAAAACGTAACTGTCACGCACGCTGTCTTTTATGGTAATTTTGTTTGCGTACTCATTTTTAGTAACAACGCTCCAGCTTTCAACGTCTTCAAAGGCGACGAATTCGGGATTATAAGTAAAGCCCATCGTTCCCCAGTTAAAGCAAACGGCGTATTCGTCCCACGAATTTTTCTCAAAGAGATTTTGAATATACGGCGCGACGTTTTCGGTGTAGTTGGGAATGTTTACGTATTCCTTAAAGCCGTCGCCGTTTTGATCCTCGACGGTTTCATACGATTCAAGCATATTTTCCTTTATCATTTTTTGAATCATATATTCGGAAGGGCAAACGAGGTCGTAACTGTAATCGCCGTTTTTCTTTTGGGTGAGTTTAAGTTCGTTGTACATATTTTCGTTCGTACCGAACGTAGAGTAGTTTACGGTAACTTCTTCGCCGTATTCTTCCTCGTACCAACTTTCAAACTCGGCAATCATATCGTAGTCCTCGCAGGCGATATAATCTTCCCAGTTATAGACGTTAAGGGTAAGCCCCTCGTCTTTTTTACAAGCCGATAAAGGGAGAAATGCAAAACACAAAATTCCGCATAAAATCAAGGAAAAAATCTTTTTCATCTTCTCTTTTCCCCCTTGGTTTTTAGGTCTTGCTTGTTAGAAACGATATTTTTGACTATAACCATAATAATAATTACGGCGAAAATAATAGTCGATAAGGCTCTAAGCGCGGGAACGTCTGCGCTTCTACCGCCCTTTGCGTAAGCGTCGAAAACGAACGTTGAAATTGTGTTAAAGGTAGACGGTTTTGTAAAGGTGGTAATTATATAATCGTCTAAAGAAAGGGTAATCGCAATCAAAAAGCCCGAAAAAATACCGGGGAGTATTTGAGGAATTACGACCTTAAAAAGAGCTTGAGTAGGAGTTGCGCCAAGATCTAACGCTGCCTCGTAGAGGTTGGAGTCCATTTGCTTAAGCTTTGGCGTTACGTTAAGCACGACGAACGGGAATGTGAGTATTACGTGTCCTATCAAAAGCGAAACGTAGGTTCTGCCAAAAGCGAACATTGTACAGACCAGCGCCGTTGAAATAGCCGTAACTATTTCGGCGTTTATAACGGGAATTTGAGTAACCGTGTTAAGCGCGTTTCTCGTCCTCTTTTTAGAGTAAAACATACCTATCGCGCCCATAGTTCCTAAAACTGTTGAAATAATACTCGATACAAAAGCTAAAATAAGGGTGTTTGCAACCGTAGTCATAAGCTCTCCGCTTGCAAAAAGCTGTTTGTAAAGGTCTACCGTCCATTCGTCCGACCATTGTCCTATAACCTGCGAATTGTTAAAGCTATAAACCGCAAGAAGTAAAATGGGGGCGTATAAAAAAGCAAGAACAAGCCAAATATAGCCTCGCTGAAAAATCTTTTTTACCATAATCCACCTCTCGTAGCCGTTTCGTCTTTTTCGGTGAATTTGCCGGTTATAAGCATAGTTCCAAAAATAAAGACTAAAAGTATCATAGCAATTGCAGAGCCTGCGTTCCAGTTATACATTACGCTAAACTGATTTTCAATAAGCTTACCGATAATGGTTATATTGCCGTTACCCAAGGTGTCCGAAACGACGTAGCTTGTCATAGTCGGTAAAAGCACCATGGTAATCGCGCTTACAATTCCCGGCATTGAAAGGGGAATTGTTACCTTAAAAAGCGTTTGAAGTCCGTTTGCGCCAAGGTCTGACGACGCCTCTAAAACGTTTTTATCAAGTTTTTCAAGTACGGTGTAAATAGGAAGAATTGTAAACGGTAAATAGTCGTAAACCATGCCTATAAGCGTGTTAACAAAGCTTAGCTTGTTGGAATTAAACATTCCAATCGAGTATAAAAGCTCCTTCATAGCCGCCGTACGGAGTACGAAATTTATCCACATGGGAAGAATAAATAAAAGTAGCATTACGCCGTTTCTGTTTATATCCGTTCTCGCTAAAATGTAGGCGGTTGGGTAGGCAATTAAAAGACATATTGCCGTAGTTAAAATTGCAAGCGCAAAACTCATAAATAAAGCGGTTAGGTTTGCGTTGCTTGTGAAAAAATCGATAAAGTTTACAAAACTTAAACTGCCCGTTTCGGGGTCTGTAAACGCATAATAAATAATTAAAAGCAAGGGGAAAACCACAAACATTGCCATAAAAAGGGCGTATGGAATTCCAAGATGCTTTCTTGAGAATTTAAGAGCCGTCATTTTTGGTTTACCGCCTTTAATTTAAGTTTAATTTTGTTAGGAGGAATTTTAACCGAAACTCTGTCGTTTTCGTTCCAAACGTATTCGGTATCAACGACGAAATCTTCTTCCTCTTCATCCGTTCTAATAATAACTTGATAGTGGTCGCCTTTATACACTATTGAAATGATATTACCGCAAGCGTCGCCGTCTTCTTCGTTGTCGATAATTTCAATATCCTTAAGACCGACTTCTACCTTTACGTCTACGTCGGTAAGGTCGATTTTCTCTCCGTTCTCTAAAACGAGATAACCCTCTTCGTCAAGGTGAGATTTTTCGTAAAGTTGAGTAACGTCACACTCAAATTCTCCGTCGGCAAAGCATACGGTGTTTCTCTTTGTGATATATCCGTCGTAGCGGTTGCAGTCAAATTCTTTTTCCATGATATGGATATCGTCGGGACGGATATGTATAGAACATCTTTCGCCCACCTTTCTTTCCATCGTATCTTGAATAAGAACCTCGGTTTTACCTACTTTAAAGGTCATTTCGTAATGAACTCCCTTAAATATAGAAGAAATAATAACTCCGTCAACCATACCTTTTCCCTCGTCTGCAAGGAAAATGTCTTCGGGACGGACAACAACGTCTACTTTTTCGTTTACGGGGAAGTCGTCAACGCAGTCGAAAACTTTGTTGATAAATCTTACTTTTTTGTTTCCAACCATAGTACCCGAGAAAATATTGCTTTCGCCTATAAAGTCGGCAACGAAAGAGTTTTTAGGCTCGTTGTAGATGTCTTTTGGTGTGCCTATTTGCTGAATTACGCCGTCGCTCATAACGACAACGGTATCACTCATAGTAAGCGCCTCTTCTTGGTCGTGAGTAACGTAAATAAAGGTAATGCCGAGTTTTTGGTGCATCTCTTTAAGTTCGAGTTGCATATCCTTTCTCATTTTAAGGTCCAAAGCGCCGAGAGGCTCGTCCAAAAGCAAAATTTCAGGCTCGTTTACGATTGCCCTTGCTATTGCGATACGCTGTTGCTGACCGCCAGAGAGGGTAGTTACGTCTCTTTTTTCAAATTCTTCTAAGTCAACGAGTTTTAAAACTCTTGAAACCTTAGCGTCGATAACGGCTTTTGAAAGTTTTTCAATTTTTACCTTTTCTTTGCCGTTTTTGTCAATATAAGTATTTCTAAATCTTTTAAGTTTAAGCCCGTAAGCAATATTGTCGTATACGTTAAGATGAGGGAAAAGCGCGTAGCGTTGGAAAACGGTATTTATAGGTCTTTCGTAGGGCGGAACGGTAGTAATGTCTTTACCGTTTAATAAAATTTTACCCTCGGTTGGCATTTCAAAGCCCGCAATCATTCTAAGAGTTGTGGACTTTCCGCATCCCGAAGGACCTAAAAGGGTAACGAATTCACCCTTTCTAACGTAAAAATTCATTTTTTCGACTGCGACTTGTCCGTCGTAAGCCTTAACTACGTCTTGTAAAACTATAATCTTTTCTTCTTTTTCCATTTTAATTCTCCCTATCGTTAAAATGCAGGGGGTGTTGATACCCAAATAAATTTAGCAGGCTTATCGCTCACGTTTTCTACGTAATGAGTTTTGCTTGCCGTGTAATAAAAACTCTCGCCCTTTTGGCACTTGTACTTTTTACCACCAAGATGAACGACTACTGCGCCTAAGAGTACGTAGCCGAATTCTTCGCCCTCGTGCGGAAAATCTTGTTCGGTCTTTTTATGAGGATTAAGTTCGACTAAAATCGGCTCCATCATGTTCTTTTGAGCGTTAGTAACAAGCCAATTAAGTTTAAAGTCTACCGTTTCCTTTTCAATAAAATCTTCCTCTTTAAAGATTATCTTTTCTTCCTCTTCCTCTTTGAAAAATTCCTTCAAATTAGTACCTAAGGCAAGTAAAATATCCTTTAAAGTCGCAATAGACGGGCTCGTTAAATCGTTTTCAAGTTGACTTATATAGCCCTTTGTAAGTTCACACCTGTTTGCAAGTTCTTCTTGCGTAAACCCGCATAAATGTCGCAGGGCTTTTATTTTATTCCCAAGTTGCATTTTAAACTCCTTTAGGCGCAAAGACCTAACTCCCGTGCCTCGTAATATCGCCAAAAAAATAAAAAAGTTTACACACTAAACAAAAAGTTTAACACATTTAGAGAGTTTAAACAAAAAGTTTAATAAAAGTAAACCAGCGAAAACAATTATATATATATAAAGGAATAATGTCAACCGTTTTTAACAAGATTTTTCGACTTTTTTTGCGAGTAAAAATAATTATTTAAAAAGAAAAGTAATCAAAAGGCGAAAGACGGAATAAAAATAGAATATAAAAAAACCAAAACTCGTCGTTTTTCGACCGAATTAACCGTTTTTTAACTTTATTTTAAATGTATAATAGGGAGGCAATTTAAATGAAGGCGCTAAAAAAAATTGCAGTAGCGGTAAGTGTATGTATTGCTATCGTCGGCTTAATTTTTGCAGTTAATGCAACGGGCGGAGATACAGTCTATACTTTTGCAACCAAAAATAGGGATTTACCCATTTACTGCGTAGGGAGAGACGATAATAAAATTTCAATTTCTTTCGACTGCGCGTGGGGAGTGGAGTATACCGACGGCATATTAGATTGCCTTGATTTTTACGGCGTAAAATGTACTTTTTTTATGACCCAGTTTTGGGCGGAAAAATATCCCGATTACGTCTTGAAAATTCATGAAAGAGGACACGAGATTGGCACTCATTCAAGAACTCACTCGTATATGTCTAAAATGGGCGAGGGGGAAATTCGCGACGAATTAAAAACTTCAAGCGAAGTTATTGAAAGTATAACGGGGCAAAAAGTTGAACTGTTTCGCCCGCCGTACGGCGATTACGACGACCTTCTTATAAATACGGCAAGGGGAATGGGAATATATACCGTTCAATGGGACGTAGACTCTCTCGATTGGAAAAATTTATCCGCCGAAGAAATTGCTAAAAGAGTAATATCTAAGACGAGTTCGGGAAGTATTATTTTATGTCACAACAACGGTCTTCACACACTTGAAAGTTTACCGCTTATCTTTACCGCTTTACAGCAAAAAGGGTTTGTTTTTGAGCCTATAGGCGGACTTATCTATAAAAAAGACTTTACGGTAAAGGTGGACGGACAGCAAATTAAAAACTAAAGGAGTATATTATGAACAACGAAGAAAAACAAAACAACAGAGTATTTCTAAAAGGGGAAATAGTTACCGAGGCGAGGTATTCTCACGAAGTTTACGGAGAGGGTTTTTACGAAATGGACGTTCTCGTTAAAAGGCTTTCAGGTCAAGCGGATATATTGCCCGTAACGGTTTCCGAAAGACTTATTGAGAAAAACGGAATACGCGTAGGCTCGTCGCTTTGCGCAATAGGGCAGTTTAGAAGTTACAATAAACTTATTGACGGAAAGAGTAAACTTATGCTTACCGTATTTATACGCGAGATACTTGAAAACGCAAACGCGAAGAATCCTAACAACGTAGTTTTATCGGGTTATATTTGTAAACCGCCCGTGTATAGGACTACTCCGTTTTCGAGAGAAATAGCAGACGTTTTAATCGCCGTAAATAGGGCTTACAACAAGTCGGATTATATACCGTGCATAGCGTGGGGAAGAAACGCAAGATTTGTTAAAAATTTAGCGGTAGGTGAGAAAATCGCCTTATCGGGCAGGATTCAGTCGAGAGAATACGTAAAAAAGATAAGCGAAACGGAGAGTAAGACGATGACGGCGTACGAAGTTTCGATATGTAAACTTGCAGCCTACGACAACGTAGAGTGTTTTGATTTAGACGCTGAGTTTGGGGTAAATTTCAACGAAGAAGAGCCGTTGACAGGTACGGTATAAACTATATAAGCGAAAAAAGGGATTGCGGAAATTTTCCGCAATCCCTTTTTCCTACTTGCTAATTTTTGTATCTTTTTTAGTTCCTGTAATAATTGTGTTAATTTTTCTTATAAACTTTCCGTAATTTAACCCTAATGCAAATATCCAATTATCGTTTTTATAAACAGTCTGTTTTTCTTTATCAATTAGATAAAAGACAGCAAAGGTATTTACGTTATCAAAAAAGAAAAGTTCTTCACTTTTAAAGCTCTCTTGCGTTTTGCCTATTATTATAATTGTTGCCCATGAGTTTTGTAGATATGCATCTTTTTGCTTTTGTACAATAGACAAAATTTGCGGAATATTTTCTCTACTTATCATTTCATCATAAAAAAGCACATAACGCTGTTTGTCAATCAAAAAGCAATCCTTTATACTGTCAATTTTATTTAACAAGGGGAATTCCTTGATTATCATATCTTTATAGTTCATAACTTACCTCCTAATATTGAGAATCAATTTCAATAAATTTTTTTATTGTTTCCCTTGTATTTTTAATTAAATTTTCAACAATATTTGCATTTCCAGAAATACCTGCACCTATAATGGTTTGTTGCAATATTTTTTGACCGTATGGCTTCGTAAAAACACTTGTGAATTTTTTTGGCTGAAACCAATTTTTATTTGTCTTGATTGCTTTACCTCCAACAACATTCCCCACTAGCGCAGTTGTAAAATTATCAGAGAAATCTAATGATGCTTGCTTTATGTCGACTGATTCTCCGCAAATTTCGCGTACATACTAATGAAACGGCAGATTTCAGGGTCGTAATAACGGGTTTTAAGATAATAAAGCCCCTTTTCTAAGTCGTAAAAATAACTGTGTATCTAAACGGGTTGACTGCGCCAACGGACGTGGCTAAACTTCCGTTTACGGTATGTATATCCCACGCATCATACACATATTTTACCACAACATTTTAGTTACTGTCAAGTGAACGGAAATTGCGTTAAAAAGGCTATTTAAAAGGGATTGCGGAAATTTTCCGCAATCCCTTTTTTTAAATTATTCCAACGAAATTCATTACGCGCACAATTAAAAAATACCGTAATGATATTGTATTTTTCTAAAAAGTGTGGTATAATACCTAAAAATGGGGTTTTGTTTTTATAAAACAAAAACTAATTTTTCCCTTTAAGGAGGTTTTGTAATGAAAAATTTAAAATCCAGACTTTTAAAAGGCGCGATTATCCTTGCTATCGCGGTTGTCGTTGCATCAATAGTCGTATTTGTTCTTGCAGCAACCGAAGTTATTGCGAAAAATCCGTTCCAACTTGGCTTTGTGGTATTTGCCGTTGGTATAGGTCTTATTTTTACCGCCTACGGCGCGCTCACTAAAGGCGGATACGAACTTGCCGTCGGGCTTTTACTCGTGCTTATCGGCGTTTGCGTTGCGCTTATAGGAATTTTAAAATGGTGGATAATTTTAATTATCGCTTTAGGTCTTATTTTGGTTGCTTTTTTAACCGTACTATTTACAAAAGCCAACTCTTTAATAGTTGAGCGTACTGATGAAAAGCCCGATTTTAAACCTTATAGCGAGGTTTTAGCCGAGAAAAAAGAGGCTGACGCAAAAAAAGACGCCGAGCCTTTGCCTGAACTTAAAAGTTACGCCGATATCGACGAAAAATAACTTCAAAACTTAAAAAGAAGGACTAAAAAATGGAAAAGAGAAATTTAACTTTACTGACCGATTTTTATGAACTCACAATGATGTACGGTTATTTCAAAGAGGGTAAAACCGACGAAGTTGCCGTTTTCGACGTGTTTTTTAGACAAAACGAACTTATCACTTACTCGCTTTTTGCGGGACTTGAACAAGCAGTCGACTACGTTTTAAATCTTCAGTTTGGGGAAAGCGAAATAGAGTATTTACGCAGTTTAAACGCCTTCGACGAGGACTTTTTGAACTATCTTTCCAACCTCAAATTTTCGGGAGATATCTACGCCGTGCCCGAAGGAACGATGGTTTTCCCCGGCGAGCCGATACTTACGGTAAAAGCGCCCGTTATCGAGGCTCAACTTATTGAAACGGCTCTTTTAAACATCTTAAACCATCAAACGCTTATCGCAAGTAAAGCGGCTAAAATCGTTCGCTCGGCAAAGGGCGATACGGTAATGGAATTCGGTCTTCGCAGGGCGCAAGGTCCCGATGCCGGTATTTACGGCACGAGAGCGTCTATTATCGGCGGTTGTAATTCGACCTCAAACGTTTTAGCAGGGCAAAATTTCGGCGTTAAAGTCGCAGGAACTCACGCCCACAGTTGGGTAATGAATTTCCCCACCGAATACGACGCGTTCAAGGCTTACGCAAAAGTCTATCCCGACTCGGTAACTCTTTTGGTTGACACTTACGACACCTTAAAAAGCGGTGTGCCGAACGCAATAAAAGTCTTTGACGAAATGGTAAAAGAGGGCAAAAAACCCGTTGGAATTCGTATAGATTCGGGCGACCTTGCATATCTTACTAAGCGCGCGAGAAAAATGCTTGACGACGCGGGTTACGATTACGTTAAAATTTGCGCCTCGGGCGACTTAGACGAAAGACTCGTGCAAAGTCTTAAACAGCAGGGCGCGAAAATCGACGTTTGGGGCATAGGTACTAAACTTATAACCAGCGCGGATATGCCGTCGCTTGGCGGAGTGTATAAACTTGCAGGAATAGTCGAAAACGGCAAGGTAATTCCTAAAATTAAGGTATCTAACAATACGGTTAAGATTACCAATCCGGGATTTAAAACCTTCTACCGTATATACGATAAGGCGACGGGCAAGGCGCAAGCCGATTTGATTGCTTTAAAAGACGAAAAATTCGATTTTACAAGCCCGATTACCTTGTATCACCCCATTGAAAGATGGAAGAGTATGACTTTTGACAATTACGAGGTTAGGGAACTTCCTATATGTATAATAAAAGACGGACGGCTCGTTGCAAATCTTCCGCCGGTAAACGAAATTGCCGACTATGCAAAGGGCGAAATGGACAGTTTTTGGGACGAGTATAAACGTCTTGACCAACCCGAAATTTATAAAGTTGACTTGTCCGACGGCTTGTACGAGTTGAAAACTACTATGCTCGACAAAATACGAAAAAGTTAAAAAATGACGATAATCGACTTATAGGGCGGTTTTTTAAATAAAAAATTCATAAAATACAGCAAAATGTTTCACGTAAAACGGAGGGTAATATAAATGTGGCACGTGGTTTTATTCGTAGCGGTGCTTTTAATTGACCAAATAACAAAAATTCTCGCATCTACTTTTGCGGGCGGAGAGGCAGGCGTTACCGTTTTAAAAATTATTGATAACTTTTTAGAAATTGAATACCATAAAAATACCGACGGTATGATGGGTATTTTTGAAAATTTAGAGCATAGCCAACTCATTTTCTTGTGCGCAACGTGTGTAATTTTAATCGTCATTTTTATCTATATGGGCGTTGCTAAAAATAGAGGAAAGTGGAGAAATGCGACTCTTGCGCTTATCCTTTCGGGTGCTTTCGGTAATTTTATCGACAGAATTTTAACCTATAACGAGGGCGGTTACGTTAGAGATATGATTCATACCATAATTAAAATCAACGGCAAAGAAATTTTCCCGTATATTTTTAACGTTGCGGATATGGCTCTCGTAGTCGGCGCAATAATGCTCCTTTTGGACCTCTTATTTATAGATAAAGATGCGATTTTCCGTTTCAAAAAGAAGGAAAATACGCAAAAAACCGACGAAAATACCAATGAAAACGCCGAATTGACGGCTGAAAACGGAGTGAACGAGTAAAATGGAAATACTTACTTTTTCGGTGGAAAACGAAATGCGCTTAGACGTATTCTTAGCCGAAAAAACTGAGAAAACCCGTTCAGCGATAAAAAAACTCGTTGACGACGGAGAAGTAAAAGTAAATGGAAAACCCGCTTTGAAAGCGGGTTTAAATTTAAAGTGCGGTGATAGAGTTGAAATAATTATTCCAACCGCCGTGCCCCTTTCGGCTGAGGCGGAGAATATTCCTCTCGATATAGTCTATCAAGACGGGGATATTGCCGTTATCAATAAACCGCAAGGACTTACCGTGCATACGGGCAACGGAGTCCATGGTTCAACGCTCGTAAACGCTCTTTTGTATCATTTAGACAGTTTAAGCGGTATAAACGGAGTGCTAAGACCGGGGATTGTTCATAGAATTGACAAAGATACGTCGGGACTGCTTGTAGTAGCCAAAAACGATAAGGCGCATTTATCCCTTTCCGAGCAAATAAAGGATAAGACGTGCGGAAGAATTTACGTCGCGCTTTTAGACGGAGTAATGAAAAACGATAGAGGAACGGTGGATACGTTTATCGGCCGTAGTGAAAAAAACCGAACGCAAATGGCGATAGTAAGGGAAGGACGGCGCGCGGTGACGCATTACGAGGTAATAAAAAGGTATGGCGCATACACGCTTTGCAGGTTCAAGTTAGAAACGGGCAGAACGCACCAAATAAGGGTACATTGTAAACATTTAGGATATCCAATAGTGGGTGACCCCGTATATAACACGAAAAGGACAAATTTAACCTAAAAGGGCAGTTATTACACGCGGAGAGATTAGAGTTAACTCATCCAACGACGGGTGAGAGAATGGTTTTTACAGCGCCGAAGCCCGCCTATTTTGAAGAAGTACTCAAGAAGTTAGAAAAATAAAGATAAAAGCAAAAAGCGGACGTAATTTATTTGTTATAATGCTTACAAAAGGAGAAATTCATGGCTATCAACGATTTACAAAAGCAAACTAATACGAATATACAAGAAAAAGCAAATCTTATTTGGGAAATTGCAACCCACTTAGTAGGTTTTTATAAACCGCACGAGTACGGCAAGGTTATTCTTCCTATGACCGTGCTTAAAAGATTTGACGACGCTTTAGCGCCAACTAAAGAAAAGGTCTTGGCTACTTATCAAACACTTAACGAACAAGGTTTTGAGGGTGAAGTCCGTGACGGTGCTCTTGCAAAAGCCTCGGGCTATTCTTTTTATAATACGAGTAGGTTTAATTTTGCTCGCCTTCTTGCCGACCCTAATAATATCGAGGCAAACTTTGAAGACTATTTAAGGGGATATTCTGACAACGTAAAAGATATTCTTGCAAACTTTAAGTTTGCCGACGAAGTTAAAAATATGGTAAAGGGTGGCGTTTTATACGTGGTTATTCAAGAGTTCAACTCTAAAAAAGCCGATATGTCGCCCGAAAAGATAACCTCTATGGATATGGGCTATATCTTTGAAGAACTTATCCGTAAATTTTCAGAAAGTTATAATGAAGAGGCAGGGGCGCACTTTACTAGCCGTGATATAATTTACCTTATGACCGAACTTTTAGTAGCCCCTGAAAAGGACGAAATCAAAGAGAACGGTTGCTTTAAAACCGCTTACGATATGACTATGGGTACAAGCCAAATGCTTGGCTGTCTTACCGAAAGATTGCAAGAAATCAACCCCGAGGCGGACTTAACTTGTTTTGGACAAGAATTTAACCCCGAAACTTACGCTATCGCAAAAGCGGATATGCTCATTAAGGGCGGTAATGCAAGCGGTATGAAATTTGGCGACACTCTTTCGGAAGACGCTTATTTCGGCTTTGAGTTTGACTATATAATTTCTAATCCACCTTTCGGGATTGATTGGAAAAGAGAAAAAGATGCAGTAGAAAAAGAGGCGAAACTAGGCTTTGACGGTAGGTTTGGCGCAGGACTTCCTTCTATTTCAGACGGACAACTTTTGTTTATGCTTAATGGCGTAAAGAAGTTGAAAGAAGGTAGTGGTAGAATGGCTATTATTCAAAATGGTTCACCATTATTTTCAGGAGATGCTGGCAGCGGAGCATCTGAAATTAGAAAATATTTGATTGAAAATGATTTATTAGAGGCTATAGTTCAATTACCAAATGATTTGTTTTATAACACAGGAATATCAACTTATATATGGGTAATATCAAAAAATAAATCTTCTGATCGTTTAGGATATGTTCAGTTAATTGATGCCTCAAAATGTTATATTAAAAGAAGGAAAAACATTGGTTCAAAAAGAGTTGATTTGGACGATAATTGCATTTCTTTAATAATTAAAGCATTTACTGAATATAAAGATGCTAAATATGAGGAAAATTCTTTATTTGTAGAGTCAAAAATATTTAGTAATCAGTATTTTGGATATACAAAGATTACTATTGAAACAGCCTTGACTGATTCTAATGGTAAAATGGTTCTAAAAAAAGGGCAAAAACAACCTGTTAAAGGTGCTACTGATTATGAGATTGTACCTTTGGTAGAAGATATAGATTTATTTATAAAACAAAACTATACCGATATAAATCCATTATTATATGTCGATAGAAAAAAAGATAAAATAGGTTATGCTATTCCTTTTACAAGGTTGTTTTTTGAATACAAAGAGCCAGAAAAATCGGTTGAAATTTTCGATAGAATAATGCAATTAGATAAAGCTGAAAAGGAACTTATTAAGGAGTTGTTTTATGGTAAACTTAGTTGATAGCGGCGTTCAATGGATAGGTTATATACCTGAGCATTGGCATATTTCAACAATAGCCCAAGAGTTTAAGCAGAGAAACGAAAAAGTAAATGATGTTGATTATCCTCCGCTTTCTGTTACCAAAACAAGTGAAGGAATAGTTCCTCAAATGGAAAATGTGGCTAAAAGTGATGCTCATGATGCAAGAAAAAAAGTATTAAAAAATGATTTTGTAATCAATTCAAGGTCTGATAGCATGCTTTGAGAATTTATACAAGTATAGTGAAAAAGTTTGGTTATTAAAGTTTAATAATTTTTGTGTAACTTTTAAATTGAATAATGAACAATGTAATAAAATTTTGACAAGAATAAGGTTTTTAAAGTCTTACGTCAATATTAATGATGCAATAGAAAAATATGCTAAAAATTTTATTCAAATGCAAGAAAGGGTAAGAAATGAAATGCACATTTTTTCTTTAACTAGTTCATTTAAAAAAGATAGTATGTGGGCATATTATGCGAAAAATCAAGGGATTTGCTTAGAATATGATTTTAACAAAATTGTAGATTGGAAGATAAAAAGACTTTTTATTAACACATACAAAGTTAGATATGGCAAAAAGAAAAAGTTCAGTTATACAAAGTTAATACAGTCAAAAATCCATAATGACGAAAAGGCAAATCAAGAATCGGACAGGATGATAATGTCGCAATTGTTAACAAAAGACAAGTCTTGGTCAACTGAAGAAGAGTGGCGAATTGTGTCTAGCTTTAGAAAAAATGAAAAAGGATATAAATTGTCCCTTGATATTGTAAGTGCCGTTTATGTAGATTATTCCGTATTGCATGATAAAAAAGCATTGAAAATAATAAGTTTAGCAAAGGCTAATAATTGGAATGTTTACGTTAGATTTTTTGACAAGTATAATGCTGAGTATTGTTACGAAACCATAGACAATATACAAACACTAAAAGAAAAATATAGTATGTTTGAAAAGGAGTAATTATGGACTTATCCGAAAAGAGATTTGAACAAGATATAGAAAGTTTTTTAATTAGCGAAAAGGGCGGTTACGAGCAGTTTTCTTATCTTAATCCAAACGGACATAGAATACAAAAATACGTTTACGATAAAGAAAAAGGGCTTTATTTAGAAGTTTTAATCAACTTCATTATGAAAACTCAACCCAAACAATGGGAGCGTTACGTAAAATATTACGGTGATGACGCGCCCGAAAAACTTTATCGTAGATTAGAAGACAGTATTGCCGAGCATGGGCTTATTTACGTTTTGAAAAAAGGTATAAACGATATGGGGATTTCCATTAAAGTTTGTTATTTTAAGCCCGAATCGGATTTAAACGAAAAGTCAAACGAACTTTATAAAAGTAATATAGTCGGCGTTACACGCCAATTTGCCTATTCAAAACTTAACAATAATACTATTGACATGGTTTTATCGCTTAACGGTATACCCATAGTTGCCTTAGAACTTAAAAATCAATATAAAGGTCAGTCGGTTGAAAATGCCGTAGAGCAGTTTAAAAACGATAGAGATCCAAAAGAATTTTGTTTTAGGTTTAACCACCGTTTTTTAGTTTATTTTGCAGTTGACCTTTACGAGGCGTATATGACTACTCGTTTAGAGGGGCAGTCAACATATTTTATGCCGTTTAACCAAGGCTCGAACGGTGCAGGAAAAACTGGCGGAAAGGGTAACCCAGTTAACCCCGATGGATATTCAACCGCATATCTTTGGGAAGAAGTTTTGCAAAAGGACAGTCTTTTAGACCTTGTTGAAGGGTTTATTTCTTACGTAAAAGAAAAAGAAGAGAAAACAAAAAACGGCGTTACAAGGCTTGTAGAAAAGGAGAAACTTATTTTCCCAAGATATCACCAATACGACGTTGTAAAAAAGGTCGTGGCAGACGTAAAAGCAAACGGCGTAGGCAAAAGTTATCTTATAGAGCATTCAGCAGGTAGTGGTAAGTCTAATTCTATCGCTTGGATAGCGTACCGCTTGGCGTCGTTACATAATGAAGACAACGAATCTATTTTCGATTCGGTTATCGTCGTAACAAATAGGGTTGTTTTAGATAGTCAATTACAAGACACTATAAACAGTTTTGATCACGTGCCGGGACTTGTTGAGGCTATTGACGATAAAAAGCGTTCCCGTGGGCTTAAAGACGCTATAAACGATAAAAAACGCATTATAATTTGTACGGTACAAAAATTCCTTTTTGCTTATAAAGATTTTGACAGTTTAAAGGGAAGAAAGTTTGCGATTATTATCGACGAGGCGCACCAAGGGCAGTCGGGCGAAAGTGCTAAAACCTTACGTAAGTCTTTGCTTGATTTAGACAAGGCTGTAAAGATTTACGCCGAAGAAGAGGGAATAGAAGAGAGTGAAGTGGATTTATCTTCCGATTTGGTTTTGTCTATACTTTCACAAGGTATGCATTCAAATCAATCTTTCTTTGCGTTTACGGCAACGCCTAAAAACAAGACGATTGAACTTTTTGGAACGTATGACGAAGAATCAAAGAAAATGCGTCCTTTTCACGTGTATTCTATGCGTCAAGCAATAGAAGAAGGGTTTATTTTAGACGTTTTACAAAGTTATACTACTATTAAAGAGGCGTTTAAACTCGTTAAAGTTTCGGCGGATAATCCCGAACTTGTCGAAGGCCCTGCGCTAAAAGTTTTAGTTAAGTATTACAAAGAACACGGACACACCATTTCGGACAAAACCGAAATGATTATGTCTAACTTTTTAGAAAATGGGCGTATTCAAATTAACGGGCAAGGAAAAGCAATGGTAGTTGCCGATAGCCGTGCAAACGCCGTAAGATATTTCTTTGCTATTAAAGAATATATGAAAGCCCATCCGAAAGAAAGCCAAGGTTGTGGTGTTATGGTTGCGTTTTCGGGTACTGTCAAACTTGACGGCGTTGAGTATACCGAGGCTATCCTTAACGTTGACGAAAACGGACAAGCAATTACTTCGGATAAAAAGTTTAGAAAGGCGTTTAGAAGTGACAAGTTTAATATTTTAGTCGTTGCTAACAAATATCAAACGGGCTTTGACGAGCCACTACTTCACTCAATGTACGTTGATAAAAAGTTAAAGGACGTAAACGCCGTTCAAACTCTTTCAAGACTTAACCGTACTTGTAGAGGTAAAGAATCAACTTTCGTTTTAGACTTTGTAAATACTGATACGGACATAAAAAACAGTTTTCAACCCTTCTATGAAACTACTCTTTTAGAGGGTAGAACGGACTTTAACAGAGTGTATGATTTAAGAACGAAAATTAAGCCGTTTTTACTCTATAATTTTGAGGACGTTGAGAGATATTACGAGTTTATGTCAAAGCATAGCGGAAGTAAGCAAAGCGCGGTTGACATGGGCAAGTTGTGTGGACTTTTAAAGCCGATAATCGACCGATACGGGGACATTTCGACGGAAGAGGATAAATTCAATTGCCGTATGGCGATTAGAAGTTTTGTTAAGTGTTACGCCTATATTACGCAACTTACACGCTTTCATGACGAGGAACTTTTCAAAGAGTATGTTTTTTGTGCGAACTTACTAAAACTCTTGCCAAAGCCGGGGCATAAAAAGCCAGACATAGAAGATAAAATTAAACTTGAATATACCTCACTTAAAGAAACTTTTAACGGTGCGATTATTCTTGATAAAAAGGACGTTGATTTAAAGCCTTCGGGAGATAAGAATAAAACTAAAGTGCCTAAAAAAGATACTTTGCAAAATATAATTGATAAAGTAAACGAGCGTTTTGACGGTGACTTTAGCGAGGCTGATAGGGTAATTGTTGAAAGTATTTATCAAATGTTTATGGCAGACAAAGAAGTGAAGAAGTTTAAGCGGTATGCAAAAGACACAACGCCTGAAATGTTTGTTAAATCTTTATTTCCAGACAAGTTTAAGGAAATGGCTGTTCAATGTTATACCGAAAATGCAACTTCTTACAAAAAGTTGTTTAGCGATTCGGAATTTTATCAAAAAGTAATGGAGTCAATGGCTAAAGAACTCTATAGAAGTTTAAGAAAAGATTAAAAAAGAGCCCGTATGGGTCGATTAGCGACCTATACGGGCTCTTTTTGTGTTTTTTAAGGTTTAAAAAGTTTCTTTACTTACCGTTTAAGAGGTCAAATTATAAGGACAAAAATTGTTAGTTGTAAAACGTTCGGGCATATTAGAAAATAAGGGATTTTTTATGCGGATTTTTATTTTTTTGCATTAAAACAGTAGAAAGTTCGGGCTTGTTGTGGTATAATTATAGATAACAAAAAATTTCGTAAACCCTATTTGTTTTTGCGAAAATTCAAAAATCATAGATAAATTAGGCGATTTTAGGTTTTGTATGAATAATTTGACCGTTAGACAATTAAATATTATCGTTGAGAATTATTCAATTCGTTTACCTCTGCAACGTGATAGGGTAGCGACTGAAGTTATTGCAGTCCGCGCGCCCTCTCTTTTAGCGTACGCTTGCGACGAGTTTTTAAACGACGAAGAAATTGCCACTCTTGCAGTAAAAGCGGACGGTCAAAGTCTTAGATTTTTCACTGAAAAGATACGCTCAAATGCTAAAATCGTCCGTTTAGCCGTCGAGAATTTTTGTAAAAGTTTTGCCTTTGCGCTTGGCGAGGCTCGGAAAGACGTTGACGTTGCCAAAGCGGTTGCTCGCCGTGGCGGAGATACGATTTCACTTCTTGATAAAAAGTTTTTGGCAAGTTGCGAGATTGCAAAAATTGCGTTGGAGAGGAATCCGCGCGCTCTCGAATATTTTGCCGAAAGCGTTAGAAGTGACGAAAACACCGTGCTTTACGCACTTTCAAAAGACCGAACGACGGTGGAATTTGTTGCCGACGGAGCGTTTAGAAACAAACGCATTTTTGAAAAAACGCTTAGAATTGAAAACGGCAAAATTGCACCGAGTATGCTTAGCGCAAAAACTCCGCAAGGTGTTTTCGACCGCATTGAAGAATTGG
Organism: Clostridiales bacterium; assembly: GCA_015055505.1. GTDB lineage: Bacteria > Bacillota > Clostridia > Christensenellales > Borkfalkiaceae > UBA10281. Next base: position 26,598 of record SVIB01000013.1, read on the forward strand.
GAATTTTCTTTAATTTAGCAACTCAAAACCTTGACCTTTTTACTCTTGATAGGGATAAACTTGCCGTATGTCTTAAATGCGGAGTGGGAAACATTTTAAAAAAGGGCGAACTTTTACGAAAATATATAGTAGCCGAAGATAGGGAAATTGTGCAAATTTTATTAGAAAAAACTCAAATTTCTCCTAAAATATTGATGGAAGAGGTAAAATTTGCCTCGCAAAACAAAAAAATCCGCATATTGCCCTTACTTTTAAAGGCTACGGGCGGAATAAACGCAAACGCCGTGCGAAAAAAGGACGAAAGAATGTATTTTTTGCGCTCGTTAAGACGAAAATCGCCCACGGCAATCATTCGTTTTAAGGAAAATTATAAAGACTATTTACAAGATAGCGAAGTCGTTTTTTCGGCTGCGACGGCGGACGGAACTGTTTTAAAAACTTTAATTAATACCGAATATATAAAAGACGAAAATTTTGTAACTGAATGTTTAAGAAGTTACACCGTTAAAAACAGTGACGGCGCGCTTTTAGACGGGCTTAATTTAACTCTTACCGACGGTCAAGCCAAAATTGCCTGCGAAAAAGACGGAAGAAATTATTTTTTCCTTACCGAAGAGCAAAGGGAAAGTGTTGAACTTGCCGTGGTTGCCGTGCGTTCAAACGAGGCTGTTTACGATAGGCTTTCGGCTCGTTTACAAGCCGACGCGCAAGTTAAGAAGGAGCGTAATCTATGGATAAGATAACTCTTTCAAACGAAATTTTAAGTGCATGCGCCAAAAGTCTTTGCTCGGAGTTTATATATTTTGCTTACCCAATAGGACGGCTTAACCCAAAGAGCAAGGAGCATTTAAAAACGGTATGCACGAACGGTGAAGGCGGGTATTTTTCACCCGAAAAAGTGTGCGAACTTACTGCGCTTGGGCGTATGGACGAGGTCAAGGGCGAGATACTGCATTTGCTTATGCACTGCATATTTTTACATCCTTTCAAGCAGACTAAAAACGCCCAAAATTACGGCTTAGCGTGTGATATTACGGTCGGGTATATTTTGGACGGGCTACAATATCCGTTTGGAGATAAACTGTACAAAATCAAGAGAAAAGCCGTCTATAAGTCGATTATCGACCGTTTTGGCGGTATAAACGACAACTTTACTCAAAAGTTTGCCGAAAATCTCACGCGAGAGGAAACGGACGAAATGAAGAGGATATTCACCGTTTGCGACCACTCGCCGTGGTATCCAAGCAGTGCCAACGACGAAACGGCGAGCGCTACAGTAAACCTCAATTTAGGCGACGGCGGAGAAGAGATTGAAAGCCTTGCCGAGGGGTGGTCTGCTATTGCTCGAAATCTTTTACCGCAAATAGGAAAACTCAATCCCGATTTAAAGAGGGTTATTACCGTTGCGGTCGGCGGAGATGGGGAATACAAGTCGTTTTTAAGGAGTTTTATCCGCAAACGGGAGCGCATAAAGGCGAGCGAGGACGAATTCGATTATATCTTTTATAAATTAGGGCTTGACCTTTATAAAAACGTTCCTTTAATTGAAAATCTCGAATACAGCGACGCGAGAAATTACGCTGAAATCGTAATTGCGATAGACACTTCGGGCAGTACCGACGGCGAGCCCATCAAAAAACTTTTAAAAGAGGTTTTTGGACTTATAAAGAGTATGGAAACGACTAGCGAAAGGTATAAACTGCGTATTATTCAATGCGATTTAAAGGTGCAAAAAGAGGACGTTGTAGTAGGCTCGGAGGAGTTTTCCGCGCTTATGGAAAATTACCGATTATACGGTGGCGGTGGAACTGATTTCCGTCCCGTTTTTAATAGGCTTACCGACCTTAAAAGAAAAGGCGAAAAGATTGAGGGGCTTATTTATTTTACTGACGGAATGGGTGTTTATCCCAAGGAAGTTCCGCCGTTTAAGACTTGTTTTGTTATTTTAGGCGACGGCGAGGGAGTGGAAGTTCCGCATTTCGCTTACAAAATAAACGTAGAGGAGGATTTACTGTGAATATTCTCGAAGCAAAAAACGAAATAAAAAACACTATTAGAATATATCTTGAAAAGGACGAGCACGGCAGTTACGTCATAAGTGAAGAGCGCCAACGCCCCGTGCTTTTAATCGGCGCGCCCGGTATCGGTAAAACTGCGATTATGAGTAAAATTGCCGAGGAATTAGGGGTGGGGTATATAGGTTATACGATAACTCACCATACGAGGCAGTCGGCAATAGGGTTGCCGTTTATATCCAAAAAAGTGTACGGCGGAAAGGAGTATTCGGTTACCGAGTACACTATGAGCGAGATTGTTGCATCCGTTTACGAGGCGATAGAAAAGCAAGGCAAAAGCGAGGGAATTTTGTTCATTGACGAAATTAACTGCGTTTCCGAAACCTTAGCGCCTGCAATGCTTGAACTGTTGCAAAGAAAAAAATTCGGTCCGCATAAAATTCCCGACGGATGGATTTTGACGGCGGCGGGCAATCCCGAAGAATACAATAAATCGGTAAACGAACTTGACATGGTAACGCTTGACCGTGTGAAAAAGATAGTCGTCGAGCCCGATTACGATGCGTTTAAGGTGTACGCGTATAACAGTTCGATTCACGATGCGGTAATATCTTTTTTGTCGCTTAACAATCAGTATTTGTTTAAAGCCGAAAGGGGTGTTTCCGGATTTAGTTTTGTAACGCCGAGAGGCTGGGAAGATTTATCTACCGCAATAAAAGAGTATGAAAAACTTTCTATAGACGTCACCGAGCAGTTTGTTTCGCAGTACGTTCAATACCCTCAAGCGGCGGCGGAATTTATGAGATATTACAAAATTTTCTCAAGATTTGAACAACTTAAATCGAGTGAAAAAATTGAGAACGGCGAAAAGGTAGAGGCGGACTTTACAAACGAGAATTTCGAGGTAAGGTTTGCAATCGCCGAGATTTTAAGGGCGAAGGCAGTAAAAATAGCCGAAAAAGCGTCGTATAAAATCGAGGCTAAAAAATACTTAGAAAGCGTTTTGAAAAATGCCGAAAAGGATGATAAAATACTTGTGTTAGAGTGTGAAAATCTAATTAGGAATATGGGCGGAAACAAGTGGAACAGATACAAAAAGTCTGCCTATAAGCCGATTATCGGCATTTTAGAAAGCGCAAACTCAAATAATGAGGCTGAAAAATTTGCAATCGAGTGTGACGAATACGCTAAAAAGGCGGTATGGCAAATTACAAACGTGTTTAAGTTTGCGGTTGAGTCTTTGGGTAAAGGTCAAGAGACGTCGTCGGCTGTATCGGGAATGATTGCGAACGAGCATTTTATAACCCTTATAAGCGAAACGGATTGGCAACAGTTGTATGAAATTACTGCCGAACTTAGTATTGACGAGGACAAAAGTTTGCAGGAAAGAGCAAAAAAAGTGATAAAAGGATAGGCGTATGAAAAAGGCGTTTAGTTATTTTGCTCCTTATAAAAAAGAGTGCGTTTTAGCCCCTCTTTTAAAACTTTTGGAGGCGTTACTTGAACTGTTTATTCCTATTTTAGTAGCCGATATAATCGACCGAGGGGTAAACGGCGGAGATAAAACGGTTATACTTACCGATATTTTAATAATGGTAGGTTTAGGAATTTTAGGGCTTGCATTTTCTATTTGCGGACAGTATTTTTCGGCAAAAGCCGCCGTTGGATTTTCAAGCGGAATAAGGAGTGACCTTTACAAAAAACTGTTAAAACTTCCGCTTACCGAAACTGATAAACTTGGCTCTGCTAAGATGATAACGAGAATGACGAGCGACGTTGGAAAGGTGCAAAGCGGAGTAAATCTTGCGCTTAGATTACTTTTAAGGTCGCCTTTCGTCGTAATGGGCGCTTTTGTTGCCTCGTTTATAATTGATAAAAAGATTTCGATTATTTTTGCAGTAGCAATTTTAATTTTGGCGATTATTGTAGCAGTCATAATGAAAATTACTATGCCTATGCATTCTAAGTCGCAAAAACTGCTTGACGACGTAGGGCTTACCGCAAGGGAAAATCTTACGGGCGTTAGAGTTATAAGGGCTTTCGGCGGAGAGGACGAGGAAGTTGAAAGGTACGAAAAAGAGAATTCGGCTCTTGAAAAATTTCAAGTAAAAGCAGGGTGGATTTCCTCACTCCTAAACCCTATGACCTTCGTCGTCGTAAATATCGCAATAGTTGTGCTTTTGTATTTCGGCGGTGTAGAGGTAGAGGTTGGAATTTTGTCACAAGGGGCGATAATCGCCTTATACGACTACTTATCGCAAATATTAGTCGAACTTATCAAGTTTGCAAACCTCGTAGTTTCCATTTCTAAAGCGCTTGCGTCGGGGAAGAGAATTACTGATATTTTGGAAACCGAAGAGGAAAAACTTGAACCTAATAAAGAGGACAAAAACACTTCCTTTATAGAGTATAAGGGAGTGTGTTCTTCTTACGGTGGCGGAGAGGTTTTAACCGATATAAACTTAAAGATAGAAAGAGGGCAGACGGTAGGCGTGATAGGTGGAACGGGCAGTGGAAAATCTACTCTTATCAATCTTTTAACCGGTATATATAAGCCTACGAAAGGGGTTATATATTTAGACGGAAAAGACGTAAATTCTTATACTAACGAGCAACTTTCTCAAAAGGTAGCGGTGGCACTGCAAAAGCCGACTCTTTTTAAGGGCACTATAAAAAGTAATATATTATTAGGAAAAGAAAACGCAACCGATAAAGAGATTTTGAAAGCAATAGAAGTTGCGCAAGCCGAAAACGTAATAAGCGTAAAGGAAGACGGTATAAATTCGGTTGTGGAACAGGGCGGAAGAAATTTTTCGGGCGGGCAAAGACAAAGGCTTTCGCTTGCAAGGGCTATCGTAAAAAATTCCGCCGTGCTCGTTTTAGACGATTCTTCCTCGGCGCTTGATTTTGTTACCGACTTAAATTTAAGAAGAGCGCTAAAAAATCAAGAGGGCGACCAAACGGTAATTATCATATCTCAAAGAACGGCGTCTATAAAAGACGCAGATAAAATTATCGTATTAGACGACGGCGAAATAGTCGGCGAGGGAACTCACCAATACCTCTATCAAAACTGCGAGGTTTACCGAGAAATCGAGGACTCGCAAAAGGGGGGAGAACAATGAAAAAAGGCGTAATAAAAAGGCTGTGGAAAGTTGCAGGTAAATATAGGTTTATCTTTGCTTTGTCAATCGTATGTTCTCTTATATGCGTAGTGGCGCAACTGTATCTCCCAATTTTATTCGGTAAGGCGACCGACCTTATTATAGATAAAGGTCAAGTTGACCTTCCAAGTATATTAAAAATCGGTATAAGTGGGGCTATATGCGCGTTAATTGCAGGTTTAACCCAGTGGATTAACGAGGGATTATCGTCTAAAATAGCAAACGGAATTACAAAAAATCTACGAATCGAGGCTTTTAAAAGACTTCAAAAAGTGCCTCTTTCGTATATCGACGAAAGACCTATCGGCGACGTGCTTAGCGTTGAGATAGGCGACGCGGATAAAATGAGCGAGGGGCTTTTGCTCGGTTTTTCAAAATTTTTCACGGGAATACTTACTATTATAATAACCCTTGTTTTTATGGCGGTTATAAATCCAATTATCGCAGGGATAGTGGTCGTTATTACTCCAATATCTTTATTCGTAGCCAAATTTATCACGGGAAAAACTTATAAGTTTTTTAAAAATCAATCTAAAATTACGGGAAGCCAAACTGCGCTTATCGAAGAAACTTTAACCAATTTGCCGACCGTAAAAGCATACGCAAACGAGGATACTTTTGCAGAGAAATTCGACCAAATCAACGCTGAACTTAAAGAGGTTTCGTTTAAGGCGGTATTTTTCTCGTCGCTTACAAATCCGGTTACTCGATTCGTAAACTCGTTAGTTTATTCGGCGGTAGCCCTTTCGGGCGCACTGATTGCCTTAAACGGCGGAGTGGGAATTTTCGTAGTAACGGCAGGCTCGATACTCTCGCTTTTAAGTTACGCCAATAGATATACGAAACCCTTTAACGAGATAACTTCGGTAATGACTGAACTTTCGAGCGCTACCGCTTGCGCATCGAGAATATTCTCGATAATCGACCAAGAAGAGGAGATAGACGGCGGAGAAAATCAAATTGATTTTGTAAAAGGCGAAGTCGAGGCAAAGGGCGTATATTTTTCCTACAATGAAGAGCAAAAACTGATTGAAGACTTTAATCTTAAAGTTGAAAGCGGACAAAAAATAGCCATCGTTGGTCCTACGGGTTGCGGAAAAACTACTCTTATCAATCTTTTAATGAGGTTTTACGAGTTGAATTCCGGCAATATCTATATAGACGGAAAGGATATAACCTCTTTAACGAGAGAGAATTTAAGAAAATCTTACGGTATGGTATTGCAAGATACGTGGATTAGAAACGCTACCGTAAAGGAAAATATAAAAATAGGCAAGAAAGACGCAACTGACGAAGAAATTGTTAGGGCGGCAAAAAGGTCTAACGCGCACGGCTTTATAAAAAGGCTTGAAAAAGGTTACGATACTGTAATTGGCGAGGCGGGGCTTTCGCAAGGTCAAAAACAGTTGCTTTGCATAGCGAGGGTTATGCTTGCTCTTCCGCCAATGCTCATTTTAGACGAGGCTACGTCCTCTATTGATACCCGTACTGAAATGAAAATTCAGGAGGCGTTTGACGAGTTGACGAAAGGTAAGACTTCTTTTATAGTTGCTCATAGACTGTCAACGGTTAAAAGCGCGGATAAGATTCTCGTAATGAAAGACGGAAACGTAATAGAACAAGGTAGGCACGACGAACTATTAAAAGCAAAAGGGTTTTATTATGGTTTATATAAAAGCCAATTTGAAAGTTGAAAAAAGCGCCCAACGGGAAGTTTCCCGTTGGGCGCTGAGTTTTTTATAGTTATTTACGGATTAGTTTTATAAAGTTAGCGGTTAGGCTTTGCTTTATACAGTTATTTACGGCTTAGTTTTTCAAATAAAATCAAGGCGTTTTCAGCCGTTTGCTTAGTCACGCAAGTTGCAATTCTAAGCCATCCGCTTGCCCCGAAAGAATCGGCAGGGACGATAAGAAGTCCAAGTTCTTTTGCCCTTGTTGCAAATTCTTTAGAGTTTCCGTTGGGGGCTTTTACTAAAAGATAGAATGCGCCTTTCGGCTGATTGCAAACAAAACCAAGTTTATCAAGCCCCTCTAAAAGGAGCGCGGTGTTATTTTCATAGAGTGAAAAGTCGGCGTATTCTTCACGGAAATTTTCAATCATATATTGAAAAAGAGAGGGAGCGCAAACGTATCCGTATGAGCGTAACGAACCTAAAAAGCCTGCGTATAAGTCGTTTATTTCATCAATTTGCGTTGGAATTGCAATGTATCCTATGCGCTCGCCTGCAAGCGAAAGACTTTTACTGTACGAGTAACAAATTATAGTGTTTTTATAAAGTTTTGGAATAAAAGGCAAAAGGGTATTGTCAAAAACTATTTCTCTATACGGCTCGTCGGAAACGAGATATATAGGATTGTTAAATTCAATAGATTTTTGAGTTAATAGGTTAGCAATATCTAAAATTTCCTCTTTCGAGTAGACCTTTCCCGACGGGTTGTTTGGAGAATTGATAATTATTGCTCTCGTATTTTTAGTTATCGCTTTATCTAAAGCGGAAATATCGGGAGTAAAACCGTCGCCTAAAAATCCTACGGTTTTAAAGCGCGCTCCACAACCTTCCACGAATACTTTATATTCGGGGAAGTAGGGCGATAGAGCGATTATCTCGTCATTTTCACTATTTACAAGCGTTTTAAAAACACCGCAAAGCGAGGCTGCCGCACCGCAAGTTAAAACAATGCTATCCGCTGAAAAATCAACCCCGTTTTTTGAAAGGCTGTTAGCGATTACCGTTCTTGCCTTAAAACTGCCTTGCGCCGAGGTGTAGGCGTGAACGTCCTTACTTTTCAAGCCGTTAGATAAAACCTCGGTAACCCAATCGGGAGTTTTTGCGGTAGGATTGCCAAGCGTTAAGTCGCAAACGTCCATACCTTTTTCTTGCAGTAGTTTGCCGTATTCAAATAATTCTCTTATCTCCGAGCGATTTTGCCCAAGACGCACCATTTTTTCATTCATAGGAAAATGTTATCACGAAAAACAAAAAATGTCAATATAAACCTTAAATTTTTTCAAATCGGTTGACAAACGGAGTATAAAGGGTATATACTCAAAAAAGAGGAAAGAAAATGAAAAAATACTTTAACTTTAAAAGCGCATACTTTTTTAAAGACCATATTTAATTCAAAATATCGGTATTTTTTCGCATACTCAAAAAGATTTAAGACCGATTTATTATTATCGGTCTTTTTTTATACTTTTGAGTAAGGTATTAGGAAAACTTAAAACTTTCGCAATTAAAGAGGTAAATTATGATAATAGTCGTAAAAAGAGACTGTGACCAAAAACAACTTGACAATCTTTTAAAATGGATAAAAAATCAAGGGCTTGGCGTTACTTTAAGCCAAGGCGACAGCTCGGTCGTATTAGGGCTTATCGGCGATACGCCTAAGGTGGATATCGACCTTATCCGTTCGATGGAAATAGTAGAAAGCGTAAAGCGAATTCAAGAGCCCTATAAAAGCGCAAATAGAAAATTCCATCCCGAGGATACGGTAATAGACGTATGCGGTCATAAATTTGGCGGTGACAATTTCCAAATTATTGCAGGACCTTGCTCGGTTGAAAGCGAAAGACAAGTTATAGAAATAGCAAAGGCGGTCAAAAAAGCGGGCGCAAATCTTTTAAGAGGCGGTGCGTTTAAGCCGAGGACTTCGCCGTACGCTTTCCAAGGGCTTAAAGGTACGGGACTTGAACTTTTGCAAAAGGCAAAAGAGGAAACGGGAATGCCAATAGTTACCGAAATTATGAGCGCGTCGCATATCGACCTGTTTGAAAAGGTAGACGTACTGCAAATAGGCGCGAGAAATATGCAAAATTTTGAACTTTTAAAGGCGGTTGGAAAACTCAAAAAGCCGATACTTTTAAAAAGAGGACTCGCAAACACTATAGAGGAGTGGCTTATGAGCGCCGAATACATAATGGCGGAAGGAAATAAGCAAGTAATTCTTTGCGAAAGGGGAATAAGAACTTTTGAACCGCTGACGAGGAATACATTAGACCTTTCGGCAATCCCACTTCTTAAAGAACTTACCCATCTTCCAATTATCGTAGACCCAAGTCACGCGTCGGGACTTTCAAGGCTTGTAAAACCCTTATCGCTTGCCTCGGTGGGCGCAGGCGCGGACGGTCTTATGATAGAAGTGCATAACGATCCTAAAAACGCCCTTTGCGACGGTGCGCAATCACTCCGTCCCGAGCAGTTTGAAGAGGTTGTAAAAGGTATTGACGTAATGTTGCCTATCGTCAATAAAAAGAGGGTTTAATCGACTTATAGGGGAACTTATATATATTACGGGTGTTATATAGTTTAAAACGGTGTAAATATGAAAACGGTAAAAATAAATACGGGGAGAAGTTACGAGGTAGTAATAGATAGCGACTACTCCCATCTTTTAGAAAAGGTAAAAAGCGTTGTAAACGGAAAAATAATGGTAGTTTACGACGAAAACACTCATATACTTTTTGCGGATACAATAAAAAAATGCCTCGCTGGGTATAAATTGACGGAAGAGGTTTTGCCCGTTGGGGAAAATACGAAAAGTATAGCCGAATACTCTAAACTCATAGAAAAACTTGCCAAAAAGAAGTTTACGAGAAAGGACTGTATAATGGCGGTCGGCGGTGGGGTAATAGGAGATTTGTGCGGATTCGTAGCCTCTACTTATATGAGGGGAATAACCTATATTTCCTGTCCTACCACCTTGCTTTCGTGCGTAGATTCTTCGGTCGGGGGAAAGACTGCGGTAAATCTTCCCGAAGGAAAGAATTTGCTCGGCGCTTTTTATCAGCCCTCGTTAGTTTACGTGAGTATTTCGGCAATGGATACTCTTTTGCAACGGGATATAGAGTGCGGAATGGGCGAAGTCGTAAAATACGCCTTTTTAGACGGCAGAATTACAAAAAAAGACCTTCAAAACGGTATTAGCGAAGACCTAATCGAGAAGTGTATTACCATAAAGAAAGAAATTGTTGAAAAAGACGAGTTTGACAGGGGTGAAAGGGCTAAACTTAATTTGGGACACACGGTAGGACACGCACTTGAGAGTTTGTACGGGTACGAATATTCACACGGACTGTGCGTTTTTAACGGTATAAAGAAAATTATTGACCTATCTTGTGAGTATTACGGTTACGGCGAGGACGAAAAGAGAGAGTTTGAAAGCCTTTTAAAAGTTTATCCGTATACTGAAATTCCCGAAATAGAAACGAGTAAGATTATGGAAAAAATCCGTATAGATAAAAAGGCTGACGAAGACGGCGTAAATCTCGTACTTATTAAGCAAATAGGCGAGGTTGAAGTGTGTAAAATTAGCCTTTCTAAATTGGAGAAAATGCTAAAATGATAGTAAAAATAAAACCGTTTACCCCATTTGGCGAGGTAGTCGCGCCACCGTCTAAGTCGATAGCGCACCGCCTTTTGATTTCCGCGTCGCTAAAAAAGGGGCAAACGATTGTCAAAAATATCGGCAATTCCGCCGATATCATAGCGACGGTAAACTGTCTTAACCGTCTTGGAGCGAATATCGAAACAGCGGACGGAAACGCAATCGTAAACGGTATTGAAAGGGTAAAAAAAGGGCGCGTTTTAGATTGTAATGAAAGTGGGTCCTCGCTCCGCTTTTTAATGCCTATCGCCTGTGCGTTGGGGGCGGACTGCACCTTTACGGGCAGTCAAAAACTTTTATCGAGACCCAATCTTCCGCTGATAGACGAAATCAAAAGACACGGCGTGAAAAACGACGGCTTTAAGTTTTGGGGCGAGTTAAATAGCGGAGAGTATAAAATAGACGGCGGAATAAGTTCTCAGTATATAAGCGGACTGCTGTTTGCTTTGCCGTTATTAGACGGCGACAGTACGCTTGAAATAGTGGGCGATACGGTTAGCAAAGATTATATTTCTATTACCCTCTCGGTGTTGGAAAAAAGTTGTATAAAATTCCAAAAGTTGGGCAATAAGTTCGTTATTTGCGGAAATCAAGAGTACAATTTACCAAAAGAAGTAACTGTTGAAGGGGATTGGTCGGGCTCGGCGTACCCGTTAACTTTGGGGGCGATAGGCGGACAGGTTTGCGTTAAAGGGCTTGACTTAAACTCCTTGCAAGGCGATAGAAAAATTATTGAAATACTTGAAAAGGCAGGGGCTAAAATTACGGTAGAGGGAGATAAAATTACCGTAACTAAGCATAAATTAAACGGGTTTGAATATTCGTTTGAGGATATTCCCGATATTGCGCCCGTTTGCGCAGGGCTTGCCTCGGCGTGTGAGGGCGAAAGCGCCTTGCACCGCATAGAAAGATTAAAAATTAAGGAAAGCGACAGGGTAAAAACCACTTTAAATACTTTAAAAATAGCAGGAATATCAGCAAAAGAGGACTGCGGAAGTATTAAAGTTTTGGGCAACAAAATAAACGGCGGTATTTTTTACGGCGAAAACGACCATAGAATAGTGATGCTTGCCTCGATTTTGTCTGCCGTTGCAAACGGCGAAAGCGAGATAATAGGCGCGGAAGCCGTAGCAAAATCCTATCCCGAGTTTTTTGAAACTCTAAAAAAGTTAGGGGGAGATATTGATGTCAGTGTTTAAAGGCGAAAAACTTAATATTGAAATTTACGGCAGTTCGCACGACAAAAAAATCGGCGCGAGGGTAAGTGGGTTCCCCTCTATGAAAATAGATAGCGAAAAACTAAAAGAGTTTTTAAAAAGGCGAAGTCCCAATGGAGAAATTTACTCTACTGCAAGAAAAGAAACCGACGAGCCTATTTTTGAAAATTTGGCTGATAACGGTGTTATAGGCGGGGATTTTACAGTTGATATATATAACAAAGACGTAAAAAGCCAAGACTATGACGAACTGTACGCAAAGCCAAGACCGTCGCACGCGGATTATTGTAGATTTTTAAAAAACGGCGAACTTAGTTTTAAAGGCGGTGGGGAGTATTCGGGTAGACTTACCGCTCCTTACTGCGTAGTAGGCGGACTTGCAAAACAGTATTTGGAGAAAAATTACGGAATAAAAATTTGCGCTTACCTTTCTTCGGTCGGTAGAGTAAAGGGGAAGTCTTATAAAGACGGTCCGATTTTTTTAGAGGAAGTTGAAAATATTAGCGGATTTCCCTCTTTAGATAGTAGTGAAAAAATGCTTGAAGAGATAGAGAGGGCAAGACTTGACCAAAACTCTGTCGGCGCAACCGTAGAGTGTATCGTTTACGGAATGAAAAAAGGGGTAGGCGGTGCAGGTTTTTGGGGATTAGAAGGTAAAATTTCGCATACGGTATACGCTATTTCCGGTGTGAAAGGCGTTGAGTTTGGCGACGGTTTTGATATTTCGGAAAAGACGGGGTTTGAGGCTAACGACCAACTTGAATACGTCGGCGGTCAAGTAAAAATAATGACCAATAGCGCAGGCGGTATAAACGGCGGAATTTCTAACGGCAATCCAATTACTTTAAAAGTTGCCTTTCGTCCAACGCCGTCTATCGCAAAACCGCAAAAGACGGTAGACCTTGAAAAGGGCGAAAACGTAGAAATACAAATAAAAGGAAGACACGACGCATGTTTTGCGGTACGGGCAGTTCCCGTTGTGGAAAGCGGGGTTGCAATAGCCGTATTAGACGCGATTTTAGGAGAAGAAGATGAAAACGATTGATATTTTAAGAACAGAAATAGACAAAATTGACGACGCTCTTGCCGATTTGTACGAGAAGAGAATGGCTCTTTGCAAAGAGATAGGACTAAATAAGGCTAACGAGGGAAGAGCGGTAAACGTTACCGAAAGAGAAAAACAAATAGTAAACCGTATAACTCAAGGCCGTGACGACGAAATGAAGAGATACCTTAAACTTTTGTACGATACGATATTTTTCCAAAGTAAAAATTATCAAGGAAAATTTGTAAAGACGAAGTCGCAAACGGTAGAAAAATTGCGTGAAATTATAGGCGAAGAGAGAAAATCTTTCCCAATTTCCGCAACGGTAGCCTGCCAAGGTGTGAGCGGTGCGTATAGCGGAGTTGCCGCGGATAAACTTTTCGATATTTCCGAGGTTACTTATTTTAAGACTTTCGACGCCGTATTTTCTGCCGTTGACCAAGGTCTTTGCGAGTACGGAGTGTTGCCTATCGAAAACAGTAACGCAGGCTCGGTTTCTCAAGTTTACGACCTTATGAAAAAGCATAAATTTTATATCGTAAAGAGTGTAAGAGTTCAAATAAGTCACGCTCTTTGTGCAAAAAAAGGAGTAAAAGTCGAGGAAATTAAGACTGTTTATTCTCATTCTCAAGCGCTTATGCAGTGCGCCGAGCATTTAAAGAGACTTGGAGTTAAGACTGTAGAGGTTGAAAATACTGCGGTTGCTGCAAAAATCGTTGCCGAAAGCGAAGATAGGTCGATAGGCGCAATTTGTTCGGACGACTGCGCTGAAATATACAATCTTTGCGCTTTAGAAAGGGCTATGCAAGACAGCGCAAACAATTTCACGAGATTTATTTGTATTTCTAAGGATATGAAAGTATTTAAAGGCGCGGATAAAATAAGCGTTATGACAAGCCTTGCAAACAAGGCGGGAAGTCTAAATAAAATGTTGAACCGCTTTGCAACTTTGGGGCTTAACCTTACTAAACTTGAATCCCGTCCTATTGCAAACAGTCAGTTTGAATTTATGTTCTATTTTGATTTCGAGGGCGAGATTGAAAACGAAAACGTGCTTAACCTTTTAGGAGAACTCGATAACAGTTCGGATAAATTCGTATTTTTAGGAAGTTATAAAGAGATTATATAATGAAATACTGTTTGTTAGGAGAAAAACTCGGGCATAGTTATTCAAAAGAAATTCACAATTTTTTAGGGCTCGAATATGATTTATGCGAGGTGCAACCCGACAAAATAGGCGAGTTTCTTAATTTGGATTACGACGGGTTTAACGTCACTATTCCATATAAAAAAGAGATAATAAAAAGCCTTGATTTCGTGTCTTTAGAGGCGCAAGAGATAGGCGCTGTCAATACGGTAGTTAGAAAAAACGGTCGGTTATTTGGTTATAATACCGACCTTTTCGGTATGGAATACGCCTTAAATAGGGCAAATATTACCCTTTGCGGAAAAAACGTAATGATACTTGGTAGCGGTGGAACGTCGCTTACGGCGAGGGCGCTTTGTAATAAGCATGGCGCGAAATCGGTTACGGTGGTATCGAGGACTGGCGAGGTCAATTACCAAAATTGTTATCAATACGAAGGCGTTGAAGTTATCGTCAACACCACCCCCGTAGGAATGTTCCCAAACGAGGATAAAACGCCGATTGAAATTGAAAAATTTCCAAAACTTGAAAGCGTTTTCGATTGCGTTTATAATCCTTTAAGAACCGAACTCGTTTTAAAAGCGCAAGAACTCGGTTTGAAAAATAGCGGTGGACTTGAAATGCTCGTTGCGCAAGGTCTAAAAGCGCGCGAAATTTGGACGGGCGAAAGTTTTTCGGACGGGCAATTTGAAAAAGTATACAAGTTTTTATTAGACGGAAAACAAAATACCGTACTTATAGGAATGCCGTCGTCGGGTAAAACGACGGTTGCAAAACTGCTGTCAAAAAAGACGGGGAAAGAGGTTTTTGATACCGACGAAGTGATATTTTCCTTAGAGGGGAAAACTCCTTCGCAAATAATAGAGGACGAGGGCGAGGCGTATTTTCGTTTTATCGAAAGCAAAGCGGTTTCCCTCGTTTCAAAATTAAAAGGCGTAATTATCGCAACGGGTGGCGGAGCGGTATTAAGAAGAGAAAATGTAAAAAAACTACGAAAAGACGGTAAACTTTTTTATCTTGACAGGAGTTTAGATAAACTTACCGATTTTGACCGTCCGCTATCAAAAAACGGGTCTATAAGTCGATTATTTGAAGAAAGAAGTCCTATTTACGAGAGTGTGTGCGATAAAAAAGTGTCAAATGACGGCGAAATTGAAAAAACGGTAGAGGAGATTTTAAAGGGATGAAAATTTTAGTTATAAACGGTGTCAACCTTAATATGATAGGAATAAGAGAGCCTGAGTTGTACGGAAAAAAGGACTATAAAAGTTTAGTTTCTTATATTAAAAAAGAGGCTAAAAGTTTAGGGATAGAGGTTACGTGTTTTCAGTCTAATTATGAGGGCGCGATATGTGAAAAAATCCAAAAGGCGTACCAAAAATATGACGGAATAATAATAAACGCCGGAGCGTATACACACACCAGCGTTGCGATATTAGACGCCTTAAAGGCGGTAGAAATTCCAACCGTAGAGGTACACCTTACCGACGTATATTCACGCGAGGAGTTTAGACAGCATAGCTTTATAAGTCTATACGCTGAAAAGATAATAGTAGGAAAAGGCTTTATAGGTTACGGAGAGGCATTAAAATATTTTTCGGATAAAACCGCCTTTTAGTATTCGTTACCGTCAAAAAACGAGGGAAAAGAAAAGATTAAAAAAGATAGAGAAAAGAAACTAAAAGAGGGTGTATAAAATGAAAAAAATAAAAAAAATTATAGCAATTTTGACAATGGCGATATTACTATTTTGCAGCGGGTGTGCGCATAGAGAATACGGCTATTATTTTCATTATAGGGTAGACGGCGGAAATGGGCAAATAAGAATAGAAGAAAAATCTGGTTTTACTCCTGAAAAATATTTTTGCAAAGATAAAACTTGGTGTGAATTAAATTGTCCGGAAAATTCTTATTGTTTTCGAGGATTAGGAAGGAAAAAGGGAAAAAGAATTGTTTCGTTTGTGGCAATTCCTGATGACGGATATCAAGTAAAAGAGTGGAGTTTTAACGGTACAATAGTAGAGGGAAATAAAACAAATACTTATACGGCAACCGTTTCAAATAAAGACAAATATAACGGGGTAATAGCCGTAAAATTTGAACGCATAGAAAATGTGTAAAAGACTAATAATACTTTATCGCCCAAGGCTATAACAGTTGCAATAGAAAATAATTTTTAATTACTACGGTGATTGAGTAGAAAAAGCCTCGACTGATTTACGTCAGTCGAGGCTTTTAGCGTTTTTTACTTCTACGCCATTTTTTAAAAATCCCATTTGGGAATAAAACTTTCACTTGCAGAGCCTAATTCTTGGACGAAATAATCGGTTATTCCAAGCGATAATAAATGCTCGTAAACACGCTCGTATTCCCGTGCGGTAATCTTTCTTTTTAGTTCGGGATATAAATGTTTTTCGCCAAACGGTGTGTATTGCCCCATTAAGGATAAATACGCTCCGTTTTTCTTATTCCCGTTAAACCAATTGAGAATTTGCTTGCTGTCTTTAACTCCAAGAGGCATTATCATGTGCCTAACTATAACCCCTTGTTTTAAAAGTCCGTCCTCGCCGAAAACCGTTTTTTTAGAGTTCATCATAAACGAAATAGCCCTAC
>SVIB01000014.1 GCA_015055505.1 Clostridiales bacterium
AGAACCTTGACTGCGTAATCAAGAAGTCTATTTGGATTATCGGCGGTGACGGTTGGGCATACGATATCGGTTACGGCGGTCTTGACCACGTACTTGCTATGGGCGAAGACGTTAACGTTCTCGTTGTAGATACCGAAGTTTACTCTAACACCGGCGGACAAGCAAGTAAGTCTACTCCTACCGGCTCTGTTGCTAAGTTTGCTGCAGGCGGTAAGAGAGTTAAGAAAAAGGACCTTGGCATGATGGCTATGAGTTACGGTTACGTATACGTAGCACAATGTTCAATGGGCGCTAATAAGCAACAATTCCTTAACGCAATCGTTGAGGCTGAAGCTTATGACGGACCTTCACTTCTTATCTGTTACGCTCCTTGTATCAACCACGGTATTAAGATGTCTAACTCTCAACTTGAAGGTAAGAAAGCAGTTGACGCAGGTTACTGGCACCTTTACAGATACAACCCAGATAAGGTTGGCACTGACGTAAATCCGTTCACTTTAGACAGTAAAGATCCTACTGCAAGTTACAAGGACTTCCTCCTTGGCGAAAACCGTTACGCAACGCTCAAGAAATCTCAACCTGAGCTTGCTGAAAAACTTTTCGACACCGCTGAGGAAGAAAACACCGCAAGACTTAACTCTTATAAAAGACTTGCTAACAAATAATTAGTTTTCTTTAACTAAATAACTTACGCCCCGTGGCTCTCGCCGCGGGGCGTTTTTTATAAAATAAATATTTACCGTCAAGCGGGTGATGTGTATTTATATCAAAAAAAGGCAAGAAAATGAAATACACCCCAAAACTTCTTGCCTTTTTCTCTTTAATTACTTAACTAAAGTTGGCTCTTCTTCGCCGTCTTTAAGCACGTATAAATGAGCATCACCTTCAAGTTGATTCTTGTAACTTACGAAGTATAAATCGTCGCCCACGAAATCAAATTCTCTCGCAAAATACGTTTCTCCGTCTAAAATCAAAGTTGGGCTTGTAGACTCTCCGCAATTTGCACTAACCTTATACAATCCGTTTGCACCAGAAAGCGTGTCAGAATAAAAATATACGAAACCGTCTTTATAAACTATATCAACAGGATCTACTCCGTCGTCAACGATTTTAACGTCCTCACTTCCGTCAATCTTGCAACGCGCTAAACGCTTATCCTTCCAAGCCAAACCGTACATATCTCTATAATAAACGTACGTTCCGTCAGTATCAAATGCGTCGGTATGAATGTCTCTTCCGTTTACGCTTATTGTTGATGACTTTTTAGTGCTAATATCAAACACGTGAATATTACTTCCGTCTATAAAAAGTAACTTGTTGCCGACAAGTCTTAAATTGCTTACGCCCTTATCGTATAACACCTCGTCTTCACTTCCGTCAAGTTTACATCTTCTTAACGCCGTTGATGCGCCTGCTAAATTTTGTTCAACGTAATAAATCCATTGTCCGTCAGAACAAATTTCACTTCCGCTAAGCGAACTAACTTTAACCAATTCTCCACCGACTTTTAAGTTTAAACTGTATATATCGTTGTTAGTTAAGAAGGCCACCATGCTTACGTATAATACGTCGCCTATTATACTAAAATCCGTAACTTTATCCGTCGTAATTCTAACGTCCCTCTTGTTTATCGGATTATATACGTGTAAAGTCTTTTCGTCCCAAATATCTAAATAATAAATATTTCCGCCGTATTCAACGACTTTACTTCCCGTAGATATTGGTGTTGGCGGTATCGGTTTAGTGAATCCTTCCAACAAGTTTTCCGTTTCTTCAGAAGAAATAGAATATTTGATAAGTTTGTATCCCTCTACGTCGTAATAATAGAGATCGGTTCCGTCGCTATGCAATGAACAAAGTCCGCTCTCAGAACCTTCAATTACTAGATTTCCTGGCAAATTATTATTAGCAATTGCAGATAAATTTACAGAATAAATGCCTTTTCCTATTACCGTCGCAGTAAATTTGTCTACGTTTACGTAATATAGAGTATTTCCTATTGCCGTAAGAGATTCACCTGCGTCAATAGTAAGTTTAACCCTCTTTTGACCTGCAATATTGTATTTTTCAATATAATTTCCGGCCAAATTATTAACGGTATACACTAAATTTCCGTCGGTGTAAATAAGGTTATTAATCTTTTCATCAACCACTAAGGTACGGGTTTGGTTGGTTTGCGCCGTAGATATTACCGAAAGTTTGTTTCCGTTTTTACCATCGGCAAAATAAATTTTATTCTCAACTAAAGTTATATAACTTGCTTTACCACCGCTGAGGCAGGTTATAACTGGTTCGTTGCCACTCAAATCGGCTTTGAATATACCTGATTTATCTTGGGTTAAACCGTTAATAGAATAATATAACGTGTCGCCGTCTTTTTGGATATAATCTGCTTTTTCAGACAATACGGTTTGCACGGACACCTCTTCTTCCCCGACAGTTGCTGATTTTATTGAAGAGAAGAAAGCCGTTTTACTAATCATTATAACGGTGTCGTCAGAATAACTTACGATACCTGAAATAATATCGTTACTTACCTTTTCTACACTTCCGTCTTCAGGGTTATACACGTATAACTTATCGTCGTCAATAGCGTTTTGGAAGAACAATTCACCGCCCTCTGTAAATGCCATAATCCTCACGTCGTCTTTACCTGTTATTTTAAGTGTTGCAGTATCCGTAAAGTCGTTATAATTTATATCGGTGATAACTACGGTTACATTATATACGCCTACGTCTATTGCACCGTTAGTTATACCGTCTTTATCGCAACTGTATTCAACGGTTGCAGTAGTTGGAATAAATCCGTTCACTTCTATATAATGTTCATTTCCGTCATACTCAAACTCTACGTCGTCAAACGTAATACCTGTTAAATCTATTTTGTTGATTTTCAAAGTTGCAGTAGCCGTATAATCGTTATAATTGTCGGCTTTTACCGTTACGCCTACCGTATATTCGCCAGCATTTACAAACGGACCTGCATTAGTATAAGTCGCCGTTGCAAAACTTGGAATACCGCTAGCCGTTATCGTATGCTCTTCCCCATCGTAATCTACGGTTATATCGTTAAATGAAATCCCCGTAAAATTCTCTTTCCCTTGAACGGAAACGACTTCGCTTTCGGTCGAAGGACTACTATTTGGTTTTTTGTCCTTTTTCCCACAAGCAACTAAACATAAACAGACGACGAGTAAAACCGTCAAAAAGATTAAAATTCTTTTTTTCATATTCTTCTCCTTAAAAGTTTTTATTATATTCTCTCAGACAAATCCGGTCTTTTAAAACTTTTTATTAAAGCAAAAGGATAAACGAAAATAGAAATTACGTATCCTAAAGCAATCGCTAAAACCACACAAGCAAATGCTAATATAAATCCTAAAATTGCGAATAAAAGTTTAACGGTGATAAACCAAATAATACCGTCTATGTCTAATGAGAAAATAAGACCGGGAAATCTAACGAATCCCCACGATGCAACGTCTAGTACCATACCTCCAACAAAATTGTTCTTTAAATATAAACAAGATAAAAACGGGAAGAATAATACGCCTGCTATCGTCAGCCCTATCGTTTCGCCATTACTTAATTGCGTCGCTATGCCTATTATTAATAAGGTTATAGCGATTACCCCTGAAAAGATACCGCCCCAAACAAAAGATTTTCTTCTTTGTTCCTTTCCGTAAAAAATCTTAGCATTTTTTTCTTTTTGTTTTTTCTTTGCGTAACACGACCTACAAAAAACGTGTGAACCGTTATGCGTTTGAACTCTAACGACGTCAGTCGCCTCGTACACAGGCTTATTGCACTCTTCGCAAACGGCAAGTACTGGTTTTTGCGGTTTGTAAACTTCTTTTACCACTTCTTTTTCTACTACGACGGTTTCACTTTCTTCACCTAAAAGGTTTGCCACGGTAACGTTAAATATTTTAGCAATCTTAGTTAACGTTTCTAATGATGGTTCAACTTCATTTTTCTCCCACCTTGAAACCGCTTGCGCAGTAACGAATAATTTGTCGGCAAGGTCCTTTTGAGTAAACCCGCTCTCAATTCTTAGTTGTTTAATTTTTTCTCCAATCATAACAAATCTCCTTTGTTTTTTCTTCATTATAACACCAACTAAACAAATTGTTGAGGATTTACGCTATACAAAAAATTGAATTGCTAAACAATTTGTTGAAAGCCAGCATTTTTCTTGTTTTTTTGTGGTATATTATAATAAAAAAAGCACCCCTTTCGGAGCGCTTAAAACAGCCCCTTAAAGTTGCTACACATTTTGACTACGAAAAGTCAAAGGGCTATTTTTGACAAATTTCCATCTTTTCGTAGTTTAAATTGTGTAGCATAATTATTTTACCATATTATTTTTAAAAAATCAAGGTTGTTTAAAATATTATATTATCGAAATTTCGTTTTTTTATTTTTTACGAATCAACTAACAGTTTATCTTTTTAACACAAACGATTTTTACAATTTATCATTGTTTAATTATATGAAAAGACGGGGTTTGGGGCGTTGCCCTAAACCTCGTCTTTAAATTTTTCATCTATTTTAGTTCATTTCAATTATGCCTCGTATTTTTTCTTCAACCATTTGTTGTAGGAAATTACGCCTACAACGAAAAGGGCTAAAAGGACAACCCATATAATAAGTATTATAGGCACTAAATCTAAGAATATTCTTCCTATCATTGCTATCATAACACCGTTAGAAAATTGCCAATTCCCGTCAAAGAAAATCATATGGAAAACTTCAAATGCCACGTCAAAATTGATAGCCGCCGCAAGCCCGATAAATGCAAGTACCGAAAACACTCCTATTAAAGTGAAATACGGAACTTTTTTAGCGTTTTCGTAATAACCTTTTTTCTTTAAAAGCCCAAGCGTTAAAGTCACCCCAAAAATAACGAGGGAAAATAGCACCATTAACAGTCCACCGCCGAAAACCCCTTTTACGTCTTTCATGTGGCTGTATTCGTCTTCTCTAAACACCTCTAAATGCACACCGCCTACCGTTGGGTTTAAATCATCTTCTAAAAATAAACAGTACTTCATAGTGTGCATCATAAGGTCCATAAGTTGGTCTTCGGTTAGATTTTCAATATATGCTTTTGCGTTTTCGTCGCTTAGATATTTGGCTTGATATCTAACGTCGTCAACCGCAGTGTCACCGTATTCGTCCACTTTAGAAAACTGTGAAGAATAAAAGGCTGTACTCGTTGCAGGTATCATTATTGATATAAACCCCAATATTAAGAATACCGAAAGGGTAAAAAACACTGCGCAAATTTTATAAATTGCTTTCATAAACCCACCTATAGGTCGATTATTACCGCTTTTATGCAGTGATAACCGTAATTGCACCGTCTAAAGGCTCACCCTCTACTTCTTCTATTTTACCGTCGTCAACTGCCTTAGAGAGTTTTTCGTCAATGGGAAGTCTGCCAAGAATTGGAAGCGAATATTTGCTTGCGACCTCTTCCAATTTACTCTTTCCGTAAGGATACAGTTTCTCCCCGCAACAAGGACAAGAAATATAACTCATATTTTCTACAATTCCGTAAATTTTAACATCCATAAGTTCAGCCATCTTTACGGCCTTTTCAACTATCATTGAAACGAGGTCTTGAGGAGTCGTTACGATAACTATTCCGTCAATTGGAAGAGATTGGAAAACGGTAAGCGGAACGTCACCCGTTCCCGGTGGCATATCTACGTACATATAGTCAACTTCTTCCCACTCTACGTCGGTATAAAACTGTTTTACTGCACCGCTGATAACCGGACCGCGCCAAACGACGGGAGAGTTTTCCTCGTCAAGTAATAAATTCATAGACATAAGTTTTACGCCTTGACTTGATAAAACGGGATAAATAGTCGTACCGTCTTCGTTGCCGTAAGCCCTCTCGGTTATACCGAAAGCCTTAGGAACAGACGGACCGGTAATATCCGCATCTAAAACGGCTACTTTATAGCCTTTTCTTAAAGTACCAACCGCTAAAAGGTCGGTAACCATTGATTTGCCAACGCCACCCTTACCGCTTACTACTGCAATCATTTTTTTAATTTTAGTAGTAGGCTTTGGAGTTGCTAAAAAACTACTTTTTTCGCACTTCTCTTTACAAGACGCGCAATCGTGATTACATTCACTCATTTTTATTCTCCTTTTGTCACATAGTAAATATAGTTAAATTAGTCGTTTTATTTGTATATATGTTTTACCTTAGGCTTCCCCTTGAGGGGAGGCTCTGCCGTCAGGCGGTGGTGAGGTGTCTATATAATCATTCGTGTCAATATTATTTATAATATCTTCACAAACTTCTTTAAATTTAAAATTTATTTCCAAATTGGTATATCTTAGTACTGTTATTCCTATAGAATTTAAATATTCGTCGCGTTCTTTATCGTAAAGAATATTTCTTTCTTCAAAATGTTGTGAGCCGTCAATTTCAATCGCTAATTGCACTGAAGCACAATAAAAATCGACTATATATTTCCCTATTACCTTTTGTCTATTAAATACTTGCGGTAAATTTTTAAGAAAATCATACCAAAGTCTTCTTTCTTCTTTTGTCATATTTTTTCTTAAAAATTGCGCATTTTTTGTTAAACGAGGATTGTTTGTTTTATTCATATAGACACCTCATCCACCGCAAGCGGTCCCCCTTCCCCTTGAGGGGAAGGCTTAACTTTTTTATTTATTCTACCCTCAAGGGGAAGGCTTGATTTTTTCATATTAACAACGCATACCGCCGTTTATACGGCTATTTAGTCGTATAAGTTCAAAGACTCATACCTATCCGCCCCAAGTTAAATGCCGCCGCCCCTTTGCGGAGTCGTAGAAACAAGGTAGGCTAGGCTCGTGAAAAAAGACGGACACAATAGACCTTGTCGGTCATTGTGGTCGGCTTTTTGAAACAGTAACAACGCATACCGCCGTTTATACGGCTATTTAGTCATATAAGTTCAAAGACGCGTACCTATCCGCCCCGTCGGGGGAAATAAACAACACCCTCTTCTTCGGGTATACTATCGAAAACTTCTTAGCCACAAAATAACTTGCTCCTGACGAAACGCCAAGTTTAAGTCCGTATAAATCGTTAAGTTCCTTTACTCCTTCTATCGCCTCTTCGCTAGATACAGTCTGGAAAAAGTCTATTACATTTCTATCTAAAATCGGTGGAACAAAATTCGCGCCTATTCCGTAAATAGTGTGACTTCCGCTATATCCTTTGGTTATCATAGGCGATTCCTTAGGCTCTACGCCAACGATAATTTTATTTTTACTTTGTTTTTTGAAAAACTTTCCAAGCCCTGAAATAGTTCCACCCGTTCCAACGCCTGCAATAATTATATCCACGTCGCCTTTAAAATACCTATCGATTTCCGGCGCAGTAGTCTTAAAATGCGCAAGCGCGTTATCGGGATTTTCAAACTGTCCCAAAATTACGGCGTTGCCAATTTCTTCCTTTAATTTTTCGGCAAGAGCAATAGCGCCTTTCATCCCCTCTTCGCCTCGGCTTAACATTACTTCTCCGCCGTACGACTTTATTAGGTCTATTCTCTCCCTCGTAACCCCCTCTGGCATTACGATAATCGACTTATAGCCCAACTTTTGGGCAATATAGGCTACACCTATACCGGTATTTCCGCTCGTAGGCTCTATTACCGTTCCGCCTAAAGCAAGCAGTCCTCTTTCGATTGCGCCTTTTATCATATACAAAGAGGCTCTGTCCTTTATGCTCCCAGCAGGATTATAACTTTCGAGTTTTACGTATATATTACTCTCTCCAAGCCTTTTTATAGGAGTATTACCGATAAGTTTTTCAATTTCTTCTATATTCATAAGACTTTGCCACCTTCGATTTGCACGTTGTTATAATTTTCATAGTTGGGGATACAGTCAGGCTCTGTGCAAGTGATAATAGTTTGCATACGCTTAACGCAATTTATAAGCCTTTCTCGGCGTTTTTTATCGAGTTCACTCATAGCGTCGTCTAAAATTAGCACGGGATATTCGCCAAACTTTTCCCTAAAAATCTCCGCTTCGGCAAGTTTTAAAGAAATTGCGGCGGTACGTTGTTGACCTTGCGAGCCGTAAGTTCTAACGTCTATTCCATTGATTTTAATTTTTAAGTCGTCACGGTGAGGACCGACCGTCGTATACCCCGTTTCGATATCTTTTTCAGTGCGTTCTCCCAGCGCGCCGAAAAATTGAGCGTATATTTCGTCTTCCGTTCCCTCGTATTTGTAGTCGCCCTTTACTGTTAAAACTTCCCCACCGCCCGTAACTTCTTCATGGCAGTGAGCGGAAAACGGAGAAAGCATTTTTATATACTCGTTACGCTCGTATATAATTCTTGCGCCTGCTTTTGCTAAACTTTCATCCCAAACGGGCAAAGTATCCCTTATAAGGTCGATATCTTCGTTTTTCAAAAGATTATTTCTTTGAGTTAAAATTTTCTTATATTTTTGCAAGGAATAAAAATAACTTCTTGAAATTTGCGAAAGCGAAATATCTAAAAATCTACGCCTATCCTCGGGCGATTCTTGAATTAATTTAAGTTCGGCGGGGTTAAAAAAGACCGAATTTATATTACCTAACAACTCGCCGATTTTTCCTACGGGAACGCTGTTGACTTTAATTTCTTTGTTTTTATTTTCAAAAAAGTCTATACTAACTTCAACTTCGCCGTATTTTGACACTGCAACGCCCTGCGCTTTGGCTTGTTTTTCACCGTAGCGAATAACTTGCTTATCCCGTTGCGCTCTTGGAGAATAACCCGTGCATAGGAAAAATATAGCCTCGGCAGAGTTAGTTTTGCCTTGCGCGTTACCTCCGCTGACTATATTTATACCGTCAGTGTACTCAAACTCCGCAAAGTCGTAATTTCTAAAATTGGTAAGTTGTAATTTTTTTATAAGCATTTTATTACCTTTCGCTTTTTTGTTGCTTTTTTTTACGTCTTATTGTATAATAGAATAACCCGCCACTAAAAAGGGGCGTAATAATCCACCTTTTGAAAAAACGGAGTTTTATATAATTATTATATAAAAAACAAAAAAAATAGTAAAGTGTTTTACGGGCTTGATGACAATTTTGCATTTAAAGCCCTTTAATTTACGGCGCAAACCTTAAAAATTTGCGCAAAGAGGAAAATTATGGAAAGTTATAAGTTATATTGGGACATGGCTTTAAAGGAACTTCAAGTTTCGGTAAGCCCCATTTCGTACAATACCTATATCGTCAATCTTAAACCTATCGACGTCGTTGGCACAAAACTCATTTTGTCCACCGTTTCCGAAACTTTTGCGTCCGAAGTCGCTAAAAGGCTTCACGATAAAATAAGGGAGGCTTTAAAGAGGACTAATACCGGTATTACCGACGTCGAACTTTACGTTGGCGACAGTAAAGAGGACTATCTTAAAAGCAAAGGTAATGCGTACGAAGAAATTGAGGCTACTCCCATAAACCCCAAATACACTTTTGATAATTTCGTGGTTGGCTCGTCTAACCGCTACCTTTACGCTGCGTCAAAAGCAGTTGCGGAAAACCCAAGCAACAGTTACAATCCGCTTTTTATCTACGGTGGCGCAGGACTTGGTAAAACTCACATAATGCACGCTATTGCTAACCATATCAAGGTGAACAATCCTCTTTTAAACGTATTGTACGCAACTTGCGAAAAATTTGCAAGCGACCTTATTACAAATCTCCGTCAAGGCAAGGCTTATTCTCAAGAGGGTATGGAATTCCGCAGTAAATACAGAAACGTAGACGTGCTTATTATAGACGACGTTCAATTTTTAGCAAAAAAGCAGTCTACCCAAGAGGAATTTTTCCACACCTTTAACGAACTTTACGGAATGAACAAGCAAATCGTTCTCTCCGCCGACTGCCATCCAAAGGAAATTGAACTTTTAAGCGACAGATTAAAGACGAGGTTTGAGGGCGGATTAATGGCGCAAGTCCTTCCCCCCGATATTGAAACCAAAATAGCAATACTTCAAAAGAAAGCCGAGGCAAGAAAGTACGTTTTATCTTTAGACGTTGCTCTTTATCTTGCCGAAAAGTCAAATAACGACGTAAGGTCTTTAGAGGGAATGTTAAACAAAGTAATTTTTGCATCTATGCTCCACGAAAGACCGATTACTATAGACCTTGCTAAAGAGGCTTTAAACGAGAGCGTTGGCGAAGAACAAAGAGAGGAAGTCTTAACGACCGATTCTATTATGGATGCAGTTTGCTCGTTCTATAAACTTCAAAGAGCGGATATAGTCGGCAAGAAAAAGAATAAGGAAATAGTAGAACCCAGACAAATTTGCGCTTATCTTATGACTGAAATGCTTTCAGTTCCACTCGTTTCTATCGGTAAAGCGCTTGGAAGAGATTATACGACGATTATCCACGCAAGAGATAAAATCGCCGAGGCAATAAAAGACAATTCGCGTATTGAAACCGAGGTAAAAGACATTAAAAACCTCATTTTAAAGAAATAACCTATGTATACTTTCATTGAAGAAAATTTTGACGCGGTAGTAATAGGCGCTGGACACGCAGGCGTTGAGTCTGCCCTCGCTATTGCAAGACTCGGTCATAAAACTGCATTACTTTCAGTTAATCTCGATAATATTGCGTATATGGCTTGCAACCCCTCTATCGGCGGTACGGCTAAGGGACATTTAGTTAGAGAAATCGACGCTTTAGGCGGTGAAATGGGAATAAACGCCGATAAGGCTATGCTCCAAATTAAAATGCTCAACCGCGGAAAAGGGGCGGCGGTACAATCCCTCCGTTCACAAGCGGATAAGTACGCTTACCACGAGATAATGAAAAAAACGCTTGAAAACACCCCTAATCTTCAACTTATCCAATGCGAGGCTACTGAAATTAAGGTTGAAAACGGTTGCGTTTCGGGTGTCGTCACTTCTTTTAATTCGTTTATCCCGTGTAAAGCAGTCGTAATTGCTACGGGAGTTTATTTAAACAGCCGTGTAATTGCCGGCGAATGGGTAAAAGACGAGGGTCCGTCGGGGTTTGCTCCCGCTAACGCTTTGACTAAAAACCTCATTGATTTGGGCTTTACGGTTAGAAGATTTAAAACGGGAACTCCTGCAAGGCTTGACAAAAATTCTATCGACTTTTCAAAACTTGAAATTCAAGAGGGGGAAACCAAGGTCTACCCTTTCTCGTTTATGACCGACGGTATTCCCGAAAAACAAGAGCCGTGCTATATCACTTACACAAACGAAAAAACGCATAAGATAATATTAGACAACTTAGACCGCTCCCCTCTATACAACGGAAACATTATAAGCACGGGACCGAGATACTGTCCTTCTATCGAAACTAAAGTAGTTAGATTTAAAGATAAAGACAGACACCAAATTTTCCTTGAACCGGAAGGCGCGAACACCAACGAAATTTACGTTCAGGGAATGTCAACTTCTCTCCCTCACGACGTACAAAAGTCTATGTATAGGTCGATTATCGGCTTAGAGAATTGTAAAATAATGCGTTATGCGTACGCTATTGAATACGACTGTATTGACAGTTTAGACTTAAAGCCGACCTTAGAATTTAAGAAAATCAAGGGTATATTTACGGCAGGACAGGTAAACGGAACGAGCGGTTACGAAGAGGCGGCGGCGCAAGGACTTATTGCCGGAATTAACGTGGCAATGCAACTTGAAGGAAGAGAGCCTCTCGTATTAAAAAGGGACGAGGCGTATATAGGCGTACTTATCGACGACCTCGTTACAAAAGGCACTAACGAGCCTTACCGTATGATGACTTCGAGAGCCGAATACCGTATTTTCTTACGCCAAGACAACGCAGACAGCCGACTTACCGAAAAAGGAAGAGAAATTGGACTCGTTTCAAACGAGAGATGGCAAAGATTTTTAACCCGTCAAGAACAAATTAAAAAACTTAACGAGGAAATCTCGGTAAATCTTCCGCCTAAAGAGACGGTTGAGTTTATTAAAAGCAAAAACTGCGGAGAGGTTTACGGGGGGCTTTCGGTTAGGGATATGATTAAAAGGAATATTCCTTTAGAGGAAATAATGGAATATTTCGGGTTGTTTAAGGACTACCCTTACGATATTTTAGAGCGTGTTGAAACTGACGCTAAATACGAGGGATATTTGAAAAAAGGACTTGAACAAATAGAAAAAGCAAGGAAATTAGACGAGAAAAAAATTCCCGAAGATATCGACTATATGGCAATTTCAGGGCTTAGAAACGAGGCTCAGGAAAAACTTAACGCGATAAAACCTGAAAACCTCGGTCAAGCGTCGAGAATTTCAGGGGTAAACCCTGCCGATATCGCCGTTTTGATGGTTTATCTTCGTATGACTAAGGGCTAATATGGACAACGAAAAAAATACAAATAATTTAAACGAAAAAACTGACGAACAGCCTAAAAAGAAACAGCAAAAAACGGTTATTATTAGGCGAGTAAACGACGATTTTAAGCGTAGGTATTTCGATTATTACGACGACGTTAAAATAAGCGACCGTCAAGACTGGTAGAAACCTACTTGCAATACGTCAAAAATAAAATTTTATTATGGATATAGTTATACTTGAAAAAGATACTCTAACCGTAGGCGATATGGACTTTTCGGCTTTTGAAAAGATTGGAAAGGTTCATTATTACGACACCCTTTCGGGTACGGAGTTATATAAAGCCGTTGAAAACGCTGAAATTGTGCTTATAAACAAAACGCAGTTTAGCAAAGAACTCTTTTCAAAGTGTAAAAAACTGCGTTATATTGGCATTTTTGCTACGGGATACAACAACGTTGACCTTGACGAGGCGAAAAAACGGGGCGTGACCGTTTGTAACGCGCCTTCTTATTCCACTTCGTCAGTGGCGCAACTCACTTTCAGTTTTATATTAGAACTGTCGTCTAACCTTTCAAAATACGACCGCTCAACCAAAGACGGAAATTGGATAAAAAGCGAAACTTTTTCCTATTTCCCATTTCCCTTTGTTGAACTGAAAGAAAAAACTCTCGGCATTTTTGGAATGGGCGAAATTGGCGAAGCGGTCGCTAATATTGGACTTGCTTTCGGTATGAAAGTTTTAGCGACTACGAGAACTAAAAAATTCGTTCAAGGAGTTACTTTCGTCGATAGGGAGCAACTCTTTAAAGAAAGCGACTTTTTAACAATACACTGCCCGTTAACAAAGCAAACTGAAAAACTTGTAAACCAAACCACTCTTGCGCTTATGAAACCTACGGCGTTTTTAATAAATACTTCAAGAGGCGGGGTTATTGACGAATACGCACTTTCGTCCGCTCTTAAAAATAAGACGATTAAAGGCGCGGCGCTCGACGTTTTAACCAAAGAGCCAATGGATAAAAACTGTCCCCTTTGGGGGCTTGATAACTGTATTATAACACCGCATATCGCTTGGACTACGGTAGAGGCAAGAACCCGTCTTTTGGATATAGTTGCGAAAAATTTGCAAAACTACTTAGACGGAAAACCTCAAAATACGGTCGTATAACACTGAAATTTTTGTGATTTATGGCTAAAAAGTGAATTTTTGCCTTAAAAATTAATAAAATTTTAAAGAAATACCTCAAAAGCGTTGATATTAAAAAAAGTTTAGTGTATAATAAACTATAAGGAGGCGGAAATATGAGAGTTAAACAAGGTTTCGTCGTTAGAGAAGTAGGAGGAAAAAAATACGCAGTTGCGACAGGCGCTGCCGCTCGTAGTTTTAAAGGCATGCTTAGCCTTAACGATATGGGCGCTGTTATTTTTGGCTTTTTACAATCTCATACAACTAAAGAAGAAATCGTTTCTAAAATTCTTGCCGAATACGACGCTCCCGAATCGGTTGTAGACGCTGACGTAAGTAATTTTATAAGTCAATTAAAGCGTATTGACGTTATTGAAGATTAAAACACAAAAAACGGCGGTTGAAATTCTCTTTCAACCGCCGTTAAGTTTTTAATTTTAATTAAAATGCGAAACCGAACGGTTTCGCATTTAAAAATTAGTTTCGCTTTTAATTGAATTTTTCCTTATACGCTTTGCTGAATTTTGCAGTAGGCGCTTTGCAAGCTTTAATAGTAACCTTTTCACCGGTAAGGGGATTTACGCCGTCGCGAGCGTCCTTTTCTTTAAGTGAGAAAGTTGCAAAACCGGAAATGTGTACGTATTCGCCTTTTGCTAAAGAATCGGTAAGCGTTTCAACAAATGCGTTGAAATTTGCCTCTGCATCCTTAATAGTTACGCCAAGATTATCAGCGTATGCTCTTATAAATTCACTTTTGTTCATATTTTCCTCCCAGAACAATTATTTTTTCATACAATAGAATTATACCACATATAAAAATTTTTTCAACACTTTTTGAAAAATTTTTTATATATTCTTCAAATTTCCTTATATACTTGACAAAAATGGGCTATTTATATTAAACTATTTACATACTAAATATAAAAAAGGTTATTTTTATGCAAAACGAACAACTCGTAGCAAAACTTAAAGATAAAAGATTGAGGGTAAGGTTAAAATCACTTAAAGCCTTACTTTTAAATAGCGGAAAGGAAGAAAATCCAATTGAAAGGGATAATAAAGCAAACGTGAACAACGTTTTTAGAACGGTATACTCTTGTTTTGACAGAACTGCTACTTTTTCCGTTTATTACGCAAATAAATTCGATATGCCTCTTACGGCAGTCGTTGATTACGCTTCGCTTTCTTCTGCGGAAGAACTTATAAAAGCAGAAAAACTGACCGGCGGGTTGTATTACGTGGGCGCGGAAGTTTACGCAAAAAACGGCGACAACCAAAAAGTCGTTATGTCGGCTATAGGCGTTCCTCATTCTAATATAAAATCTTTTAACGACGAATTGGCAACCTATAGAAATAACCGCCTTGCATACACTAATTCGCTTAGAGAAAAATTAAATTCAAAATTTAAGAAATATTCCCTTTCTCTTCCCGTTGATTTTTGGTCTTTTTTCGGTGCGATAAAAACTACGAGTTTAGAAGACCTTTACGTTAATCTTGCCGATAAAATCATTAAAAAATTCATCTCCGGCGATAAAATTATTGAATTTTTATCGAACGAACTCGGTTTTGAGTTGACGGAAGACGAAACAAAAAAACTTGAAGACGTTTCAAACCTTTTATACGTTGTTGACCTCGCTTACGCATTATTTAACCATCTCAAAATAAAACTCCCCGACGAAAACCTGAAAAATGCCATCCATTTTATCTCGCTTTGCCAAAAATATGGGGCTATAAGTTCATTAATCTACCGTGGCGGAGATTTAAACGCCTTTATTGAAACTGCTAAATCGTTAAAAGTAAACAGTGCGACTATGCCTTTCACAAAAGCAACCGAGCCTCTTATGGACGAGTTTTACGATAAGTGTTTAGATAACGGAATTTTACCTCTCGTAAGAACGGTCATCTCTCACCCGCGTCACCTTATGGACGGCGTTTTTAAAGACGAAGAAACGGCTAAGAAATTTAACGAAACGGCGTACTGCGTCGTAGGACACGAAATTTCCTCGTCTATAAACCCTGACGACGGAATGTTTACCGACTCTACCTCTAAAAAATTCCCAACTTTAGAAGAGAGAATAAAAATCTTTTCAAGAATTAAAAAAGCATAAAACTTCGGCTATGCCTTGATTAGGCGTAGCCGTTTTTTTAGGCTTTGTCGCAACTCGTGACCGATATTTAAAGGCTTGTTTTAAACTCTTTCAATAAAAGGTTTATTTTCCAAAAGTTTTGGCAATAATCTCCCCTACAACCGTACGGGAGATTTTTTATGCGAAAAATTTTAGCCTTTTTTATAACTATATTAATATTTATTTTTGCCGTTACCTTTGATGACGGCGGTATCTTAAAAGGAGAAGGTGTTCACGAATTTTATCTATTCTCCCCCTCTTCAAACGCTAAAATTGAACGGCTTAGCGAAGAGGATGCAAACTCTTTTTTATATTTAAGAAAATCTTTAAAAGGCGAATGTGTAATTTTTTCAAGCACCGAGAACTTACAAAAACTCAAAAACAGACTTTTTGCCGTTAAGGTTTTTACCGAAAAGGGGGATGGGTTTTACTGCGAATACTATTACTCTCCGCTAATAAAAGACTGCGTTTATATAGGCGGAAAAAAGATTAACTTGCAT
This sequence comes from Clostridiales bacterium, assembly GCA_015055505.1. GTDB lineage: Bacteria > Bacillota > Clostridia > Christensenellales > Borkfalkiaceae > UBA10281. The sequence continues at coordinate 16,164 of SVIB01000014.1, forward strand.
TTTTCTTACCAAAACGAACAAGTAAAAGTGGGAACTCCGCTTATTTTCGGCGGTTTTTAAAAATTTTTAAGAAATTGTATAAAAGGCAAAATTACTGTCAATAATCATAACCACAAGGCGAACGACAGCGCTAAAATATTTGGAGGATTTATTATGTCGGAAAAGAAAACCGTTTCGGTATTTAATTTCATCAAAAGAAACCTTTACTACTTTTTGATAGGGGTATCCCTTATCATAATCGCAACCGTTATTGCAATCGTTGTGGCAACGAGCAATAAAAACCCCGACGAGGGCAAAACACCTGAAAGCGTACTTCCGCCAATTGAAAGCACGCCCGAAGAAAGCACTCCCGAGGAAAGCACTCCCAACCAAAACGAAAATGAAAACGGCGGCAACAACTCCGGTGGCGTTGAAGAGGACGACAAACCGGTAGATACTAAAATCGTGTTTACTATGCCCGTTTCTTCCGCGCAAATACTTAAAAATTACACCTCGTCAACAGTCGTGTATAACCAAACTCTCGGTGTTTATACTGGGCACATGGGTATAGACTTTGGCGCGGAGGCAGGTATGGAAGTCGTATCTTCTTACGGCGGTACGGTTGAAAGCATTACCACTTCGTATCTCCAAGGTACGACCGTTACGGTAGACCACGGTAACGGACTTAAATCGGTCTACAACTCTATTGACGCAGTTGAATCTCTTACGGAAGGTCAAAGAGTTTCAGCCGGTGACCTATTAGGATACGTTTCGGATAATAACAGACAGGAATATAAAGACGGACCGCATCTTCATTTTGAAGTGTTTTTAAACGGTGAACGCGTTGACCCCAACGATTATTTAATGTTAAACGAAAAATAAGCATAATACGGCTTATCCTCCCGTAAAATGTACGGGAGGATTTTTATTTTGACTTTTTTAAAAAAATTTTTTACAGTAATTACGTTATCTGCTATTTGCTTTTCACTTTTTTTCTTTTCGTCTTGCAACAGCAAAAAGCGACACCCTTCTTACCGCATAGATTTGGTGTATTCTAACGGGGAAATATGCGGAAAGTTGGGCTATAAGTTCGTTAATTCGTATAATAACGTATTTAACAGTCTTATTTTTTCTCTTCGCGCCAACGCTTATAAAGAGGGCGCAAACCATCCGCCCGTATCGCCGTCTAACACCGTTAAGGCTTACCCTTACGGGCAAAGTTTTGGGGAGTGCCAAATATACGGCGTTAAAGTCGAAGGTCAAACGGCAGATTATGAAATTTTTGGTGACGACGGAGAATTTTTAAAAATTTACACGGGCGAAATTTACGAAAACCAAAGTAAAGAAGTGGAAATAGAATTTAAAACGGTAATACCCAAAAGCATTTTACGGCTTGGTGAAACGGACCAAACTGTAAACCTCGGCGACTTTTTCCCTATTCTTTGCGGAATAGAAAACGGCAGTTTTCAAACTCTTACCTATCACCCGTTTGGCGATTCGCTTTTTTCACAAGTTGCCGATTACACGGTAAACCTAACTCTTCCTTCCCAATTTTCGGTAGCCTCGTCGGGCTCGCCTACGAAAACGCAAATTACTGAACACGGCACGACTTACTCGTACGAACTAAACTCTGGTCGAGATTTTGCCTTCGTAATTTCTAAAAACTTTGAAATTCGCTCAGTTATTATCGAAGATTTGACAGTCAACTATTACTCTTTAGGCGGAGATTGCGAGCAAAAACTCTCGCTTGCAAAAGATTGCTTACAATTTTTCACAAAGACTTTCGGTTCTATTCCCTATAAATCGGTTTCAATTGCCGAAACTCCGTTTATAAACGGGGGTATGGAATACTCCGGTCTTTGTATGCTCTCAAACTGTTTAAGCGAGGAAGATTTTAAATATTCGCTTTATCACGAACTTGCCCATCAATGGTGGTACGGCGGAGTTGGGAACAATCAGTTTTCTTGCGCGTATATCGACGAGGGCTTAGCCGAATATTCTACCTATTTGTACCTATTAGAAAAAGAGGGAGAAAGCGTAGCAAATACTATGATTGACAACGCAAAGTGCGCCTATAAGTCGTTTTTCGACATAAACTCATTGCTTTCAGGTAGCGCAAATACAACTATGAACCGCACCTTAAGCGAATTTTCAAGCGAGTACGAATATATAAATATTGCTTACAACAAATCGCTTTTAGCCTTTTACAATTACGGGGTTACGGTAGGTAAAAACAAGGCGGTAAAAAATCTTAAAAAACTTTACAAAGACAACTATTTAGGGGAAATCGGGCTTGGCGAAATAATTACCGCTTTAGGACACGGGGAACATTTTAAATCTTTCGTTGAAGGAAAGGTAATCATATAATGCGCTAAAACGCTTTTATTTAGGGAAAATTTGTGGTACAATAATTATAGCTAAAAAAATAAGGAGATTATTATGCCACTTTTTGAATACAAGTGTTTAACTTGCGGAAATACCTTTGAAGAATTGGTCAAAAAGTACGACGACGAAGTTTTTTGCCCCGATTGCGGAAGTTTATGTCAAAAAAATTATAGCGGAACGGTATTTACAGGCACAGGTCAAACGGTAAAAAAATGTAGCGGAAACTGTAAAAACTGTAAAGGTTGCGGTTAATTTTCCCTTAAAAACACTAATTATTAAAATTTATTTAATAAATTTATAGAAAATAAGGCGTTTTTATCGATTATTCATTGACAAAAAAAACAAATAATGTTAAAATCATTGAGTATATAAATATGTTCGCGCGTGTCACACGCGTAGACCTAAACTTTCCTTTAAGGAGCAACAGAATGAAAAAATTAGTTAGAATTTTAATGTCAATTCTTCTCGTTTCCATTCTTTCTATGAGCGTTTTGGCTTGTAATAAAGATGGCGAGTCCTCTACCGCAGACAGAACGGTAGAACCTATGCAGTTTTCTTACAATCTTGAAGAAGACGACGACGGTAACCAAACTTATACTTTAACCGAGTTCTCGTTATCAGCCGCTGCTAAAGAGTTCGTTGACGACGGCAACTGGGCTGAACTTGCAAAACTCTTTAACGAATACTATAAAGTTACGACTTATACTGCTGAAAACGTTAGAACTTTAACTATCGCAAATACTCACGCAGACCTTCCCGTAACGAAGATTGCTGCTAACGCTATCACCAATCAATCGTTCATAACCGAACTTGTAATTCCTGATTCGGTTACTGAAATTGAACTTGGCGCTTTCGTTGGTCTTTCTTCTTTAGAAAAGATTTCTCTTCCTTTCGTAGGCAATAAAAAGGGTGCGGTTGGCGCAGGTAAACTTTTCGGTTATATTTTCGGTTCAGTTGGCGGTACCGGTCTTACTTCGGTTACTCAAAACTACAACGAAGGAACTTCGGAAAACACTGCAACTTACTACGTTCCCACTTCTTTAACGACCGTAGTTGTTACCGGTGAAATTAAAGCCGAAGACGTAACCGTAAACTACTATATTAACGACAACGACGAAATGGTAATCGTAAACGAAGAAAATTCTCTTCCCGAAGGCGAAGAACAACTTAGCGTAACTTTCGTAAGTTATGAAAACAGCGCTCTTCAACCTTTCGCTTTCTACGGAATTACCACTCTTACTTCGTTTGAATTCAATTCTTGCACTGCTATCCCCGATTACACTTTCTACGGATGTACCGGTTTTAAAACTCTTTCGTTTGCCGACAGCATCACCTCAATCGGTAAATACGCTTTTGCAAACTGTACTTCTATTCGTACTTTAAGCCTTAACAAGGTAACTGATATTTTAGAAGGTGCGTTCAGCGGATGTACTGCAATCGGTAAAAACAGCGCAACTGAACAAAATACCGTTAATTTCGTAAGCGTAAGCAATCTTGGAAAAGACGCTTTCAAGGGCTGTACTTCTCTTTCTAAAGAAAAAGTTGTAAACTTAACCCTTGCAAACAAAGAAGACGCTTTTGATAAAGATTTCTTTAAGGTAGACGAAGAATAATTTTAAATACTAAACGGCGGAGCAAATGCTCCGCCGTTTTTAATGCAACCGTTTTATATAGGGTACGCCACAGTCCGTGACTACGCCCTTACGTAAAGAAAAAAGCCCGCTAAAAAGCGGGCTTTTTGTCCTTATATTTATTCTCCAAGTATTAAATGTCCGTTAAGAATCATGTATACAAAGTCGATAGCGCCAAGTATCCAGAATTCGCCTAAGAACAATACGATCAAAAATACGATGAGATGCCCACCCTTTTTGGTACGAAGAAGAACAGATAATCTTACAAGAATTTCACAAATCCAACCTACAACAGGAAGAAGAAGTAAAATTGCTTTAATAAGAGTAGACTGACTGTTAAACCACTTATCGAAAGTCATGACGGAAAACCCTCCTTTTATTATTTAGCAGTAACTGCTTAATTTCGTAAAATACTATACCACAATACAGTCCGTTTGTCAATGTATTAATATGAAAAATTAAAATAAAAGGTGTCAAAAAAATCAACTTTTCTTAATTTTAACTCTTCAACTAATCTCTTTGCTGTAGAATACAAATAGAAAACAAACTCCCTCATCTTAGGAATATTTCCGCTGTCCGCTAAACTTACCGAATGACCGATAAGCCCGTCCGTTATACCAAGTTTTTTTACCGTTTCGTTATAGAGGTTAAGTTCGTTTTGATTTGGCGAAAAACTCTCGTAAAAACTTTTAAAGGAAAACGCCGTTTGTAGAACTAATTCAGCGTATTTTTTTCCGTTAGTTTTTTGATCAGCTTTTAGTTGAACGCTTGAAATTTCGCCCACCGCCTTTTCAACCACTTTAACTTCACATTCTTTTGGCAAAGGTCTTGAAAGCCAGTTGCAAAAATCGTACAAATTATCATTTAACGAACTTATAGCGCCGTTTTCACTGTTTCCCCAACCAACGTAACCTGCGGGAAATATGCTCACGGCAACGAAGAGTTTACCGTCTTTGATAATCGCCGTATCCATATCAAAGCGCCTTTATTTTCTTATAGAGTTCGTCTGCGGTCGCTACAAACTCGGTTGCGCCGACCTCTATAAGCGTTTGTTTGCTTCTATAACCCCAAAGCACGCAAATACCGTCCACGCCTGCGTTTATCGCCGTCTTTGTGTCAACGTCGCTATCGCCGACAAAAATAGCCTCGTCGCCGGTTACGCCAAGCGCGTTAAGGGTATAATCCACGCACGCCCTATCGGGTTTTACCTTTATACCCTCTCTTTGACCAAAAATATAGTCAAACTCAATCTCGGCAAAAAACTTTTTGCAAACCTCGTCGGTACCTGCCTGAGGTTTATTTGAAATTACGGCAAGTTTATATCCCTCGCTTTTTAATTTTTTCAAAAGGTCTATAAGTCCGTCGTAAACAAAAGTTTTTGGACTTCCGCAAAAATTATAACTGTTATTGTAAAAATCGACTATTTCTTGTAAATTGTCGGGGTTTTGACCTTTTAAAGATCTTTGTATAAGTCTAACCGCGCCGTTTCCAACAAACGCAATAGCCTCTTCTAAAGTAATTTCGGGATAACCGAATTTTTTTAAGGTCAAATTTACGTTTTCCCAAATATCAACGGAAGTATTGGTAAGCGTTCCGTCCATATCGAAAAGCACTGCTTTTTTCATTACATTCTCTCCGGAACTTTAATTCCTAAAAGTTTTAACGAGTTAGTTATAACGGTAAGAGTTGCCTTACAAATATCCAAACGGAAACTCTCGGTGTTTTGCTCCTCGCCAATTATTTTACAGTTGAAATAGAACTTATTAAACAGCGAGGCAACCTCTATCGCATATCTCGTAATAAAGAACGGCTCTAACCTCTCCGCCGACGATTTTACAACCTCTGGGAAGTTAGAAAGTGCGGCTATAAGTTGATATTCGTCCTCATTTACGTCTTTTACAGTATAGTTAGACGGCTCTCCTCCCTTTCTCAAAACGCTCTTAATTCTCGCTGCGGTATACTGAACGTAAGGTCCGGTTTCTCCGTCAAAATTAAGTATCTTTTCATAACTGAAAGCAATATCTTTTATCTTGCTGTTAGAAAGAGCCCCGAAAATTACCGCGCCCGTTCCTACCATTTTTGCAATATTTTCCTTATCTTCAAGGTCAGGATTTTTACTCTCGATAACGGCAAGACACTTTTCGTGACATTTTTTAAGAACGTCCTCTAAAAGAACTACCGTGCCGTGACGGGTACTCATTGCGACTTGATTTCCGTTTTCATCCAATAGTGAAACCATTCCGTAAGCAACGTGCACCATATCCTTTGCCCAGTCTTTACCCATCAATTCAAGAACTTTGAATATTTGTTTAAAGTGGAGATTTTGTTGATATGCAACAACGTACAAGCATTTATCAAAATCGTAGGTCGCTTTTCTATATAAAGCAGCCGCTAAATCTCTCGTTGCGTAAAGCGACGCTCCGTCCGAACGAAGAATAAGACACGGGGGCATATTATATTCTTCAAGGTCAACTATTTTTGCACCCTCGCTCTCTTTTAAAATTCCTTTTTCGGTAAGTTCGTCAATTACCGGTTGCATCTTATCGTTATAGAAACTTTCGCCTGCATAGGAATCAAACTTTATATCGAGTTCGGTATAAATCTTATCGACTTCTTTTAAAGTAATATCTTTAAACCAGTTAAAGAGTTTATTACACTCTTCGTCGCCTTGCTCGATAAGTTTAAAATATCTTCTCGCCTCGTCGTCCATAGCGGGATTATTTTCACTTTCTGCGTGATAACGAACGTATAGGCGGTTTAATTCCTTAATTCCGCCCTCTTCGATATCCTCTTTTTTGCCCCAGTTTTTATAGGCGTAAATGAGTTTACCGAACTGCGTACCGTAGTCGCCAAGGTGATTTATACCAACAGTATTATATCCCAAAAATTCAAAAATACGGTAAAGCGCGCCACCTATAACGGTAGTTGAAAGGTGTCCTATGTGGAAGGGTTTAGCGACGTTTATAGACGAATAGTCTATACAAACGGTTTTTCCTTCGCCAATGTTTCCTCTGCCGTAATTTTCACCCTCGGCTAAGATTTTAGACAAACTTTCCTTGACGAGCCCTTCACGGTTTACTCTAAAATTAAGGTAACCGTTTACCGCCTCAACCTTTGAAATTACCTCGTCGCAAACGAATTGCTCGCACAGTTCGTTTGCAATCATAACGGGGGATTTTCGCATAGTTTTAGCAAACTTAAAACAAGGAAGGGCGTAATCACCCATATTTTTTTCGGGGGGAACGGCAATCGCCGAAACGATTTCTTCCGTGGGGACACCAAATGCGCTTAATTTTTCTGCAATGTAACTTTTATAATCCATACTTCGCCTTTAAAAATTTAATTTATATCTTAATTTTAACATAAAATAAAAAATACCGCAACAAAAGTATTGTACAATTTATCAAATTTGTGATAGAATAGTTATGTAATAACTATTTTGGAGATGAAAAAATGAAATTAGGCGTTGTAGGACTTCCTAACGTTGGAAAATCCACCTTGTTTAATGCTATCACTCACGCGGGTGCGCAAGCCGCAAACTTCCCTTTTTGTACTATCGAGCCTAACGTAGGCGTCGTTGCCGTTCCCGACGAAAGATTACCTAAACTTGCAAGTTTATATAACTGTAAAAAAATTACCCCAGCAACTATTGAATTCGTAGATATTGCAGGGCTTGTTAAAGGCGCGTCAAAAGGCGAAGGTCTTGGAAATAAATTCCTTTCGCATATTAGAGAAGTTGACGCTATCGTACACGTAGTAAGATGTTTTGAGGACGAAAACGTTACTCACGTCGAAGATACCGTCGACCCTATTAGAGATATTGGAATTATCAACCTTGAACTTATACTCGCCGATATGGAAAGCGTACAAAAGCGCTACGATAAGGCTTTTGGTATGATAAAGTCGGGGGATAAGAAATATAAAATTGAATCCGACCTTTTAAGAAGAATATTAGACAGATTAGAGGCTGAAAAACCCGTTAGAGGTATTGAACTTAACGAGGACGAGCAAAAGTACGTTGACGGACTTTTCCTCTTGACATCAAAGCCCGTAATTTACGCCGCTAACGTTTCAGAAAGCGATATGGGAAAGGCTGACGAAGAAATCCCGCTCGTTATGAAAGTTAAAGAGTTCGCAAAAACCGAAAACAGCGAAACGCTTACTATTTGCGCAAGAACTGAAGAGGAAATTTCCGAACTTGACGCTGAAGAGGCGCAAATGTTTTTAGAAGACTTAGGACTTAAAGAAAGCGGTCTTAACAGACTCGTAAAAGCCTCGTATAAACTTTTAGGACTTATCAGTTATCTTACGGCGGGCGAACCCGAAACAAGGGCTTGGACTATTAAAGAGGGAACGAAAGCGCCTCAAGCCGCAGGAAAAATTCATACCGATTTTGAAAAGGGATTTATAAGAGCGGAATGTGTAGACTGGCAAGTTTTACTTGAATGCGGAAGTTACACTAAAGCAAAGGAACTTGGAAAAGTCCGTTCCGAAGGAAAAGAATACGTAATGAAAGACGGCGACGTCGTCCTCTTTAGATTTAACGTTTAGGGCAACCTTACGTTGGGAGCGTGACGCTCCACCCGATTTGCTACCGCCACAGTTCATAGAACCCACAAAAATAATTTTACATGGCAAAAAAATTTTTGGGCAACGTGACATTGGGAGCGTGACGCTCCACCCGATTTGCTACCGCCATAGTTCATTCTTTTATTGTCTTTCTTGAGCAACGAAGTTGCGATAAAATCTTTCTTTATTTCATTAAGACTCTATCACTTCGCTATCGCTCGTTCCAGAGTGTCAGCAAATTGAGATTGTAAAAAGTCCCCGAATAGGTCGTTAATCGACCTATTCGGGGACTTTTATATTTGTTAATAAGTATATCTATAACAGTTTGATAGCAAGTTTGAACTATTATTGCCTGCACCTACAAGAGCAGGTATAATCAAACAAAAAATACCTACAATTATAAAAAACATTGCTAGTTCTTCTAATTCATAATAAAAACAAATACACATAGCAATTACGCATCCAATAATAATTATTACATGATATTGCGCAATAAACGTAATAAAAGATAAGATGTTGACAATCATATTATAATTCCTTATCTAACGTTTCAACCATTTCTTTATACAAATTTAAAGCATCTTCATGCTTATTTTCCTTTAAGAAAACTATACACTTTTTAACTTTCTCATATATGTAACCGTAATACTTTTCTTTATCATTTGAAATTTCTATTTTTGCAACAATATTTGGAGCAACTTCATAATATCTTTTAACTAATGCTTTTCCTTCTTCTGTCTTACTTAAAACGTCATCTCTAAATTGTCTTAATACGGTTAACTCCTCACAATCGTCATCCTTACCCATATATTCAACGCAGGCAGACGTTAAATAACAATTCGACCTTGATCCCGTATAACCAGAACTTTCAGGCGTATATGCTTGTGAAAAATTTGCACATGAGGCATTCGGATCAATTTTTAAATACTTTTCACGCCCGAATATATCACGTGTTGTATTTAATCTGCAATACCAATCACCAAAAGCCCCGCCCACTTTTTCTGCATACATACAATTTTTACATTTATTGTCGTCCATTTTATTCTCCTTGTATACCATTCAAGTCTTAAAAGACTTAACTTTTCTTAATTATATCAAGTCTTTTTAGACTTGTCAAGTATTTTTAGACTTATTTTATATATAATTATTGTATGAAATTTCAAGATAGATTAAAAGAATTAAGAACACAATTGAGTTTGAGTCAAATGGAATTATCAAAAGCCACGGGAATAAGTCAATCGGCAATAGCCAAATGGGAACTTGGCAAAACTGAGCCGACCGCGTCTGCAATAATTACGCTTGCGTTATTTTTCAATGAAAGTAGCGACTATTTGCTTGGCATTATTGACTAAAGAAATATTATTAATACAACTAATCATATTTAAAACTAAAACAAAGTCCCCGAATAGGTCGTTAATCGACCTATTCGGGGACTTTTGTATTATAATATTACTTCTTATTTAAATAAATCCACCTTGTTTAAGTACCATAAAACACTCAAACAAAAGATTTTACACAGTAAAAGATTTTGCTTGAAAAGGCAACGTGACGTTGCATCCTTGTTGCTACCGCCATAGTTCATAGTTTATCTAAAATACTCAAACAAAAGATTTTGTATGAAAAGGGGCAACCGATTGTAAAGTCTTACCGTTTGTCGATAGGCAAACGGTGGACAATAAATCGTGTTGCGACGCCGTGACACTCCACCCTATCATAGCCTTGTTCAAGAATGTTTTAAAGGGTTAGAAACGAGGTTGCCAAGGCTCGTGAGCCCGAAAAGATTTGGTAGACCTTGTCGGTCAGCAACGTAACGTTGCATCCTTATACCACTTTGTTTAAGTACATTAAAGGCTTAGAAACAAGCAAGACAAGGCTCACTTTGTGTTACAAGACACAATAGACCTCTGTGGTCATTGGGGTTTGGAACACAAAGTAGAAACGCAGTATTGCGCCGTTTATAAGCCTTTAAAATTAATCCTTTCTATTAATAATATTTATATCTATTTCCATTCCAAGATTTCCGTCATTGCCCTTTTCGACGGTTATCTTGCCGGTCTTTTCGTCTTTGATAACTTTCTTGTATTTTCCGCCGACGATTATACCGTTAATATCAAAACTGTACTTTTCTCTATCTATTATGTATGGTTTTACAAGTTCAGCAGTTTCGTCGTCTACGTATCCTACGTGGTGACACGCTTTCATATCCCAATCGTAAACGTAAACTTTAACTTTGTCGCCGTCAAGAAGTATACCCGTGCGCTTAAATTCTTGGTCAGCGTATTCGTAAACTATATCGTTTTCATACTCCTCTTTAAGCTCGCTCATCTTAAGTCCGTCGAACTTATCAAGGTATCCAAGTTTTACGCCTTGCTTAATTTCCGCATCCAATATCGCTTTAACTTTTATTTTTTCGTCGTTAGTCTTGTCAGTGCCAAGTACGGTCGTCGTATGCGAGAATATTACGTCGTTTGGACGGTAAATAAGTTTACGCGCTCTTTTCGTGCAAATATTAGCCAAAATCTCGTCAAGGTTTTGCGGAGCAGTAAGAGTAAACTCTTCTTTTTTGGGTTTTTCCTCTACTTTCTCTTCCTCTTCAACCTCTTCTTCGATATCCTCTTCAACCGCCTCGGCAGTTTCGGCTACCGCAATTTCTTCTTCAACCTCTTCGGGCTGTTCTTCTACGGTTTCAGCGATTTCCTCTACCGTTTCTTCAGTTTTAACTTCAGTTGCCGAAATTTCGTCTATATCTTCGGTTACGGTTTCTTCAACGACTTCTTCGGGTTGTTCTTCTTCAGCCGTTTCTTCAATTACCTCTTCCGCGCTTTCTTCAACGGGAGTTTCTTCGACTTCTTCAACTTCTTCCGCAACCTCTTCGGTTTCCTCTACCGTAGGCTCTTCAACGGCTTCAGTCTCTTCTACAGCCTCGGCAAGTTCTTCAACCTCTTCGGCGCTACCGTCTAAACTGCCCTCTTCCATAAGCGCAGTTTCCTGTTCTTCTTCGCTCATTTCAAGAGGAACTTCGTCAAGAGTTTCTTCGGTAACTTCTTCCTCTTCAACTTCTTCTACTATTTCTTCAGCAGTTTCTTCCGCAGTTTCTTCAGTTATCTCTTCGGGTTGTTCTTCAACCGTTTCAGTCGTATCAGTCGTTTCTTCCTGAGCAACCTCTTCTTCGGCAATCTCTTCAACCGCAGTTTCTTCAACTACTTCCTCAACCGTTTTTTCCTCTTGAATTTCCTCGGTTTCAACCTCTTCAACAGTTTCTACAACCTCTTCTTCGGCAATCTCTTCAACCGCAGTTTCTTCAATTACTTCCTCAACCGTTTCTTCCGCTTGGGTTTCCTCGGTTTCAATCTCTTCAGCAGTTTCTTCTATTGCCTCTTCGGTTTCGGTTACGGTAACCTCTTCATAAACGGGAGTAACTTCTTCGTAGGTTACAACGGTTTCTTCAACTTCTTCGGGTTGATTTATTATCTTTTTCTCATTATAATCGTAATCTTTTTTTACGGTACGGATTTTTGGTCTTTTTCTCTTTATTTGTTTATTGGAAAAATTTGCCATATATTCGCTCCTAATTTTCGTATATTTCTATTACTGTAAGTATATATTATTTCTTTTGCGTTTGTCAATGTTTTTTAAAAATTTGTCTATTCTACCTTAAATTTCACAAACGCTATCAGTCGGGGTTATATTCCTTATTAATAAGTTCGGCGTCTTTAAAATAATTTATTCTCATTGCCGACTTAACTTCGTCTAAGGTCTTAGCGGCAACTTCCCTTGCCCTTTCGCTACCCTTTCTAAGTATTTCGTACACTGCGGGAATATCTTTTTCGTATTCCTTTCTTCTTGCTCTTATCGGCGTTAAAATTTCTTCTAAAACGGCGTTTAAAAATCTCTTTACTTTCATATCGCCAAGACCGCCACGGGTATAATGGGCTTTAAGTTCGTCAAGATTTTTATATTCGGGTAAATATTTTTCAAAATGTCCGTCGGTTGCAAACGCGTCAAGATAGGTAAATACGACGTTCCCTTCAAGTTTGCCGGGGTCGGTAACTTTAATATGGTCGGGATCGGTATACATACTCATTACCGCTTGTTTAACCTTTTCGGGAGTATCTGCAAGATAGATACAGTTGCCGAGCGATTTACTCATCTTAGCCTTTCCGTCCGTTCCGGGGAGTCTTAAACACACCTTTCTTTCGGGGAGAACTGCCTTTGCTTCGACTAAAGTTTCGCCGTAAACAGAGTTAAACTTTCTAACGATTTCGTTAGTTTGTTCAATCATTGGGAGTTGGTCTTCGCCGACCGGTACGGTGTTTGCCTTAAAAGCGGTTATATCCGCCGCCTGACTTATGGGATAATTGAAAAAGCCAACGGGAATACTTGCCTCAAAATTACGCATTACAATCTCGTTTTTAACGGTTGGATTACGTTGCAATCTTGAAACGGTAACGAGATTCATATAATAAAATGCAAGTTCGGTAAGTTCAGGCACTTGTGATTGAATAAATAAAGTTATCTTATCGGGGTCAAGACCGCAAGAGAGGTAGTCTAAAGCAACCTCTATAATATTACTTCTAACCTTTTCGGGATTTTCAGCGTTATCGGTAAGAGCCTGAGCGTCGGCAATCATAACGTACATTTCGTCAAATTCGCCTTTGTTTTGAATTTCAACTCTTCTTGAAAGCGAGCCGACGTAATGTCCTACGTGAAGTCTGCCCGTCGGTCTGTCACCCGTTAAAATTATCTTTTTCATTTGATTCTCCTATATGTTTTCGGAAATTTCCACTATTTTTCTAAGTCTGTGATTTAAACAACTTTTAGTTATTTTAAGTTTATCGGCAAGTTCCACCATAGTAAGGTCTTTATTTTGAAGTCTTGCCTTTGCTACGGTTTGCAAATTCTCAGGTAAGGAATCAAGCCCTAAAACCTCGCGAATTTTCAACACGGCGTTAATTTGTTTTGCTGACGCGCTCATCTGCTTGGACATATTACTAATTTCACAGTTAAGTTTACGGTTATAGTTGTTTTTTGCCTCTTTTTTTGCTGCAAGACCAACTATTTTTTCAACCGCTTCGTCCGCTCCCATAACTGCTAAAAGTTCGGTAATTTCATCAATCGTTTTTAAGTAAACTATATAAGTTTCTTTACGCTCTATAAGTTTTGGCATAAAGTAAACTTCGCTTAAAATCTCACAAAAATCGGTCGCAGTTTGATAATTTGTAAATACGAACTCTAAATGATAGCCCGTAGTCGAACTGCCGTCGTCTTTCGGCAAGGTTACGCTACCGCTACCTAAAAACGCGCCTCTTATGTACGCAGTCTTACAACAGTCGTCCTCAACCGTTTCCCAATTTACGTTAAGTTTTATATTTGCGCCCTCTTTATCGACCTCTATAATTCCAAGGTCTATAAGAAGGTATATACTGTTTTTGTCTATGCACGAAAATACCGTCCTATCCTTTCTCTTCGGCTTGTCCACGCTTTTAGAATACACGGGAGTAAGTCCGTAAAGTTCTTTTATAATTGCGGAAATTCGGTCGGCGACCTCTTTTATATCGGTTGCCATTTCAATACCAATATTACCGCCCTTTACCCCAATAGAGCCGGCAGTTCTCAAAAAAGCGGCAAGAAGGGCTTTTTTACAGCAAAGTGACTCGTGCTTTACCTTTAATACTTGACTTTTTACCTCTTCGGAAAAATTCATAATTTTACCCTTTATTCTATACCGTGTTTCTTTTTATACTCGGCAAATCTCCTCGTGGGAATTTTGCCGTCTATATTCATTATACGCTCCAACGGAAAATCTACTCGCTTTATAAGTTCCTCAAAAAGAGCGGTATCTCCTATTCTATCGACTGAATGAGCGTCGCTATCAAGCACAAAGTAAACGCCCGTATCAATTACCTTGCGCCACTCTTCGTCAGTTAATGGGTTTTTCTTAGTGCTAATTTCAATATAAGTGCCGTAATCCGCCGCCACTTTTGCAACCTCTTCCGCATCACACGCACACCCAAACCCAATATGCGTAAGTACGTCTATAGGGTTGTTTTTAACTGCGTTTACGTAACACGCCGTATTGTATTTTATAAGCTTGTCCGTCGCTTTTATCTTAAATTTGTCGTGACACATATTGCGAATAAGCAGTTTTCCAAAATCAGCGATTGAATTGTAAAATATAAACTTATGAACACCTGCTAAAACGACGTCGAGTTTTCCGTAGTCTTTAGGCTGTACGTCTATCGTGCCGTCAACCCCTCTTATGTTGGACTCTATACCAAGCAATACTTTTACGCCCGTATTTTTTTCCGCGGTAATACAATCTTGACGCATTTGCGCCAATTTCCTTCGGCGCATGCCAAAAGCAGGGTGCGAAAAACCGTGGTCGGTTATGGCTATGCCGTAAAGCCCCTTTTCTTTTGCGGAAATTGCGTTTTCCTCTATTGTCCCTTTACCGTGACTGTATACGGTATGGGTATGTAAATCAAGATTGATTTTCATCTCCAAAATCACCTAAATATTCAAGTTCTTCTTCAAGTAAAATACCGCTTTTTTCTTTTACTGTCTTTTTAATATAGTTGATTAACCGACTTATATCGGCACTTTTCGCATTTTCATCCGCTAAAATGAAATTAGCGTGTTTTTCGGAAACCTTTGCCGTTCCAATTCTAAATCCCTTTAAATTGCAACTTTCAATAACTCTTCCCGCAAAGTATCCGTCGTTTTTAAACACACTACCGCACGAACGACCTTTAGGCTGTTTACCCCGTCGCAATTTTAAAAAATACGCCATTTTGCTTTCCGATTGGTCGTATTCGACGTTTTCAAGATTAAAACATACGGTTATTATGCAATCTTTTCCGTCTTTAAATCTACTCGTCCTATACCCAAACCGACAGTCTTGGGAATTATAAATTCCGCTTGCCGAAGAAACGTAAGAAACGTAATCGCCTGCGTTTTTGCCAAAACATCCGGCGTTCATAGCAACCGCTCCGCCTACCGTTGCAGGTATTCCGCTTAAAAATTCCACTCCGCCAAGACTGTTTAGGTGTGCAACCGATAAAAAATCTTTAAGTTTTTCTCCCGCTCCGCACGTTACGATTTTACCTTTTACAGTCACACCTTTTAACTTTTCGGTTGAAATAACCACTCCGTCGTAACCGCTATCGGCTATAAGCAAGTTAGAGCCAGCGCCGATTATTCGGTATTTCTCATCTAAATCAAGTAACTTTTGAGTTAAAACTCTTACCTTTTCGGCATTATCGGGGAAGGCTATAAACCTTGCGTTTCCACCGGTTTTATAGGTACTTTTTCCCTTTAACGGGAAGTTTTCAGCAAATTCTATCGACTGCTCTTTAAAAAATTGCGACACAACACCGCAGTTTAACATTATTACCCTCCTATTTTACTATAAATTCGGTTTTATTACAAGCGTTTTAACACATTTTTAAACCTCAACAAACTATCGTTTGTTATTTTTTGCGCAGTAAACTCTTTATTTAACTCTTTTATAAACTGAGCAGAGGTAAACGGGCTTACCGTATACTCGGTATTTTTCAGTTGATATTGCCCTAAACCGTCCGCGTACGGATTGTTTTTCATTGGAAACATTCCAATTTCAGTAATTTTATTTTGTACGCCGTTTGATAAAAGATATTTACAAAAATCGTGACACACTGAAAACTTACTTTCTTCACAAGTCGTAACCGCAACGTACTGAATTAAATCGCAAAACTTCTCTAACGGCTTAGCAAAAAAACTAACCCCTCTTTTTTGCAATCTCCAAATATCTCTTTGAGTCCCAAGTAAAGCCCCTTTGCCCGACAAAAAATCGGTATAGGCTTTTAAAGGTTCTTCAAATACCGTATCTATAGCGGATAACTTTGACATATTTATTGCCCCGTACGGCATATTATATTCGTTTTGTGATACGATAAGTTGGTCTATAGGTTGATTATCCTCAGTTTTTGTTATTAAAAAGTATCCGCCCCTACACCACGGATACGCATACGTTTGTCCGCCGTTTTCTCCGCCTTTAAATTCTGTTTCGCTTAGTTTTTTCACGTACGGAGTTAAAAAGTCAACGCCCACGCCAAAAGACACGATATCCGGAATTTCCCCTTTTTCGACCGATTTTTTAGCACTTTCAACCGTATGGCTTATTACCATCACGAGAGTTCCGCTTCCCTTAAAACCAAGCGAAACTTTACTTAAAAAATCACCTCGTGAACCTATTCCGCCTTCAAAAACGTCTATATTCCACAGTTTAACGACAGTTTTATACGTAGGCGTAGTTTTAGGAAAACTCTCTACTGAAGAAGTCTTTTTATAAGCCACGGCGGGCGCAAAAATTACTACGCCAACCGTAATGGCGCAGAGGATAATTTTTAATACTTTTTTCATAGTTAAATATATGATATATTTAAAGATATTATTCTTTTTAATTTATAAGTATTTACGCTGAATTTCAGCCAAAAAATTTCCCACCCCTACCAGTAGTGGTAGGGGTGGGATTTTGTTATTGTCAGTTACGTTTTTAAAACGATACTTTAAAAACTGCTTATGAAAACGTTAGGCTTGCGCCGTAAAAACGCCCCAGTTTACAAACGCCGACGTACTAATTTCACATACGCAGTTAGCACCCGTAATAGCAGTAGTTCCGTTGCGTCTATAGAACGTCGTCCATCCAAGCGACAACTTTTCAGCCGTATCAAAGGTAGATTGTTCGCTAGGTCTTATCATACCGACTGCTATCAATTCGTTATAGAATTCAGTTGCACTTCTGCTAATTCCTATATCCGCGGACAAGGTCGCCGTAACACCAGTACACCTTGCTGTATAGCCGGATTGTTCATTAGTCAACTCGAAACTTACCGTATACGTAGAGTGGAAAAGACGAAGTGCATATTCAGTGAACCAAGATTCTACCTGTATTCTCTTAGCATAAACAGAATCTTCTGCTACCATACCTTTAGCCGTTACGCAATACTGATACCACGCTTTTAAAGTTTCTAATTGCGAGGAGTATTTGCTATGTACGTATACGTCCGTCTTTGCAGTAGGAAGAGTCAATGTATACGTTCCTTCCGGCTCGTTCCATTGATACTTATTCGTATTTATATTCAACGCTCCGTCTTCAATATCCCCGAAGAGAATTCCTGCCTGAGGTAAGCGGAACGCACCGTTAAACCATGCCTGCACGCGAGCTGCTTGCGTAGTTTTTACAGCCTGTTTATTCGTTCCGTCCGTATAATAATGATAATACGGAGAATTCGTTGCGTTATAATCATAATGACTAAAGTTGCCGTAATCTAAGTAATTACCCGTTTGTCTCTTTGCGTTCATTACGCTTTCCAATTCCTCAAAGAAGTCACGCATAGTAGGACCTGCTGCGCCGTAGTATCCGTTTACGCCGAAGAACTCATCCTTCAACTGCTCGTAAGTTACGGTACTATCCGTCATTGCTCGGCTGTCGATATACGTCTTAAATGCCGAGAATCCCGTTTGCGCATTGGTAGGATTACTAATATCGCCAAGGTTGAAGATATAGCCGTTAATACCCATAGCGTTCAAGTTTTTATACCATTCTACCTGATATCTCCAAGTGTTCAAAGGCAAGAAGTAATCGTTGAAGGTCGTTTGATACATAAACACTTCGGTTTTATTAGCGTCTACCGATGTCATCCAAGCCATCAAGTCAAGATAAGTCGCGCTGTTTGCCTCGTCAATTAACGAGTACGAGTGGAACGCCTTATCGGTAGTCCATTGTAAACGAAGATTTTTATGCGCTTTTAACACGCTTCTTTGCGTATTATCGTTTGCAGCCGTATAGGTTGCGCCCGCCTTGTTCATATCCGCGTACGTAAACGCTACCGTTTCCGTTGCCGTATCAGGTAACCCAAGAGCCGACTTTGCATTTGCAAGCGCAGACGTTGCTACATTAGTAGAAGTAATCGGCGCATTCGCATACGAAGAGTATGCAAAGAATACGATATCAATAGTTCTGCAACTATTTTTGAGATCTTCGTTAGTTTCTAATTTTTCGGCTACGGTATTTAAGAAGAGCAACTGCGGAATGGACGGATTATAGAAAGGCTTACACGTTGCGCACATACAGTATTCGGAGTCGTCCTCAACCATAAAGTTTATAACCGTCATAGTAGGATTTGCTTCTGCTACTTTGAGGATTCTATTTACAACCTGATCTACTAAGGCGTCAAACGCCGTCTTATTGCCGTGCGCTAAGAAACAAAGTTGTTCGCCGCTAATATTATCGCCGTCGCGTACGTCGTCGCAATTTGAAGATAACCAGTAGTTGGTATTTGCATAAGTTCCAACCGGCTCGCTACCTATTACGTTTCCGCTACCGTCGGTCTCATACAAGAAATCTAACGCGTTATGCATATCGCTATAGGTGTAATAGGTTGCGTTTGCGTTGAAGTTCATATCTCCGCTATTATATCCGTTTGCGGGATCACGCTTGCTAAATGCAATTTGCGCCGTTTCATTCGTTACGTTTTCAAGTGAAATCGTAGACTCCGTCCACGTGAAGCTGTCGTTTGCTAATTCGTTATAGCCGTAAAGTTGATAAAGGAGCATATCCGCAGCAAATCTAAAGCCTTCTTCGCCGTCTGCAAGCACGTAAATCTTATCTCCGTTTTTGTATACGCCGTAATTTACTCTGCCGTCGGTTGCAAGTTCGCCTACGTCAACGCCTGCCTCTGTAGCAAACCTTGCATACGTACCGACGATAATATTAGCACCGTCTTCTGCCGTTACGCCAAGAGTATGCCCCGTTACCTCATTGGTAACGGCTCTAATTTCCTTTACTGCCTCGTAAGAGCCTGCAACTTCGTCACTCCAAGCGATATTGTAGCCATCGCCTGTTTCACCCATCCAGTTATCTTCATCCGTCTCCGTACCGATTGCAGAAACGTTTATAAGCATAGGTACGCCGTCTACAATCTTCCAAACGGTAGAATCTAAACTTATCTGCCAGAAGGTTGCATTGTTAGTTGTTCCATTCGCATAAACCGTATAAATACCCTCCGCGCTACCGTCGGTGTTTACAATGCTACCGTCAACGCTAACCGCATATACGCTACCGCGACCTGTGTTGTTGTCAATCCAAGCCGTATCAAAACCGTAAACGCCTACGTTTTCGATATTTTTAGCGCCCAAACCGATAACGGAAGGATAATGAGTTGAAATTGCGGTCGACGTACCGTTCAAAATTGCGGAACTGTGCTTTGTTAAATCGATAACGACGTTCATAAGCGTTACGTCACCGTAATGCTGTGCGATAGGCGCAACGAAAACGTTAGCGTCCGCTTGCAAGTCGTTAATTTGTACGTATACGTTTTCCAACCTACCGTTACCGCCGTTCACAACGTTACCGTTTTGTCCGAAAACAGCGTTGGTAATGGCAAGGTTTTTAACCGTACCGTCTACCATACCGAAAAGCGAAGCCTCGATTTCATGCGCATGACTTTCGCCGGTTTCTCCATTAGGATCTTGGAATAAGTAGGTAAAGCCCGTTGTTACGTTATAATTCCAAAAATTGGGCTTAGATATGAAATTATCTAATACGTAACCCGCGCCGTCGAACGTACCTACAAACGGTACTGCCGTAGTGCCGAACACGTAAACGCGGTTATAGCTGTTCGTAGTGTTAGTGCTCACGTTAGCAATGCTATGGTTTACCAAATCAATATTAGCGCCGAGTTTATAGTAACCTCTTCCGTTCATCGTACCTAAACCGCCCGTACCGCCGATAACGAGGTTTGCAACGGGATTCGCCGTATTATAAGCAATCTCTGCATCCTGACCGCGGAGAACCTTTCTTACGTTCAACAAACCGTCCGCAGTTGTAATCAAATCGGTGATTACAAGGATAGGCATTTGAATATCAAACGTTTTTCCTTTAACAGTAATTTGCGCAGTCAACGCGCATTCGCCGAAGACGGCGTAGGGAACTACGCCGTCAATCGTTACTTTGTTATCTTCTAATCCTTTCACAGTGCACGCTACACCGTTTAATTTTACGTTTGTAATATCGCTAATTTCAAACTCGGTTATTTCCAAAAGGTCAATGGTAACCGATTTTGCTACGCTTGCGTCAAACGCATTGCCCGACGCATTTTTCCCTGCATACGTTGCGTTGGTGTATAAAACAACTTCTTGGGTTTTACTAACGTTTTCCGTTACCGTGCCAAACACTTCTTGGCAAAGGCTACATTTGTAGGTTGCTCCGTCCCAAACAGCGTTTGAGTCGTCGCATATAACACCCCAAACGTTAGTTGCGTATACTTCATGGTTGTCATTCATATGCTCCGCATCTAACCATAAGTACGTCCTAAACATTGTTTCAAACGTTGCTTTTTCTGCACCAAAGAATTCTTCGCTTGCTTCTAAAGGCGTATACTTGCTATCTCCAACTTTCTTAACTGAAATCGTCCAACTTCCGCCTACTTGTCTTTCAAGCTTTACAAAATACCACGTATTTGCTGTAATTGCATTAGTTGTTCCGTTGCTTAAGGTTACATTTTTATCTGCCTTAAATGCAAAGTGTAAAATAGAATATTTTGATGCGTCTATTGACGTATTTACAATGTTTTGTCCGTAACCGCCGTTAGTTTTGTAAACAGTTAAACCAAAAAATGTTTCTTCAATAGCAACACTAGAATTGAGTGCGCTACCGAATTTTTCCGCGCCTTCAGCTTCCCAACCTTCTATTTCGGTATCAACGATAGATTTACCCCAAACGTCGGTTGCATATACTTCGTGGTTATAGGTGTCAGCCGTCCACAAGTACGTTCTAAACATGGTTTCAAACGTTGCGTTACCTACGCCAAAGAATTCGGTGCTAGCCGTGAACGCCGTATACTCGCTGTCTCCAACTTTCTTTGCGGAAATCGCCCAACTTCCGTCTGCTTGCTTTTCAAGTTTAACGAAATACCACGTATTTGCCGTGATTACGTTGACACCACCGTTGCCGTTACTCAAGGTTACTGCCTGAGTTGCCTTAAACGCAAAGTATAGACTAGAATAATTTGAAGCGTCGATAGATTTATTTACAATACTTTGATCGTAACCGCCGTTTGTCTTATAAACTGTAAGTCCACCTAACGTTTCATCAAGCGCCTCGCTTGAATTTAACGCACTGCCAAGTTTTTCTGCGCCTGCCTCTTTCCAAGCAGTTATTTCGCTATTAACAACACTAGTAACACCCCAAACGGCAGTTGCATATACCTCGTGGTTATAGGTATCAGCCGTCCATAAGTACGTTTTAAACATAGTTTCAAACGTTGCTTTACCTGCGCCAAAGAATTGCGGGTCAGCCGTTAATGCTACGTAGTCGCTATCCCCAACCTTCTTTGCTGAAATTGTCCAGCTTCCGTCTGCTTGCTTTTCAAGTTTTACGAAATACCAAGTATTTGGCGTAATAACGTTAGTTTGATAGTCTCCGTTACTCAACGTTACTTGCTGAGTTGCCTTAAACGCAAAGTGTAATTCAGTATAAATTGAAGCGTCGATAGATTTATTTACAATATCAAAATGAAGTTTACGTACGCAAAGAGTCTTCTGTCAAGTACCGATATGGGCATAAAAGAAATTGCTTTTAGCGTAGGATATTCATCCGTTTCCCAATTTCATACAGCGTTTAAAAAAATGTTCGGTTTTACACCGAAAGAGTTTAGAAAACTTTGTGAAAAAACTGATTAAACACAGTAAAAGCCACCCGTAAAAAGCGGGTGGCTTTGTATTTTCAAACGCTTTCGTTACTAAAACGGAGAACGCTCGAATTAGTCTTTTTATCTATCGTATTTAAGCAACAATGCCGAATGCATTTTCCATTCCGGTACGGTTAAAACCGTCTTATTGCCTACTTTTTTAAGTTTTATTTCTCGTCCTGTAATTAAGTCTTTACACGTCTTAACGTCATGCTCAAGTTCAAGTTCAACAACCGTTTCCCTAAACGTTGGGAAGTCGTCAGTCGTATAGCATTTACCTCTCTTGATTTGAACGGCGTACAGTAGATGAAGAATATAATAATTCCCGTCTTCATTTTCACGAAGTCTTACTCTTCCTACGGTAGATAAATCTTTACATACCGTAATTCTGCCCGTATATAATTTATTAAGCGCATGCAGAATGTAGTTTCTTACAAAACTTGAGCCGTATTCTTTATAAATCGTAAAAATATTATGCGAAAAATAAATAATATTTTCCTTTTCCCATAGTGCAACCGTATTTGATTTTTCTTTAAACGGCGTATTTTTATGTCCCGAAAAACGGGCGTACGTCCTTGAAAAATACGGCTCGCTTATATATGCCGTCGGTTTAAATCCGCTTTCCGTTCCATTTGTTTTAAACCCTGCAATATTCATAAGCATTGGCGCGCCTTCAAGACCTACCTCAAAGTTTGGCGTAACGTAATCTACGTCGCATTTTGAATCGTCAAATTTTTCGATACCGCACGTAAAATTCCCAAAAATCGACGAGCCGGAGGCAAGTATTTTACCGCCGTTTTTTATAAACTCGTTTATTGGCTCGACAAGTTCACTCGTAACCGTTGCGTTATCGGGCAAAATCAAAAGTTTTAACCCCTTTAAATCTTCTTTTTCATAAACGACTTTGTAATCAATTTGTTGTTCTAATAAAAATACGTTTAACCCCAAATTTGCCCTATCGTCATCTGCAATTATTACACCAACGTCTGCAATACGCTTAGTGTTGAGCGAATAATCTTCAAGCGTTTTCATATACGCATAGGCGTAACCTATATTTGAATAGGTGGCGCTATCCATATAGCCGTTTGGGTGACAATGGTCGCCGACTATTGCGCCAGCCCCTAACGAAAGGCAATTTGCAATCTCGTACTTTAATGCCTCTTTGGTTTTGTATCCGCCGAATTCCCCCCACTCCGTTTGGAATTTCGCCGTCATACCAAAGATTTCTTTATTAAGCGGTTCAAGTTTTCTGCAAATAAAATCACTGTCGTCAAAGTTTCCGTAAGCCGTTGGCAAAACTTCCATTTCATAAAACGTTTGATATTTTAAATACTCTTTTGAATTTTTAAGAGTACAACATCCGTTAAAGAAAACCGAGGCGTCTTTATTGTAACTCTTAACCAAGTTGTAGAGCCTATCCATCATACTGATATGAGAAATTTTATAATACTTTTCTACGTAGCTCTTATTCGTTGGGTCAAGACCCAATTCCTTCATTCCCCTCTTGCAGTTTTCGCATACGCATAAGTCTATAAAGCAAATGTCAAAAAACAAACCGTCTACAGGATTATATCTTTGGCAAATTTCTTCGGTTATCTTTTCTACAAAAGTTAAATATTCTCCCGTAGGACAAAGTTGCGACCAAAGTATTTCAGGTCTTTTCTCGTTCTCTCTGCCCTCGATATCAACGTATTGTCTTTTACCCGTTTCAAAAGAAACTACGCTCCACTCTGGGTGGGTGATTGAATCTAAGTCGCTCCAACCTACAGGAATATAAATAGGCGCTTTTACCCCTATTTCGTGCGCAGCCTCTATTTGTTTGCCAATTAAATCAAAATCTAAATTCGGGTGCATTGTACCGACTTTTGACGGATACATCATATATCCGTGATGGCATTTTGCAAATAAGGTTATACTTTGAACGTTCCCTTTTATAAGTTGCTCTTGAAACTGCTTTTTGTCAAAACGCTCTCCAATATTTGGAATATACGGCGAAGTGTGAAAATCCAAGTGAACTTTTCTCTTATACTCGAACATTTTTTCCCTCTCTTTGTTCGTCATTTGATATATCCTATTATACTTCATTACGAAAAATAATCAAATAATTTTCTCTTCCAATTTGTAACATCTTTATTTGAAAAGGTGTTTAAAAAGGAAACGGAACTTACTCTAAGCAGATATAAAAAGACCTCTCTTTATTAATACAAAGTCTAAAAAATTTTGCAGTTTTAACAAATAAGTGCGCCTATAAGTCGATTATTTACCGTTTTAATATTATCTCAAATTCATTTTTTATTTTGGCGCTGTCACAACGTATGACTGATAAAATTTAAAGGGTTAGGTACGAACAAGACGGGATTTTTACGAGGTTTTTGCAAGGGAGCGACCTTGTTGGTCGTAGGAATTGCAAAAATCCGCAAAAAGAATAGTATTGCAAAGTAGATAAACCTTTAACTTGTTAAAGGCTTAGATACAAGCACACCGAGGCTCGCGAGCCCAAAAAGACTTGGTAGACCTTGTTGGTCACCAAGGTTTTGAGGGCGAAACAGTAAACGAAGGTGTGCGAAGTAGATAAACCTTTAAATATCTGTCACGAGTTGTGATATAGCCTTTATTTTAAACACACGAAAAAACTAAGCACCCCAAAAGCAGTTTTAACTTTTGGGGTGCTTACCTTTAGTTAGTTTTTGCAGTTTTTACAGATTCTTTAGCGTTTGCATTACGTATTCGCCAAACTGCGAACAAGTAGCGCCGGTATCACGACCCGTAACAGTTATTTTTTTCTCTTCAAACGAACAAATATCCAGCGCTCTTTCAAGTTTTGCGCCTCTGTCCGTATACCCTATATGATTAAGGAGCATTACGCACGCTCTAAGCATAGAACACGGGTCGGCGTAAATTGCCCTGCCCTCTTTTACCATTCTTGGCGCAGAGCCGTGTATAGCCTCAAACATAGCGTACTTTTTTCCTATATTGGCGCAACCTGCAGTACCTACTCCACCTTGAAATTCCGCCGCCTCGTCGGAAATTATATCTCCGTACAGGTTGGGAAGAAGTAACACCTTAAAATCACGGCGACGCTTTTTATCTACGAGTTTTGCCGTCATAATATCGGCATACCACTCGTCGGTCACTATATCGGGATAAAGGTCGGCAACTTTATGACAGTCCTCTAAAAAGTTTCCGTCGGTAGTTTTTATTACGTTTGCCTTTGTAACGAGCGAAACTCTGCCCATATTATTCTTTCTCGCATAGTCGTAGGCAAGCCTTGCTATTCTATCCGAGCCCTGTTTTGTAGTTATCGTAAAGTCAACTGCTAAATCCTCGGTAACGTTAAACCCTGACGAGCCAACTGCGTATCCCCCCTCGGTATTTTCACGGAAAATAACCCAATTTATCCCCTCTTCGGGGACTTTTACGGGACGGATATTGGCAAAGAGGTCGAGAGCCTTTCGCATAGCGACGTTAGCCGATTCGATATTAGGCATTCCGTCGCCCTTTTGCGGAGTCGTCGTAGGACCTTTTAAAATGACGTCGCAACTTTTAAGTTTTTCCATAACGTCGTCGGGAATTGCTTTGCCTTTTTCTATTCTGTTTTCAATGGTAAGTCCGTCAATAGTTACGAATTCAACCTTTCCTTCGTCCTCTAAATCGGCTAAAATAAACTTTAGCACCTTTTCAGCCTCGGCGGTAATAGTAGGACCTATTCCGTCCCCACCGCACACGCCTATTTTTATGACGTCTAATTTAGAGTAATCGGTAAAATCGCCTTGCGACTTCATATCCTCTACTCTTGCAAGTTGTTTTTCAAGAATTGCTCTAAACTTTTGACAGGCAATATCAAGATTTTCTTTGTAATTATCCATATTTTTCCTCCGCTTTCTACGCTTTGTTTTTAGTGTAATTTAACAGTCCGCCGGCAAGCAAAATTTCCCTTTGCCGTTTGGTAAATTGCATATTTAACTTTATCCGCGCGCCACTTGTAACGTTTACTAATTCCGTTTGGTTTTTTTCTTCCAACGCTAAGCGGAAATTTTCTATATATAAATTATCCCCCTCGTTTAATTTCGAGTAATCTTCGGGGTTTGCAAAAGTAAGCGGTACTATTCCAAAATTTATGAGATTTGCAACGTGAATACGCGCAAAACTCTTGGCAATTACGGCTTTTATTCCTAAATACAGCGGAACTAACGCCGCGTGTTCTCTTGACGAACCTTGACCGTAATTACTTCCGCCGACTATTATTCCACCGCCTACCGATTTTGCCCTTTCGGGGAAATCCTTATCGCACACCGTAAAACAGAATTCGGCAAGTTTAGGCA
>SVIB01000015.1 GCA_015055505.1 Clostridiales bacterium
TATTATAATTTTTTAGATTTTTTCGATAATTCTTAATTTTGCGCTTTTTGACCTTGAGTTCTCTAAACACTCTTTTTCGGTTGCCTCAATAGGTTTTTTATTGATCAACTTAATCTCCCTTTTCTTACCGCAAACGCAAATCGGTAATCGCTTATCACATATACAGTCGGTTTCTAAATCTTTGAAAGTTTGTTTTACTATTCTGTCTTCTAACGAATGGAAGGTTAAAACAACCAATCTTCCGCCCTTTTTAAGTCTTTTAACTATATCTTTCAAACACTTGTCAAGTCCGTCTAACTCTTCGTTTACTTCAATTCTTATCGCTTGAAAGGTCTTTTTTGCAGGATGTCCGTTTTGTTTGAACTTATAAGGAATACTTTTATCAATTATTTTAACGAGTTCACCCGTCGTATCAATCGGTTTTATTTTTCTCTCTTCGCATATATTTTTTGCAATATTATCGGCAAACTTTTCTTCTCCGTAAACTGAAAAAATATAGGAAAGTTTTGATTTTTCATAATTATTAACAACTTCCCACGCGCTTTTGCCTGAAGATTGATCCATTCTCATATCAAGCCTCGTTTCATTAGAAAGATAGGAAAAACCCCTTTCTCTATTGTCAAGTTGATATGAACTAACTCCTAAATCTAAAAGCGCCCCGTCAATCTTATCGACGTTGAGTTCGTCAAGAACTAAATTAAATCTTTTAAAATTGGAATTTACAAGTTGAAATCTTCCGTTAAACTCTTTAAGTCGTTGTTCGGCGTTTAAAATAGCCTCTTTATCAAGGTCGGTAGCAATTAGCCGTCCGCTTGGCTGAGTTCTCTTTAAAATCTCAAATGAATGTCCAGCACCGCCTAACGTCCCGTCAAAATAAATTCCGTCGGGTTTTAAGTTAAGCCCCTCTAAACACTCCTCTTTCATAACCGAATAGTGAACGAATTCCATTATTGCGTTTTCTCCGAAAGAGTTCTCATTCTCGACGCGTAAGTAGTTTTTCTTTCAGCCTCTTTTCTATTTTCCTCGCTCCAAATCTCAAGTCTGTTAAACACGCCGACGGTTATTACGTTTTTATCTATACCCGCATATTCTTTTAATGCCGAAGGTATAACTATTCTTCCTTGATTGTCCTCTTCAACCGATTCAAATGAAGACATGAAAAACGAGAAAGCCTCTTGCGCATCTTCATCAAAAAACGATACCGCGTTAAACTTTTGAGCCATCTTTTCAAACTCGCTTTTTGGAAGAACGTAAATACAAGGAGTCGTACCGCGACAAAATACCATTTTCTCGGTCATTTCGCTTTTAAATTTTGCAGGTATTCTTATTCTGTTTTTTGCATCAAGTTGATGTGCTTGTTCGCCCGAAAACATAAAAGCATCCTCCTTGTCTCATTTTCATAATTCAATTATAACACAACGCACGACCACTGTCAACCACTTTTGTGGAAAAAGTTGCAAAAATTTAAAATTTTTTTATAAAAAAAGGCGTAATTTGTCCACCTTGGGAAATTAGCCTTTTTAAACTCGTGTTTTAATCGGTTTTAATATAATTAAAATTTAAGGATTTATCTTAAAAAATGCGGTTGAATAATTGCTCAGCCTTTTTACGCCCGTCACCAACAAATAAAACTATGCCGTTTTTTCTATTGGGGTTAGCGGTGGTCACTATTTTATTGAATTTGTCAAAAATCAACTCTTCACCGCTTATAATACGGCTTTTAGGAAATATTTTTTCAAACTCTTTGGTTAGAAATGGATAATGCGTACAACCCAATGAAAGGTAATCGTAATCACGGCTCACACCTAAAAATCTCTTCTTTAAATCTATGGGTTTTCCCTCAAAAGAAAGTTCTATTTCGTCGGCAAGTCCGTCTTGAGGCAAAACTGTTAAATCGGCGTCTTTTTTGAGTTGTTGCACGTATACGCTATTTGCCGTTTTTGGCGTACATATCAAAAGCCCTTTTCCTTGTTTTCTTGCTATCGGTTTCACCCCGATAACGGGGACGGGAGAATTAGTAAAACACTCCTCCGCAGTAACCGATAAAGTATTGCAAGCAAACACTACAACCTTTACCCCAAAAGACAAAAGTCTTTTGTAATTTGAAAAAGCGATATCTTTTAACTCTTTTTCGCTTTTATTTCCGTAGGGGAAATTTTTTAAATCGGCAAAGTAAACGAAGTTTTCATTAGGGTACTTTTCTTTTAACTTTTTAAGAGTAATAACACCGCCTATTCCGCTATCTAAAACTGCAATACATCTATCATCCATCACCTTACCTCGCGTCAAAAAATATAATATGCGAAGGGCGAAAGAGTTATTACATTTAAAAAATTTTAATAATACTTAAAATAATTTGAAAAAAGGGGGTAAATATTCTTGCCAAGTCTAAAATTTTGTGATAAAATATGTTCACTGTAAAATTGTTTTTATATAAAGGAGAAATAAAGTGCCTAACATTAAATCCGCTAAAAAGCGTGTACTCGTAAGCGCAAAGAAGAACGCAGTAAACAAGAACAACAAATCCGAAGTAAAGACGGCTATCAAAAAACTTAACGCTGTTATCGATTCGGGCAACTATGAAGAAGCAGTTAAACTCTACCCTGAAACCGCATCAATTATTGACTCGTCTGTTTCTAAGGGCGTTTACCACAAGAATACTGCTGCTAACAAAAAGTCAGGTCTTGCTAAGAAAATCAACGCTTTAAAGAACGCTTAATTTTTATCAAAAAATACTTTACCGCAAGTTCCATTGGAATTTGCGGTATTTCTTGTACTTAAAAATATTTATTACACCACTAATCTTTGTAAAATGCGAATAAAACTTTGAACTCATTTTAAAGGCTTAGATGCGAGCAAAAGAAGGCTCGCTTTAAAGGATAAGATACGATAGACCTCTTTGGTCATCGGGGTTTAGACTTTAAAGCAGTAACGCTCTTTTGCGAAGTAGATAAGCCTTTAAATAAAGGTTTAGAAACAAGCAAGACAAGGCTCGACTTAGGTTTGCGGACACAATAGACCTTGTTGGTCAGCAACGTGACGTTGCATCCATATTGCTACCGCCACAGCTTATAGTTTGTATTAAACCTCAAACAAAAGATTTTACACAGTAAAAGATTTTGTTTGAAAAGGAGCAAATGGCTGAAAGGTCTTGCGGATTACTTTTAGTAATTCGCTGACAAAAAGCCGATTTGCGACGCCGTGACGCTCCACCCTTATACCACCTTGTCCGAGTATATTTTAAAGGCTTAGATGCGAGTTTACCAAGGCTCGTGAGCCCGAAAAGATTTGGTAGACCTTGTTGGTCACCAAAGTTTTGAGGGCGAAACAGCAAACGTAGGTAAACGAAGTATATAAGACAATGAAAAAGCGAGTGGAAACTTAAAAAAGTTTCCACTCGCTTTTTCATTGTCTTTTTAATCGTTTATATTAATTCCCATTTCGTCTAACCATTCAACGGACAAATCAACCCATGAACCGACGCTTTTTGACGCATTTGCTAAACTTGGACACTCTCCGTTTTCAGTGCCGTAAACAGTTCTATTCGCAACTGAAATTCCGTGCGCGCCTTTTCCCCAAATATGAACTGAAAAAGGAACACCCGCCCTCTCGTACGCTTCCGCAACAAGGATAGAATTTCTAACGGGCACAACGCCGTCGTTATACGTTGCCCAAATAAATGCCGGAGCAGAATTTTCATTGACTAAATTTAAAATATCAAGTTTTTCGTAAAGTTCAAAGTTGTCCTTTCCGCAAAGATTTTCAAAACTGCCTATATGCGCTTTGTTTTTATGCGTAATTACGGCATAAGACAAAACGACGGCGTTAGGTCTTGCATTTACGGGACTTGAAAACAAAGATTTTACGTCCTCACTGTCATAATAAGAACCTAAAGACGCGCAAAGATGACCGCCTGCCGAAAATCCTACCGAAGCAATTTTTTCAGCGTTTACGCCCAACTTTTCAGCGTTTAATCTTATGTACGCCATGGCCATCACCGCCTCGGTGAGTTGGTAAGGATACCTAATGGGCGCTACGGAATAATTTAACACAAAACTGTTAAAACCTTTCGACAAATACGCAAGAGCAACGGGCTCGCCCTCTCTATCACTAACCATACCGTAACCACCGCCCGGAATTACGAGCATAGCGGGACTTTTGCGGTCTATATTTATTTCAGGAGAACGGTTTATAATATAGCAAGTCAAAACACCTTCCCCACCTTCGGGTTTAGAAACGTTAAAATACTCATATAAATCAACTTTAAAAACTTCCATTTTTTCACCTTTAAACAAATACCCCTCTTGACTTTTCAAAAGGGGGCAAATTTACAAATCTATTATAATGATTAATTTCCCCTTTGTCAATAGAACTTTAAAAAAAATAACCAACAATATTTTAAATTGATTGATTGCAAAAAAGGTCGGTATTTGTTATAATAAATAGGTATTAAAATTGCAGAGGGTTTACAATGACGAAAATCGGTTTTGACAGTGAAAAATACTTAAAACTTCAATCTGAAAAAATTCTTGAACGAATTGAGGAATTTGGCGGAAAATTATATATTGAATTTGGCGGAAAACTTTTCGACGACTTTCACGCGTCAAGGGTTTTACCCGGTTTTGAGCCCGACAATAAAATAAAGATGCTCTGCAAACTTAAAGACAGGG
Organism: Clostridiales bacterium; assembly: GCA_015055505.1. Lineage (GTDB taxonomy): Bacteria > Bacillota > Clostridia > Christensenellales > Borkfalkiaceae > UBA10281. The sequence continues at coordinate 4,671 of SVIB01000015.1, forward strand.
CTGAAATAGTAATCGTTGTAAACGCAAACGATATTATCCATAATAAAGTGCGCGCAGACCTCGGTATTACGTACGATCAAGACGCCATTAGACTTATTGACGTTTTTAGAAGTTACGATTTATACGTTGGTAGTATAGTTTTAACTCAACACGTTGAAAATAACGACGCAGTTAAAATTTTTGAGGAAAAAGTTAAAAAACTTGGAGTTAAAGTTTATCATAACTACACGATTAAAGGCTACCCTCACAACGTTCCGCTTATCGTAAGCCCCGAAGGTCTTGGCAAAAACGAATATATAGAAACTTCCAGAGATCTTGTAATTATTACCGCACCCGGTCCGGGCTCGGGCAAAATGGGAACTTGCCTTTCTCAACTTTATCTTGAGCATTTAAGAGGTAATAAGGTAGGATACGCAAAGTACGAAACTTTCCCCATTTGGAACCTTCCCCTTAACCACATGGTAAACCTTGCTTACGAGGCCGCAACGGCAGACCTTAACGACGTAAATATGATTGACCCGTGGCATTTATCCGCTTACGGAAAACAAGCCGTAAACTATAACCGTGACGTTGAAATTTTCCCTGTTCTTAACGCAATTTTTGAAAAAATTATGGGTAAATCGCCATACAAATCGCCAACTGATATGGGCGTTAATATGGCAGGTTATGCGATTAGCGATAACGACGTTTGCGTAGAGGCGGCAAAACAAGAAATTATCCGCAGATATTTAAGAGCCCTTGCAAACGAGAGAAGAAACGACTTAGAGCCTACCGAATCCGACAAAATAGACCTTATAATGAAAGGTAACAACATTGATATAAACGATAGAAAAGTTTATACCGTTTCTAACAACCTTTCCGAAGAAAGAGGCTTGCCCGCCGCAGCAATTCAACTTGACGACGGCACCGTTATCACGGGTAGAACGGGCGACCTTTTCGGCTGTTCTTCAAGCATGCTTTTAAACGCGCTTAAGCATTTGGCTGGGCTTGACGACGAAATACTGCTTATTTCTAAAAATGCGATAGTACCTATTCAAGACTTGAAAATAAAGTACCTTGGCAGTAAAAACCCAAGACTGCATATAGACGAAATGCTTATCGCCCTTTCCTCTTCCGCAGAACACGACCCCAACGCGGCAAAAGCAATAAAGCAGTTGCCGAAACTTAGAAACTGTGAGGCGCACACAACAGTAATGCTTGCCCATAACGACGAAAAGTTTTATAAAAAACTCGGCATAAACCTCACCATGAACCCAGTATTTAAAGACAAAAATCACGCGCATTAAAAAAAGAGCGCCTCAAGGTATTTGCAAATACCTTGAGGCGTTTACTTTTATTTGCGTTCGTTTTTTACTTAACACAAACTGTAATTTGTTCAAAAAACATTTTGATTTAAATTTTAATCGTTACGTCGGAAGAATCAATAACTGCCTGCCTATGCGATATAATAATGCAAGTTTTATCTTTCATTTCTTTAATGTTTTGTAATAACGCTTGCTCGGTTTCGTCATCTAACGCCGAGGTTGCCTCGTCAAAAAGCAAAATAGGTCTTTCAGATACAAACGCCCTTGCTACGGCAAGTCTTTGCCTTTGCCCCTCGGAAAGTCCGCCGCCTTGCTCTGTAAGCACGGTATTAACTCCGTTAGGCAATTCGTACACAAACTGCGAGCGCGATTTTTCTATCGCCCACTTTACCCTTTCGTCTAATACGTCCTTTTCCTTTTCGTTTGAAAAAAAGGTAAGGTTTTCATATATAGTACCGCTAAATAAAAAATTCCCTTGAGGCACAAACGCAAATAAATCTCTTGCGCCTAAGTCTATTTTTTCGTCGCCGTTTTCGGTTTCAAAACGCACCTTCCCATCGGTAGGCGTATAAACGCCAAGCAAAAGCTTAAAAAGCGTACTCTTTCCTCCACCCGACACACCGTAAATACAAGTCATTTTGCCTGTTGGTATTTCAAGAGTAAGTCCGTCTAAAACCTTTTCATTATCATAACAAAAGTCGACGTTTTCTACCTTAATCTTTTTAATGCTTGAATACTCTATATCGCTCTTTACGGGAATTTCTTCCTTTAACCCGTCAATCTCGCAAAGCCTTTCCGCGCTTGCAATTCTCGAATAGTACGCGGGCATTATTGCCGATACGGTATTTAAGGGGCGTTGAAGTTGTTCCATAAGTAAAACTATTGAAAGCACCGAACCGTACGCCATACCGTCCATTATTCCAAAGGCGCACCACACTATTGCAAACACAAGACCTATATTAGTAATGCAAGAATACAGTATACCTATTAAAGAATTAAGCCTTGCCCTGCCTACCCTTCTGTTTCTATACCTCTCTAAAATGCCGTTTGCCTTTTGCGAGGTTTTTTCCTCCGCCCCAAACGCTTTAACCGTAAGCGAGGATAGTATACTTTCTTGCATAAACGAACGGCTTTCGCCGTCTGCCGACATTATTTCTCTATAATACCATTTCGTCTTTTTCCTTAAAAAAGCCGATACTCCTATAACGATAATTCCTCCGCCAATCAAAAACAGAGTAAACAGTCCGTCAATGGCAACCAACGCGACAACTGAAGCTATGACCTGTATAATAATTCCTACCGTTTGAGGCAAAAGCCCTACCGTTGTTCCTGCTATTTCAGACGCGTCTGCCGTTATTCTCGTAACAATCTCTCCGCTATGATAGCCCGTTATCTCGGCATGTTTTGTCTTTAATACCTTTTTAAATATCTTACCCCTTATATCGGTTGTAATAGTCGCTCTGCATTTTTCAGAATAAAAATTTATAATTGCGCGCAAAGCAATTCTACCTATTAGTAAGCTTAAAACTATCGCCGAAAAGACAATTATACCATGTCTATCGCCGTCAGTTGCGTTATCTATAAGAAAACTGGATAAATAAGCAAAGCCGACCGAACAAACGGTAGCAAGCACTGTTAAAACCGTCAAAAATATTATTGACGGTCTATATTTACTTACGTTTCGGATTAGCCAACCCTTACCCCGCGCGTCAGTTTCCCTTGCCATATTATCTCCCTTTAATGATTTTTCGAGCTATCGCTCTTAATTTACTTTTGATTTTTACGAAAAATCTTCTCGGTTTATACCAAAATAACCGTCTTTTTACGTATCTAAGATACTTTTTATCAGTCATTTCGATTAGTTTTTCTTTTTTAAAGTATTGAGTTAAAACACCTATAACCAACTCTTCTCTAACGTGTTCGTCGCTGTAACAGTTATCCCCTCTTATAACGTAACCCTTTTCAACTACTTTTAGTACTCTATGCAATACGTAATCTTTTTCACCGCGCATATAAAGAGCAACGTCGTATGGTTTTAATCTTTCAGTCTTCTTTTTTATAACGACTACGTCCCTTCCGCTTACTATCATAGGCCTCATACTTACGCCTACGGTAGTACCCACGTACTGCCCTTCGGTTTCAAGCAGTTCTTTAATATTCATTTTACCTTCCATTACTCACCCTTTACGATTTTATTAAACGAGGTTCTAAACGCCTCGTCGGAAATATCGCATTTTAAAAGATATGACGGAACGCTCTTTACAAGACTGTCGGCAAGTTCCAAAGTTTTTGCAACCCCTATAAAATCGACGGGCATTAAAAGTTGAATGAATAGCCTTTGCGCAACGTCCTCTACGGGAATTAGCGATATCTCGTTTACCTTTGCCTGCTCTAAAAAACAAAGACTTTTTAAGGGCGCTTTACCGTTATATCCAAATCTCTCTTTGCCCATCCACGGCGTTCCGTAAACGGTAAAAACACCGTCGTGATACCCGATAATAGGTTTATCGCCGTTTAAAATTTTAGCGCCTTCAAGATTTTTTAACCACAAACCGGTATGAGTAGATTTACCCGTTCCGCTTTTACCTAAAAATGCGTAAGCGTTTCCCTTATACTCCAAAACGGCTGTGTGCATTAAAAACCTATTTCTCTCGGGCATTTGCTCGCAAATCTTTCTATAGATGGCAAGATTTTCTATATATCCGTCGCTAAAGTTTTGAACGCTATCTCTCTCTTTTTTAAACTCGTCCTCACTAACTTCAACCTCGATATCTACCGCGCTATCTTGATCGTTAGATAAGTAATCTTTGCAAAACCTATCGGTGAAAGAAAATTTATTATTAATTTTAATTCTTAAATCAGCAATTTCGTATACCATAACACTATTTTAACATAATTAATTGTAAAATACAATTAAAATAATCAAATTTAAGCATAAAAACGCCCAAAGCAGTCGCTTCGGGCGTGATTGTTAATATTTTTCAATAATATTGCACATTTTGTCGTAGCCTTCGTGCATGTCTTTAACTAATTTAAACTGAGTTCTCGTTCTATCAACGTTTTGTCCTTCTCTTGAAAGTCTAAAATAAACGTCTCCGTCTAAATAATCGGTTAAAAATCTTATTCCGCACTCGTACGTCATAAGTATTGCTCCCATAGGAAGATTTTTCCTCTCAATGTCAGTTATCGTATCTCCAAACACACTTAAATAACCTCTTGAATACTCCTCAAAAAGGGGCATACTGAATACAACTTTTTCGGTTTCGGGAGTATCTTCTAAACATGGGTTGCAACCAAATCTTATCGAATCGCCGAAATCGTAACAAATACTGCCTGCCATCATCGTGTCAAGGTCTATAACGCAAACGGCCTTATCCGTTTTAGTGTCGATAAGCACGTTATTAAGTTTGGTATCGTTATGAGTTACCCTCCACGGCATCTTTCCGCTTTCTAAAAGGTCTACGATTGTTGATACGTATTTTTCTTGAGAAAGAGCAAAGTCTATCTCGGCTTTTACGTTTTTTGCTCTATTTAACTTATCTAATTCAAGCGATTTTTTAAAGTTTTCAAATCTCTTTACCGTATTATGGAAATTGGGTAAAATTTCAAAGAGTTGAGAACTGTCAAACCTATCTAAAAGTTGAGCAAATTTACCAAACGCCACTGCGCTTTCGTAGAAATGTTCAGGCTTTTCAACTACGTCGTAACCGATTGCGCCCTCGATAAAGATATACACTCTATAATACTCGTCGTTTTCTGTTTTATAGTAAGTCTTACCGTCTTTTGTATATACGATTGTAAGGCTTTCACGCAAAGGGTCGCCCCCTCTTTTTATTATCTCGGAACGGTTAAACTCGGTTACAAGTTTAATGTTATTCATAAGCCCGTCAACGTTAGTAAAAAGAGTTGAGTTTATCTTTTGGAGAATATATCTTTTGTTTCCCTTATCGGTTTTATATACTACGGCGTAGGTTCTATTTATATGACCGCTTCCGTAAGGCTCACAAGAAACAAATTCTCCGTCAACGTTGAAATTACTTAATATTGTACGAAAATCCATTTTATTTCCCCTTTTGTTTTTGACGCGCTATTAAAGGCGTCTTAAATAATTTTTATAACAAAGTTATACCATTTACTTTTGCAATTGTCAATAGTACTTTTATTTAAAATTTAATTACTGAAATATTTTATAAATTATATAAAAGTTTTGCATAAAAATTTTCAACTTAAAGATACTTTACGTATGAAAATTAACGAAAATTTACAGTACAATCAAAAAATCGTACAAACGATAACGGGTAGCGACGATATAGTATATTTTGAGTTCTTAATAGGCGACGTAAAAGCCCTTGCAATATACGTAGACTCAATTACCGATAAAGAAACGCTTGGGCTTGAAGTTATTTCACCGCTTAGAAAACTAAACCCTGAATATTCGGTAAAAAAACTCTCAAAATGCGTAAACCTTGCAAACGTAACCGTTCGGCAAACCGTAAACGACTGCATTGACGATATTTTAGCAGGAAAAACCGCTATTTTTATAGACGGAAAAACTTCGGCTTTTACGTTAGACCTTAAAAAATTTGAAGTTAGAGCAATAGCCGAACCGCCTACGGGTCTTTCTATAAAAGGACCTCGAAACGGCTTTAACGAAAGCATAAAATCAAACTTAAGTCTTATTAGAAGATATATAAAATCTTCCGATTTAAAAGTTGAAAACTTTTCAAAAGGAAGATACACGAAAACGGATATTTCTCTCGTTTATATAGAGGGAATAGTAAAACCGTCGCTCGTTCAAAAAATACGGAAAAAACTCGAAAAAATTGACATAGACGGCATCCCCGACAGTTCGTACGTTGCAAAAATTTTAAACGAGCGAAAGACTTCTTTATTTAAACAAACGGGCTCTACCGAGCGCCCCGACGTACTGATGGAGAGAATACTTGAAGGAAGGGTTGCCATTTTAGTAGACGGTTCGCCCTTTGCAATCACTCTCCCGTATCTTATGCTCGAGGACTTACAAGCCTCAGAAGACTATTATATTTCAACTTATAGAGCCAATTTAGTCCGTTCTTTAAGAATTATAGCAATACTTTTTTCAATATTTTTACCCGGACTTTTCGTTGCCGTCCAACTCTTTCATTTGCAACTGATTCCATTAAATTTTTTATTAACGATAGTAAACAGTATAAAAGAAATTCCGCTCTCTCCAAGTCTTGAAATGTTTTTCGTTCTAATGATTTTTGAAATATTAAACGAAACGAGCGTTAGAATGCCCAAATACGTTGGTATGGCACTTGCAGTAGTAGGCGCTTTGGTTTTAGGAGAAACCGCCGTAAACGCCGGAATCGTTTCAACACCCGCAATACTTATAATGGCGCTTTCGGGAATTAGCATTTACGCAATTCCCGAACTCGTTGAAACTACGTCGGTTTTAAGGCTTATATGTCTTGTAGTCGCAGGTTCTTTAGGCGCTTACGGAATGATTCTTTACGTTGCGTTTATAATGTGCTATCTATGTTCTATGGATAACTACGGAGTACCTTATACTGCCCCCTACTCCCCGTTTATTGCAAACGATTTACAAGACGGCATTTACATGGATAGTGTAATAGGTATGTCTAATAGACCTATCGCTCTCCAATCACCAAACAAAAGGAGACAAAATTTTTCCCATGATAACAAACAAAATTAAGTTACGACAAGTTTGTCTTACGTTTATAGCCTTTACTTTGGCTATAAAAATCATTATACTACCCTCTCTTACCGCAAGTTTTGCCGACCAATCTCTATGGATTTCAGCATTTATAAACTTTTCCATAGACGGCGCTACTCTATTTTTTATATTAAAAATGACCGATAAATTTAAAGGTCTTTCGTTTTATCAAATCTTGCGTGAAAACGTAGGCGAAACCCTCACGAAAATCATTATGTTTTTGTACTGCGTATATTTCATCTTAAAGGCTTACGTGCCTATAATGGAACAAAAAAGTTTTATAGAAATTTCCCTTTACGAAACTACGCACGTAGTATTTATATTTTTGCCGATATTTTTAATCGCCTGTTTCTTTTCGTATAAAGGTATTAAAACCGTAGGAAGATTAGCAGACCTTTCAGTATGGTTTACATTATTTGCGGTTACGGTGCTTATCGCTCTTTCTTCGCCGATAGCCGACTTTTCAAACCTTTTACCATTGTTTAAAGTACCCTTTTCAAAAGTAACCGCAGGAAGTTACAATACGCAACTATGGTATTTTGACAGCACGTATATGTTGTTTTTTATGGGCGCATTTAAAGAAGAACGGCTAAAAAAGACAAAAATTTTACTTTCGTACGGAGCAGTTGCCGTAATTACAATAATATTTTTTGCCGTACTGTACGGAGAATTTGGACCATTAACGCCAAGACAGTATTTTGCTCCTATCAAAATGGGAAAATATTATCTTTCGCTGTCAAATTCGGGGAGAATAGATTATTTTGCCGGTTTTGCGCTTGCTATCGTATGCGTATTTGCCGTTACGCTACCCCTCGTTTTTGCAACGCTTTGCCTTTCCCACACGTTTAACTTTAAACACAAAATAATTCCTTGCATAATAGTAAACGGATTTTCCGCAATACTGTTTTTCTTTACCCAAGATTTCTTTTACGAAACTTTTAAATTAGTACAAAAGTACGCTCTTTTCTTTATGCTTTTCGTCGCTTATACTCTGCCTCTTTGTATGTTATTCTTCAAAAAAGGAAGGTCAAAATCATGAAATTTATACGTTCTAAACTTCTACCGATTTTGTGCGCAATAGTCTTTTTGCTGTTTTCGACTAACGATTTTGGATTGGTAAACATTGAACGGACGGCAATTATTATGGCAATCGGCATAGACTACGAAAAAGAAAAGCAAGAATATGAAGTTACCGCGCAAATTGCAATACCTCAACCGTCCACAACCGCATCACCTGAAAACAACGACTCGCTAATAAGCGAAAAGGGAAAGACTATCGCCGAGGCAATAGACAAAATAGGTATAAACACGGGTTGGTATCCTATGCTTTCCTTTTGCAACCTCGTTCTTCTTGGAAAATCGCTTATGGAACTTAATATTATGGAAACGATAAACTATTTTATAAGAACGGATAAAATTCAAGATTCCGCGCATATTGCAGGTTGCGAGGAAAGTGCAAAAGACACCCTATCCTCAAGCACGCCGTTAGACTCCGTATCTTCGTTTACTATTCAAAAAATTCTCGGTAAAGACATAGCCAAACTTGACAGGATAGCGGATACGAGCATAAAAGATTTTTCTCAGCAATACTATTCAAAATCTAAAAGCGGTTTTATGCCCCTAATTAAAAAGATAAAGATTGAACAGTCCGCAGGGGGCGGTAGTTCGGGAGAAGGCTCTTCCGGTGGCTCGGGCGGTTCGTCAAGCAAACAAGGTAAAGACCAATACGTTTTCGATGCGTCTACGACTTTGATTTTTAAAGAGGGGTTCTTTGTTGAAACCTTAACCCCCGAGGAAACGCTGTTTTTTAATATCGAACATAAAAATTCGTTAGATACCTTTTTAAGTCTTGACGAGGTAGAAATTGACGGCAAAAAAACCTCGGTAATGCTTGGAATAAACGAATTTTCAAAGAAATACCGACTTAAAATGATAGACGGAAAACCCGTTTACTGCATAGATTTAATATTTTTCTGTAAGTATGAAGACGCCAACGTTCATACGGAAGTAAACGAACTTAACCCAACGGCGCAAATACCTAAATCGGTTTTAACAAAGGCTGAAGAAAAAATTACTAAAACAATAAACGGTCTATTTGAAAAGCTGAAAAAATCTAATTGTGATATCTTTATGATTACCGACCAAACTTATAAATTTCACTATAAAGAATATCAAAAATACGGCGACGGTATATTTGAACTGGTTGAACTCAGCACTAAGGTCGACTGCCAAACCGAAAAAAGTACACGGCTATAATTTTTATAAAGAAACCACCGCTCCTTTTTATAAACGACGCACCCCGAAAGTTTGTCTAACTTTCGGGGTGCGTACCGTAAAAGAACGGTGTTTTTGTTATTTTAAAACCGATTCAAGGTCATTTAGCCAAGTCTCTCTGCTTGCGTCACTCGGCATAATCCATCCGCCTCGAGGTGACAACGAAATATCGCCGACTTTAACTCCGTCGGGTAGGCACGACCTTTTAAACTGTTGAGCAAAAAATCTCTTAATAAAGGTTTCAAGCCATTTATACACGGTCTTTTCGTCAAACTCGTTTTCAAAGGTTTTTACTGCTATTTTATATATTTTAGACGGTGAAAATCCATTCTTTATAAGGTGATATAAGAAAAAGTCGTGTAAAACGTAAGGACCTACTAAATCTTCGGTTTTTTGTCCTATCGTCTCCCCGTCGGTCGGCAACAGTTCTGGGCTTACGGGGGTATCTAAAATATCGTATAATACGGTTGAAAGTTCTCCTTTACTCGTGCTTGCTATATAATTTACTATTTCTTTAACCATAGTTTTAGGTATTGACGAATTAAGCCCGTACATAGACATGTGATCGCCGTTATAAGTAGCCCAGCCGAGAGCAAGTTCAGACATATCGCCCGTACCCAATACGATAGCGTCGTATGAATTTGCCACGTCCATCAAAACTTGCGTTCTCTCTCTCGCTTGCGCGTTTTCAAAGGTTAAGTTTGGCGAGCCGTCGTGACCTATATCTTCAAGATGGGTTTTTACCGAATTGCTAATATCAATTTCAATAAGCGTTACGCCTAAACATTCGGCTAAAATGACTGCGTTGGACTTAGTTCTGTCAGTAGTTCCAAAACAAGGCATCGTTACCGCTATTATATCTCTCCTTGAGCGAAGCATTTTATCGTACGCCCTACAGGTTGCCAAAATAGCAAGCGTACTGTCAAGTCCGCCCGAAAGACCAATGACGACCTTTTTGCTGTAAATTTGCTTTAATCTTCTTATTAGCGCGTACGCTTGAATATCTAAAGTTGTTTCAATAGCCTCTTCTTTTTCGTACTCGTTTTGAGGAATAAACGGATACTTTGAGTAATTTCTGCTTATAACACCGCCGTATACGAACGAGGAAAAATATACCGTTTGATAACCTAAACACTCTTCTTCGTAATTAAACTTTTTACGCCTTAAAAAGCGTAAATACGAAACGTCAATATCGGCAATAGTTGCATTTTCGGTAAAAAGTTCGCTTTCGGCTAATAATTGACCGTTTTCGGCTATTAAATTATGACCTGAAAACAGTAAATCCGTCGAAGATTCTCCAATTCCAGCATTTGCATATACGTATCCTGCGCAACATTTATAAGACTGTATTTTGAGAATATTCTTTCTTCTCGTTGCCTTACCGACGAGTTCGTTGCTTGCCGAAAGGTTTATAATTATTGTTGCGCCGTTTATTACGTGACTTTCCGCAGGGCTTTTTACAAACCACATATCCTCGCAAATTTCAACGCCTACTTTAAAGTCGGGCATCTCTCTATTTTCAAATAATATTTTATTACCGAAAGGATATGTTTTTCCGCCCAATAAAACGGTTGAATTTTCACATTTAGCAGGAGCAAAAATTCTCTTTTCACCAAACTCGTCGTAATCGGGAATACGGGTTTTTGGCACAACGCCCAATATCTCACCCCTACAAATCGCAACGGCGCAGTTATACAGTTTACCGTCCTTTTGAATTGGCGCTCCTACAAAATTCAACGTGTCGTAATTTCTTGAAAAATCAGCGATTTCCACAAGTGATTTTTCACATTTTTTCAAAACTAAATCAAATGCGGTTAAATCACCTTGAGTATACCCGCAAAGACTAAGTTCCGGAAACACGATAAGGTTGACGTGCTTAGATGAAAGTTCGGCAATTTGATTTCTTATCTCTTCGGCATTTTTCTCAATATTGCCTAAATAAAGTTTGGGCGTAACGGACGCAACCTTTACGTATCCGTAATTTTCCAGTTTCCGTCTTACGCTCTCTTTTTTCTCTCCAAGTAAATAAGAAACTGAAACGGAAAGAGCGTCGGCAAGTTTTTTAAGCGTTTCAGTCTTTACGCTTTTTGTAGAAGACGAAAGCACTTTATTTAAAGTCCCGAGAGGAACTCCGCTTAAAACGGATAACTGTTGCGACGTTAATTTTCTAATATCTTTAAGTTCTTTTATTCTCTTTGCTAAATCTGCCATAAGGTCACCTCTTATCTTTACTTTTTTAGTTTACCATTTTTTATAAATCTTGTAAAGTGATTTTCCAAAATAAAGCCATAAAAAACGGGAGCGAACGTTCTCGCACCCGTTTTGTCAAACAGATTTTTCATTAAATCCTAAACTGATTAAAAGCGCCCTATCCACCAGTTGCATAGTAGTAACGGGCAATTCGCCAATTCTCTCTTTTAGCCGTCTTTTATCAAGCGTGCGTATCTGCTCTAATAAAACGACCGAGTCTTTGTTTAGCCCGAAATCTTCAGCGCAAAGTTCAATATGCGTAGGCAATTTAGCCTTATTTATACGGCTCGTAACAGCGGCGGCGATAACCGTGGGACTGTATTTATTTCCTATATCGTTTTGAACTACAAGAACCGGCCTTACGCCTCCTTGCTCGCTTCCTACAACCGGACTGAGGTCTGCATAATATAGTTCTCCTCTCTTTATCATAACCGATTCTCCAGTTTTTATTTTTTGCAAGCCCCACTATATTATATGTAAAGTTACTTTTGGGGGTGTTTCAAAATAAATTATTTACTGAAAATCGGTTTTTTATACTCCAACTATATTAAGTCCTTAAACAGTTTGATATGATTTTTCTAACTTCATTACATTCTTCTCCGTAAATATCCCGTCCTTTGGGACTGTCGGTAAATGTATATTGGTAAACCTCTTTTCCTTTGTCTATTACTGAAATTTTATCTGCAATCGAAAGAGCGTCCTCTACGTCGTGCGTAACCGTTATTACCGTCTTTCCGTATTTACTCTTTAAATCCAAAAATAAATCGGTTATACGGCTTTTTAGTCCCAAATCAAGCGAGTTTAAAGGTTCGTCCATTAGAAGTATTTTCTTTGGCGATAAAAAGGCTCTCGCAAGCGAAACTCTCTTTTTTTCCCCGCCCGACAGTTCGGTTGGAAAGGAAGACACTTTATTTATAAGTTCAACGTCCTCTAAAACGGCTTTTATATTTTTTACTCTCTCGTCTTTTTCCATTACGCCTGAAAGGGCGAAATCTAAATTTTCATACACGGTTAGACCTTTTATAAGTCTATCGTCTTGAAAGACGTAAGCAACTCCGTCAACCCCTTCAACACTGCCCTCGTACGGTAAAAGGTCTGCAATACAGTTGAGTAGCGTAGTCTTACCTATGCCCGATTTACCCATTATAACCGACGTTTCCCCGTAAGCAAACGACGCGGAAAAGTCGTTAAATATTACGTTTTCACCGTACTTTACTGTTAGATTTTTTACGACTATATCCATTTTTTAACCTCTTAACCGTTTGAGTTAAAGTTTTTAAAATAAACTCAACTAAAAAACTGAGAATAATAGCAACCATAGCAAGAGCCAAAAGCCGTGCCGTTTCAAAACTTGAATTTGCTATATTCATTAATCTGCCTATGCTAAGTTTGGTATACGCAAGCGCCTCGCCGGCAATAACCAACTTTATATTAAATGAAAAAGTAGAAATTAACTGAGGAATAAGAATTGACACGATATCAGGTAATATAAGTTTGAAAAATACCGTCTTTTTCTTAACTCCGTAAACCTTTGCCATTTCCAACAAATCTTTATCTTGTCCTTTTAAACTTGATAAAATTGAAGAATAAAGCATAGGGAAAACGACGATAAAGGCTATTGCCGCGGGACTTTTACTTGATTTTAACCAAATAAGGCACAGTAAAATTACCGACATTGTAGGAAGAGCGCGAAGTATTACCGTAAGCGGATATAAAAGTCTTTCAACCGTTTCCCAAAAATAAGCAAGCACGGCAAAAACGAGCGCAGTTATAAAAGATATTAAAAAACTGTAAACTGCTCTCCAAAGTGTAGAAAACACTGATTTTATAAAGTTTTCAGTAGTGAAAAGGGCTATAAACTCCTTAAATATTTTAGTCGGCGACGGCGCAATCATTTCGCTATTATAAACCGCTGACAAAATATAGACGAATCCTATTATCCCCAAAACGGAGATAATAGGAAGCCCAACTTTTTTTATTATTTTCATTGATTAAAGATAGAAATCGTCCTCGGGGAGGGCTCCGCCGATAAGAGGCGCTTTGAAATTTTTAACCGCAGTTAAAAACGCCTCGATATTCGCTTTTTCAACTGATGCTTTCGAGCATCCTACGTTACATCTTTCCAATATATCGGTAGTAAACGCCATTTGTAACGACGCACTGCCAACCTCGGTATATAAATCTTTTAAACTTGCAACGTTTTCAGTGATATACGTCTTGTTTTCGCCAAGTTTTTCAATTAACGCGTTTAAATATTCAGTATTTTCGGCAACGTCGCCTTTAACGGCAAGACCTGCTTGAACGAACTTTCCTTCAGCGTTGTATTTCTTCCATTCCGCCTGCAAATCTAAAACAACTTTCGTACCCGTTTTCGCATTGATTTTCGATACGACGGGTTCGCCGAGAATTGCATACTCTATAGTTCCTTGAGTAAAACCAGCCATAATTTGCTGAGCGTCCGCAACTTTAACGAAAACCTTTTCGCTGTCGGTTGCCTCGTCGCCGTATTCGTAAGTTATTCCCTTTTGAGAAAGAAGGTAATTAAATATAATTTCGGGAGTTCCGTTAGAACCTACCGTATAAACGACTTTTCCTTTTAAATCTTCAACGCCTGATATATCGGTATTACCTATCATATAAAGACAGCCGAAAATGTTTACGGTAGCAAGTTTTAAATTAAGATTTTTAGATTCGTTATAGACCTTTGACGCTAAGTTTAAAGGAATAATCGCCATATCAAGGTCGCCGTTAGCAAGACCTGCGATAATGTCGGTAGGTTGAGCGGTTATCTCAACTGAAGTATTATAAACGGTATCTTTTCCAGCATAGGAATATCCCTTTACGATATTACCGACCGCTAAAGACGGAGCGCCGTCAACAACGCCTATCACGTAATCTTTTTCGCCTTTACTCGTATTTTGGCAAGACGCAAAAACGAACAAAGAAACAACTGCAAGTAAAGTAGCCAAAAATTTTTTCATAATAATTCTCCTTAAATTTCAACGTTTGTAACCGCCGATTTTACGGTCACGTTATTTATTCTGCCGAGTTTACCCGTCATTGAAGAAATTATTTCGGTGGTTGCGCGCATTATTACGCTTATTACGTAAACCTCGTGAGGATTGTCGGGAATCCCCATTCTTCCCACGATATACTCGCCGAAATTAGATAAAACCTCGTTTACGGCTTTAGACGCCGACCTATCTTTTTCAATTACAATTCCTATAACTGCTATTCTCATACTAACTCCATAAAAAAAGCGCACACTAAAGAGTATGCGCTAACAGAACTTATTTTTGCCATAAAGCCGTTAAACGAATATAATCCGAAAAACAGGTTTAAAAACTGTGGTTTGCGCTTCCTCTCCGAACGTATCATCGATTCAGTAATTTTATTATATAAAATTTTCCTCAATTTGTCAATACATTTAATTGCAGTTTATAAAAAAATAGTGTATAATATATGCGATTAAAATTTGTGGAGGACAATTATGCCAATAGTTAATTCCAAGAAAATGTTTGAAATGGCTTATAAGGGCGGTTACGCAATAGGCGCATTCAACGTAAACAACATGGAAACAATCCAAGGTATCGTAAACGCAGGTGTTAAGCAAAACGCTCCCCTCATTCTTCAAGTTTCGTCGGGCGCAAGAAAGTATGCTAACCCTATTTATCTTAAACATTTAGTTCAAGCAGCTGAAGAAGATACGGGACTTCCTATCGTATTACACCTTGACCACGGTGACAGTTTTGAACTTTGTAAGAGTTGTATCGACAGCGGTTTCACTTCCGTTATGATTGACGCTTCTAAATACGACCTTGCTAAAAATATGGAAATCACCAGCGAAGTAGTTAAATACGCTCACGACAGAAACATTACCGTAGAGGCTGAACTCGGTAAACTTGCAGGTATTGAAGACGACGTAAACGTTAATAGCGAAGACGCTATGTTTACCGACCCCGACGAAGTTTACGAATTTGCAACCAAGACGGGTATCGACTCTCTTGCTATCGCAATCGGCACTTCTCACGGCGCATACAAATTCAAACCCGGTCAAAAACCACAACTTAGATTTGATATCTTAGAAGAAGTTGGCAAACGTCTCCCCGGCTTCCCCATCGTACTTCACGGCGCGTCTTCCGTTCCTCAAGAGTTCGTAAGACTTGTAAATCAGTACGGCGGAAAAATGCCCGACGCTATCGGTATCCCCGAAGAAATGCTCCGTCAAGCAGCAACTATGGCTGTATGTAAGATTAACATTGACTCTGACCTTCGTATGGCTTGCACTTCTGCGGTTAGAAAGCATTTCGTAGAGCATCCCGACCACTTCGACCCAAGACAGTATCTTGGCGACGCAAGACTTTCTGTACAACAAATCGTTGAGCATAAACTCGTAAACGTTTTAGGTTGCGCTGGAAAGGCTGACGAATGTAGATAACAATATAATGATTACGCCGTTGCGATTTCGCAACGGCGTTTTGTTTTTACGATAAAAACTCCATTCCTTTTAAAATTATATCCCCTAAGACTTCGCTCTTTAAAGAATAATAAATTATTTTACCCTCTCTAAAACAGTTTACCGCGCCTATATTCCTCATAAGCCTAAGTTGGTGCGATACCGTCGTTTGATTTATCTTTAATAGGTTTGATAAGTCCGTTACACACGTCGGCGTTACGGTTAGTACGGATAATATCCTCAATCTCGTCTTGTCAGCAAATAAAGAAAATACCGATACGAGTTCCTCTAACGTCTGCTCGTCTAAAAGGTACTTTTCTACCATCGCTCCCGTCTTTTCGTTAAGCGCAAGATATCCGCCCGCCATTTAAATTCTCCTTAATATATATGATATAAATATTTTAACTCTTCGTATGTACAAGTGTCAATATATCATATTATCTTATTTTGTCGCATAAAGTATATTAAACGAAAGTTTTGCCGAATACGGAGGTTTTATATGTCCGGTAACAATATCGTCTTTTGGGGAATTCTTTTTCTTCTATACTCAAACGGCTCAATTACTTTAACTCAACTATTGCTTCTTTTAGCCTTGCTTTCAACTACAAACGAAAACTGTTGCGGTAATTATTACTGTAATTGCAATCAAAACACCCAAAACACCACAATTTAGTTGTAAAATTTACTAAAAACGAGGTTTTTCGCCCCGTTTTTATTTTTTTGAAAAAATACGAACATTTGTTTGACTTTTGAAAAACCGTGTGTTATAATAAAGAAAATAAACAAATGTTCGGGTTTTGTATGATAGATGCTGAAAGGCTAAAAATTTTAACCGAGAGCGCGAAATACGACGTATCTTGCTCTTCTTCGGGTTCTTCAAGGCGGAATAAAAAAGGCGGTATAGGTAACGCTGAATTTGGCGGAATATGCCACTCCTTTACCGAGGACGGGAGATGTATTTCCCTGCTTAAAATACTGCTTACGAACAAATGCTCGTATGACTGTCAATACTGTGTAAACCGTAGGTCAAACGACGTTCCGAGAGCCGAGGCAACACCCGACGAGATAAGCGAACTCGTAATGAGTTTTTATAAGCGCAATATGATAGAGGGGCTTTTTCTTTCCTCTGCGGTTGGCACAAACCCCGACGACACGATGGAAAAACTTTTAGACACCGTGATAAGGCTTAGAAAACTTTACCGATTTAACGGGTATATTCATTTAAAAGGAATACCGTCTGCCGACCACAAACTTATTCTTCGCGCAGGAGAATTTGTGGACAGAATGAGTTTTAATATTGAACTCCCCACCGAAAAGAGTTTAAAACTGCTCGCCCCACAAAAAAGCAAAAGCGGAATATTAACTCCAATGGGTTTTATGGCTAACGAGAAAAGACAAGCAAAGTCTTTAAGGTACGGTAAGTTTTTACCTGCCGGACAAACTACGCAAATGATTGTCGGCGCGTCGCCTGAAAGCGACGGACAAATAATAAGGCTGTCGCAAGGGCTATACAATAAGTTTTCGCTTAAACGGGTTTACTTTTCCTCGTATATTCCCGCAAACGACAAAAACCCGCTACTTCCGGCAAACCCCGTTGGGCTTTTGAGAGAACACAGACTTTATCAAGCCGATTGGCTACTCCGTTTTTACGGGTTTACGGCAGAGGAAATTTTAGACGAAGAGGAAAACTTACCCGAAGAATACGACCCGAAATGCCATTGGGCGATAAAACACCCCGAACTTTTTCCTGTGGAAATAAACCTTGCCCCACCCGAAGTGTTGGTGAGAGTTCCGGGGATTGGTTTTAAAAGCGCATACAAAATAGTAAACGCAAGACGGTATTCAAAACTTGACTTTGAAGATTTATACCGAATGAGAATAGTCATGAAAAGGGCTATGCACTTTATAACTTGCAAAGGAAAATTTTTAGGCTCTGAAAATAGACTGACCGTAAAAAACGACATACTTTTAACAGGGCAAACTGAAACGTTTTCACAAATTTCAATGTTTTCAAATGACGAAATAAAGACGAGCGTCTTAATAGGAGAATTATGATAGGATATATTTTTGACGGAACTAAAAACGGGCTTTTTACTTGCATTTTTGAGGCTTTTTATGAAAAGCGTTACCCCGACGTTTTAACCGATTCTTTTCTTGAACCAAGATTTGGCGATACCGTTTATGAAATCACGACCGACCTTGAAAAGGCAACGAGAGTTAAAAAATGTCTAACCGATACGGTTAAAACACCTTACGTTTTAAAGGATATCACCCTTGCCCTTAAAAGCGGACAAACTAACAAATACACGGTAATTTTCAATTATTTAAAAACTGTTATAGACAATAAAGGTATTGACGTTTCTAAAAACTTTGCCAACCCTGCAGTTTTAGAATTTAGCGACCTTTTAAAGAAAATTACCAATGAAATTCACCGTTTTAAGGGTTTTATTAGATTTGAAGAGGCTAAAGACGGATTTTATTACGCACATTTTTCTCCCGATAACGATATAACTTGGCTACTTATGTCACACTTTTCGGCAAGATTTTCAAACGAGGCGTTTATAATTCACGATACGAAAAGAAACGTGTTAGGTCTTTACGACGGCACGACCTCAAAAGAGATATCGGCAGAAAACAAGCAAGTAACCGTTTATCTTTCAAACGAAGAATTAAACTTCAAAAAACTTTGGAAAACCTACTATGATAGCGTAAACGTAAAGGAAAGAAAAAACCGCCGTTTACAAACTGCGTTTATGCCTAAGAGATATTGGATAAACTTACCAGAAACTCAAGTAGAATTCGCTAATTTTTAAAGTTTTTACAATTTTAATTTGGGTACGATTAAGACTGTTTTTGTTTAAGTTTTCGCTACAATTTTACGATTGTGCAATATTTAAAACAGTCTAAACTTTACCATATAAAAAACCGCAAGGACTCTCCCCCTTGCGGTTTTTACTTTACGTTTATTCGTTTATTTGTATATCAAAATAATTTTCGTAAACTTCTCCCACTTTACAAATTCCTACGTTTGTCTTTGTTTCCAATTCCTCAACTTTGCCGTCGTTGGACGGAAGAGTAAGCCATGGCTCAATACATATATACGGCGCATCAGTTTTCGGCATGTGCCAAATTCCAAGATAAGGCATTTGGGGGAAAGTAACTTTAACGCTGTTGACAGTATTTCCGCTCTTTATAGATACCGCTCTGCACTCGGTTTCCATAATTATAGCGTCTTCGTCAAAAAGACAGTGGCGAAGTTCAATTTTCTTGCCGTCTTGCAAGTCCATTTCCGCCCTTTCACTCGTTATCAAACCCTTTTCGTTTGCTAAAATTCTAATAGGTTTACACTCCTTTTCAAATTCAACGAAATAGTCTTCAAATTCCCCTCCGCCAAAAGGCACGTTAAATCCGGGGTGTCCGCCAAGACCGAAATACATAGCTTTATCGCCGACGTTTTCAACTGTATACAAAACCCTAAGTTTATTATCCGTTAAAAGATATTTAACCGAAAAAATAAACTCAAAGGGATATTCTGTTAATGTATTTTCCGTTGCGCTAATAGTAAAAGTAAGGCTATTTTCCGTCTTTTCACGTAAAACAAACTCACTTCCCCTTGCAAAGCCGTGTCTATCCATTTCATATTCTTTTCCGTAAACCGAATACTTTCCGTCGTAAAAACGACCAACATACGGGAAAAGGTTATACGCTCTTCCTTTCCAATATTTTCCGTCGCCTTGCCAAAGATATTCAGTTTCCGTCTTTTTGGAATATATAGAAGAAAGTTGCGCGCCAAGTGTTTCAACACTTATTTTTAATATTTCGTTTTCGATTGTGTATTCCATTATTTATCCTCTTCACCCTCTGCTACAAATTGTGAAAAATACTTATCGCTCAGCATAAACTTATTCATACCGTCGTCGCTTAAAGTAATTACGTAGTCGATAAGCGCAGTCGTAACGTCACCCATTGAAACAGTGGGCGCATTTTCACTAAACTTATCGCATAGTTTTTGCATGTGCGTACATAAAGCGCCTAAAACTGTTTCGTTATAGTCTTTCGAGTCAACAAAATCGTATAAATCCAAAAGACCGTTAAACGCCCTTATTTTATCTCTGTTTAAAAACCAACTTCTAAACAGTAAGTACCCGACAATTACAACCACTGCGCCTACGATTGACATCCATTTTAAATCGTCAATAAAACAAGATAACGTAACGACGGCAATGCCTAAGACAATAAATATAGGGAATAAAACTAAGAAAACTTTATTTCTCTTTTCCATTGCCATATATTCGGGAATCATATTCTTTAAGCCTTTTTCAAGTTTTTTCTTCTTGAACTTAGCCTCTTCGGTCGAATATATTTGAAGTTCTTCAGCCGTAAAATTCTTCTTTTGATAGTACGGTTTATAAGTTTGAACTATTTGTTTCTTTTGGTCGGGGTCAGCGCACGCTATGGCTCTATTTATAAAGTGCTTATGCTCCTCGTCGTTTAAATCGGTATAGTTTTTAGTCTTTATTGCTACCATTGACATAAAAACCCTATAATCTGTTTCAGTAAGGTCTAAAGCCTCGTTAAATTTATCCTCAGCCCTTTCCCACTCTTCCATTTCAATAAGCCCGTAAATTTCATCAAGTAGCATATTTACTTTGTGGTAATCTTCGCCGTGAGCCTCTTTCGCCTCAACGCCCGCGCCGTTATCGTTAAGCGATTCGTAATACTTGACCGCCATTGAACTTTGAACTTCTTGCTCACACGATGGGCAAACGGCTTTTATTTTACCTACTTCAATCTCAAAATCTGTTCCGCATAAAGGGCATCTTGCCTTTAGAGTTTGTTTAATCTCTTCCATTTTATCTCCGTTTTAGTTAAATTTATATCCTAATGTTTCGATTGCTTTTTTAAAGGTAGTTTTACCTGTAAACGTCCATTTAATTCCGTTGCCGTACTCATCACCGAGAAACTTGAGAAGCGATGCGTCATCTTTTGCAAGCTGAACGGCATAATATAAAGCCGTCGTTTCCGAATAACCCTTTGACGGAACGTGGTTTAAAGCGAATACCGCTACGTCTTGCTTTTTGCCTTGCGCATAATAAGCGTCTACAATAGCAGTAGTATAATAATCGTACGTAGGATAAGCACCATCAGTCTTATTTAAGTCGCTTTGAGCGCAAAAATATTCAAAATCGGTAGTCCTTGAAAGGGCAATTTCACCGTATTCTGTCACTCTACCGTAATCGTCCTCGAATATAGCGTAATCAAACAAAAAGATAAGATCGTCAAATTCGCCAGTTTTATTGTATTCCCTTTCATAGCAAGAAAGGGCTATTTTTTTCATACCCATATCGTTGCAAAAATCGCCTGCCGTTTTGGGAGCAAATACGAATATTGCAAAAACGGTTAAAAACGAAATAGCAATTAACGACAGTACGGTAAGTAGCGCCGTTTTTTTAATAGTTTTTCCCATAATTCACCTCTTATATTATATTAACATATTCTTTATTAAAAATCAATCATATAAGCATTAAGTAGGTGTTCAACGCATAAAATTTTGGTGACGGAGTATTAAAATGAAAAAATTTCTTGCGCTTTTTATTTGTCTTTTTATTACGCCTTTTTGCGCGTGCAAAAAACAGCCCGAAAAATACGATAGTAAAATCACTCAGTTAAGAGAAAATATCTTCTTTGCTGAAAACGAACAGTTTACGCTTATATGCTATCCCGAAAAGAGAGAATCCCCTATCGAAAACGACGGTTTCGTCGGGAAAGTTGAAAATTTCGTAATATTTAAACTAAATTTTAAAAATAGCGTTTTTAAGCAACCTTACGACATTTCTTTTAAAATAGACGGCGAAAGTTATATCGGTAAATTTGATTATAAGCCTATTGCGGACAAATTGGAGTGTTGCGTAAAAGTAACTTCTCTCGATTTTGAGCAACTGTTTACGACTTTGTCGGCAGAAAACAGTTCCGTCGGTATTACTTTATTACCTAAAAAGAACTCCTCTACCGTTGACTGTAAAGACGCGTTAGAACTTTTAAAGCAAAACGACGAAGACTCAAAAAAAATCTTATCCTTAGATAACTGTGAAATACGAATAAGGCTTATTAATAACGACGGTTACGATTATTGGTATATCGGCCTAATTTCCACCGAGGATAAAGTTTCTTATTTACTTGACGGAGAAAACGGCGAACTGCTTGCAAAAAAAGATTTGATATAAACGTATAGTTTAATTTATTTGTACACACAATACAAATGAAGGAGGAAGTTTAAGGGATGCCTTAAACGCAAAAAAGCAAATATGAGTAATACTAAAAAGACGACTAATTCAAATAAGTCTTCTAAAAAATGTGGCACTTGTTCTAAGACGAGAAGTTGCACAAGCAAGAAGGAGGGCTAAATGAAAAAAAAGAAAAACAAAAAAATTTTAACTGAAAAAATTATTTCGCCTTTCGACCCGTTGGGCAGTTACACCGGCAGTTATTTAGTCGGCGAATACGAAGAACCCGTACAGGACGCAGACGATTTATAAGACAGCCTAAAAAAATCCACTCTTCATAAAAGAGTGGATTTTTCCTTATTTTATCTTAAATTTTGAAAGGTTTTACGATTGTCGTATTAGTCCTTTCCGTCACAGCCGTGACAACCCTCACAGTTACCCGTACAACCGTCGTCTTCGTCTTCAAGTTCTTTCATATACTCGTCGTAAACTTCGTCTAAAAGTTTTTCGTCTTTTATTGGGAGCAATACTTCCTTACCGTTTTCGTCGGTGATTTGGAATATTACTATTGACGCGGGGTCAATCCCGTCCATAGGCTCAGAAGGCTGAAAAAATGCAAACCAATCACCCTTATACTCAATCGTTCCTATATGATAGAATTTGAACACGTCTCCGCTCTCGCCAACGAGTTCAACTACGTCGGTAAGTTCATTTTCATTTACTTTCTCTTGAAATTTATCGCTCATTTATTTTCTCCTTGAAGTTTAATTTTTCTTAAGTAATCTTCCAATATATAAGAGGCTGCTATTTTATCTATAACGTCTTTTCGTTTTTCTCTTCGCATATCAGCCTCTAAAAGAACTCTCCTTGCTTGCATGGTCGTAAACCGCTCGTCCGCCGATACTACTTTTATATCAGTTTTTTCGCTAAGGCGCGCAATAAATTCTCGCGTTTTTTGAGTTTGTTCACTCTCCGTGCCGTCAAAATTTACAGGCAGTCCGCAAACGATAGTTTCCGCATATTTGTCTTTTGCAAGATGTATTAAATAATCTATATCCCTTTCAAAGCCCTTTCTCCAATAGGTTTCCAAAGGCAAAGCCATCTCGTTAAAAGGGTCACTTATTGCAACTCCTACCCTTTTATCGCCGATATCAAACGCTATTATTCTTCCCACGTTTCTCTCCTTATATTCATTATATATAAAAAGTATATCATTTTTTGTTTTTATTTACAAGTATTTTTTTAAAGATTGTCATTTTACTTGCCCCGTATAAAACGTTATAGAATGCTTAAACTATATTACGAGGATTAAACAAAGGAGGTATTATGGAAAAAGATTTTGCAATAGGTCTTATTCTCGGTATGATTGGCGGTGCTTTGATAGTAGCCAACTCTTACCAAGCGAGAAAAATGGTAAAAGACGGTCAAGAGCAAATTAAAAATAAAGTTTGCGATATGACCAAAAAGAAACAGCAGTCTAACGATTATGAAGATTTAGACGACTAACAAAGTAAAACGCTTATGCGCATAGCATAAGCGTTTTCTTTATATCTTTTCCCCTATAAATTCCCTTATCAGCGAATCTTTTGAAACGAGATTAGGATTTCGCCCTTCAAACGAATTTAAAAACTCGATAAGCATATCGACTACTTCTCTTTCGTAACCGCCCGTTAAATCTCTTTCTTCCGTCAGTTTCAAAAGCATTTCATCTCTATAGATAAGTGGCTCGTAACCGATAAAAGTATCTATTGAATAGTCGGCGTAAATTTTATAAGGGCTTACGAAATTGTCTACACCCTTTTCAACGTCTTTAAAAAACGACAGCGTTTGAACGGGTGTTCTCCCACGGTAACGCATATCCCTACTCATTCTGCGAAGCAGTCTTATAAACCTTGGGTGAAGAATTTTTCCCTCTCCGTAAGACAGCCTACTTCTTACGCTTATATACATTTTTGCCGTTCCGTGATCGACATTAACAGCGCTTGGATTCAAAGCGTGAATTCCTTCAAAAATAATGATTTCATTTGGCTTTCTTGAAAGTTTTACGCCTGATTTAATTTGCGTCGTAGTTAAGAAATCGAACTCCGGAAGTTCAATTTCTTCACAGTTTAAAAGTTTGTATATATGCTCTGCCAAAAGGTCTTTATCAAGCCTTTCGGGAGACTCTAAATCCACGGTTTTTACAAGTTCGGGAGTAAGGCTTGAAAAATAACAGTCAAGCGATATCGTGTGAGTTTCAATTCCCTTTTCATCTAAAAACCTCTCTATTCTTTTTGCCGTCGTCGTCTTTCCCGAACCCGACGGCCCCGATAAAAGAAGTATTGGCTTTTCGTCTTTTTCTTCGACTATATTATCGGCAATTTTTCTTATTTGCCCCCAATACCTTTCGTCCTCGAGTTCAAAATCATCTATTGAAGTATATTTGTTATAAATATCGTTTACTCCAAGAATTTTCATATTCTACCTCTATTTTAAATTTGCGCACGCAACTACGTTTACTCCCTCGTAGATATTTTCGATTACCGTTTCGCCTATCTTAATAGGAGTTTTGACAGTTACGCCGTTAATAATTTTCATAGCCTCGAAAGTCTTACTTTTTTCAATAGGCTTATCGCTTTTGACGGGTAACATACGTCCGTCTTGAGTCTTTACGGTGGTCGTAATTACTCTTTTAGGACAAATTACTTCCGCCTCGGCGTAAATCTTTCCTCTTGGACAAGAATTGCCGTCGATTCGCACTACCTTTTCTCCGTCAAGTTTTGCCGTTATATCACAACCTAAGGGACATTCTATACAAGTTAAATTTACTTCTTTCATACGCCCTCCTCAACTGACACCGTTACGTCACCGTTAAGGCTTTTTATTTTTTGTTCGGTTAAAACTATTCTTTCCATCTCACCCGGAACGACTACTCTTTTCTTTACTGCAAGAATTAAATTATCCCCTTCTTTTACAGTAACGGTAACGTTTTTGTAAACGCCTTTTACTCTATAATAAACGGTTACGTTTCCGCTTGCGTTTTTATCGATTATTTGCGGTAAAGTATAAGAAACTTTATCCCCTGCATTACAGTTTATGCAATCTTTTTCGGTTTTGCCGTTTAAAATGTACAGTGAGGCGCTTTTCCCAGCAAGTTCAGCCTCTTCGGAAACGAAATCTACTAAATCGTGAACTTGCAATACGTTTCCGCAAGCAAAAACCCCCTCGTTTGAGGTTTCTCGGTTTTGGTAAACTATCGCGCCTTTAGTTTGAGGCGACAGTTTTACACCTGCCCTTTTTGAAAGTTCGTTTTCGGGAATAAGCCCTACCGAAAATAAAACTGTATCGCATTTAAAATACTTTTCAGTTCCCTTTATCGGCTTTTTATTTTGGTCTACCTGAGATATTTCAACACCCTCAACTCTTTTTTCGCCGTCAATTCTCGTAACGGTGTGGTTTAAATAAAGAGGTATACCGAAATCGTCAAGGCATTGTACTATATTCCTTTTAAGTCCACTTGAATGAGGCATAATTTCACATACTGCGTGAACTTTGGCTCCCTCCAAAGTCATTCTTCTTGCCATAATAAGCCCAATATCGCCAGAGCCTAATATAACAACCTCTTTGCCTACGAGATAACCTTTTACGTTTAAATATTTTTGAGCCGTACCCGCCGAATATATTCCCGACGGCCTACTTCCTGCAATATTGAGCGCGCCCTTACTTCTTTCTCGACAACCCATTGCTAAAATTACGGCTTTTGCCTCGACGGTAAACACTCCGTCCGTATCGTTTATTGCAGTTACAACCTTTCCGTCTAAGGATAAAACGGTTGTTTTTAGTTTCACTTTAATATCTCTTTTTTCAACTTCGTCAATAAACCTTGAGGCGTATTCCGGTCCGGTCATACTTTCTTTAAATCGTGTAAGACCGAAACCGTTGTGGATACATTGGTTTAAAATTCCGCCAAGACTTTCCTCTCTTTCAAGGATAATTACGTCTTTGACTCCGTTATCGTATGCAGAAACGGCGGCAGAAAGCCCTGCAGGGCCTCCGCCTATTACAACTATATCGCACTTTATCATTTCGTTTTCCCCACTAAAAGTTCAGAACCTTCGCCTTTTTTAGTAACTTTTTCAAGCGGAATTCCTCTCACTTTAGAAATAAGTTCGGCAACGAAAGGTTGACAAAAACCGCCTTGACATCTTCCCATACCCGCTCTCGTTCTTCTCTTAACTCCGTCAATATCTTCGGCTTTAGGATTTTCAGTCAAAGCGCGGATTATCTCCCCTTCGGTAATTTGTTCGCACCTGCACACTATTCTTCCGTACGAGGGATTTTGTCTTATAATCTCGTTTTTCTCCTCAATTGAAAGCCTTGAAAAGAAATAATCGGGTTTTCTTATTGGATTAAAATTTTGTTTTTTAACGATTAGCATAAACGAGCCGATTAGTTCGTCTACTACGTATTCGGCTATTGCCGGCGCGGAAGTAAGCCCCGGCGATTCAATGCCCGCACAGTTGAAAAAGCCCTTGCAAACACTACTTTCTTCAATAATAAAGTCGTGCTTATCACAATACGCCCTAACGCCCGAAAACGAAGTGATTGAATTATAAACTGGAACGTTTTTGCACATCTCGTTTGCCTTTTCAACGACCGACTGCAAACCGTCAGCCGTAGTTTCCGTACGGTTGCCGTCTATTTCTTCGGCTGTCGGTCCTAAAATAATATTGCCGTCAACCGTTGGAGATACGAGTATTCCTTTTCCCTTTTTTGTTGGAGTAAAGAAAAGTGTATGGCGAACGAAATCTCCGCTCTCTCTATCTAATAATATATATTCTCCCCGTCTTGCGCCTATTTTAAAAGAATAATCGCCTACTAAGTTTGCAACCTTTTGACTGCCGTAGCCTGCGCAATTTATTATAGCCTTTGTCCGTACGCTTTGACAGTTAGCAGAATATATAGTAAAAATTTCTTCCTTATCTATCTTGGACACTTCAAAGTTCGTATATAAACTTGCTCCGTTATCCATTGCGTTTCCAATTGCGGAAACAGTTAATTCGTAAGGACACACTATTCCCCCCGTTGGGGCGTATAGCGCGCCTACCGCCTCGTTTGATATATTTGGCTCAAGGGTTTGCAACTTCTCTTTACCGATAATTTCAAGCCCTTTTACGCCGTTTAACTCCCCTCTTTTTTTAAGGTCGTATAAAGTATTGCAGTCCTCGGTTGAAAAAGCGACGACTAAAGAGCCGTTATTTACGTATTTTACACCCAACTCTCGGCAAGTTTGTTCCATCATTTCGTTACCGAGTAGATTGAATTTTGCCTTTAAAGTTCCCTCTTTAGCATCAAAACCCGCATGGACTATTCCGCTATTCGCTTTACTTTGCCCCATGCAAATATCGTTAGCCTTTTCTAAAAGACAAACGTTGAGATTATAAGAGGACAGCCGTCTTAAAATAAGACCGCCGATAACACCTCCGCCGATAACTGCTACGTCAAACATAATTACTCCTTTAAATATTCAACTATATCGTTTAGACTGTCTAACACAAAATCGGGTTTACCGCTTAATTTTCCAATATCGGTAGTTTTAGCCTCTCCGCTTAAAACCAAAATCGCCGTAAATCCACAAGCGTTGCCAAAAGCAATATCAGTATGAAGTCTATCGCCAACCATAATAAACTTATCGCTTGACAAATTCATAGTTTGCATTAAATTATCTCCCATACCAGAATAGGGTTTACCGATAATTACGCTTGGGGTTAGCCCCGTTGACTCCTCGATAAGTTTCATAAAAGCGCCTACGTCAGGCACGAAAACCTCGGGATGAGGACAGTTTACGTCGGGATGAGTTGCTATATAATAAGCCCCTCTTTTTAAATAAGTAACGAATTTACAAAGTTTTTCGTAAGTAAGTTCGGTATCGTACGCTAAGACGCATACGTCGGGAGTTTTATCTTCCACGAGATTTACCCCCATACTTTTAAATTCTTGCTTTAACGCGTCCGTACCTAAAAGATAAACGCTCTTGCCCTTATAATGCAAGTTTAGATATTCGGCAGTTGCAATTCCCGAAGTGTACACTGAGTCTTTATTGGAAAATAAACCGATAGCCCTTAATTTTTCTTCGTATTTTACTTTGCTTTTTGAAGAATTGTTGGTAAGGAAAATTATTTTCTTTCCATTTTCTCTAAGGAGCGAAAGGGTTTTATCCATCTCGCCTATAAGTTTATCTCCAACATAGATAGTGCCGTCCATATCAAGCAAAAAACATTTTGCTTTCTTTACGGCTTTTAAAAGTTCTTCATTTACCATATCTTTTTATACAATTCTACAATCTCTTCTTTCGTAGGAACTCTTGGGTTTGTCAAAGTACAGGTATCTTTTAGCGCGTCTTCCGCCATTTGGTCGATACTTGCAAAATACTCCTTTTCGTCAATACCTATAACTTGTGAAACTTTTAAAGGCATATTCATCTCTTGCATCATAAACTGAATATAACTTACGATTGCTCTAACAGTCGTAACCTCGTTTAAGTTGCTAACACCTAAAATTCTTGCAATATTACAGTATTTTCTCACACACGAACGATATTCTTTTTGACTTTTCGTTGAAGAGCGTATATCACTGTTATATTCTATAATATACGGTAACAAAATGGCGTTCGCCCTACCGTGCGGAATATGAAACTTCGCCCCTAACTGGTGCGCCATACCGTGGTTTAAGCCAAGTGACGCCGAATTAAAAGCAAGCCCTGCTAAGCAAGAGGCAATATGTACTTTTCTTCTTGCGTGCGTATCGTTATTATCCGCGTATGAACGGAGTAAAAACTGTCCGCAAATTTCAACTGCCTTTTCAGCAAGCGCGCCCGAAAACTCGTTATTATTAATACTTACGTAAGCCTCTATCGCATGGGTTAAAACGTCCATTCCCGTATCGGCAGTAATGCTTTTAGGAACGCTTTTAACAAGCACTTCGTCTAAAATTGCCTCTTCAGGCAACATATCGGGTGAAGAAAGAGGAATTTTCGTATTATTCTTTTCGTCCGATATAACGGCAAAAGAGGTAACCTCGCTACCCGTTCCGCTCGTCGTCGGTATACATATCAGTTTTGGGTGATAATTCTTATCAATTTGACCTGCAAATTTTCTTACTGCTTTTGCGGTATCCATTGCAGAGCCACCGCCTATCGCTATTATATACTCGGCTTTCTCTTCTAAAACCGCCGAAACACCTTTAATTACTTTTTCAATAGGGGGATCGGGCACTATATCGCAAAAAAGAGTATATTTTATGCCTGCGTCGAGTAAAGGAGATTCAATATACTGAAAAAGTCCGCCTGAAACGACGAAAGGGTCGGTAACTATAAAAACTTTATCGGCGTTAAGTTCTTTCAGCCTTGATAATGAGTTTTCTCCAAAATAAATTTTTGTTTTTACGTCAAAATTTTTCATATTATTTTTTTATCCACGTTTTAGGTAATAGAGTAAGTAGAATTGGATATATTTCAAGTCTACCAAGAAGCATTGCTAACGATAATAAAATCTTTGAAAACGGCGAATATATTGAATAATTTGCCGAAGGTCCAACCAAAGAAAATCCCGGTCCAACGTTATTAAAACACGCAACTGTAGCGCTAAAATTGGTTTCTAAATTAAAAGGCTCAATCGAAAGCAACAGCGTTATAACGGCAATACACACTACGTATATCGCAAGATATCCGTTTACTCCGTTAATCGTGCTTTCGTCTACTCTCTTTCCGTTAAACTTTATAACGCTCGTATTTCTTGGATGAAGAGATCTTCTAAGTTCTCTTCTTATATTTTTACCCACTAAGACGATTCTTGAAACCTTAAATCCGCCGGCTGTCGAGCCTGCGCAACCGCCAATGAACATAAGCGTAAACAGTATGCCTTTTGAAAGCGACGGCCACAAATCGAAGTTTGCCGTTGAAAATCCCGAAGTGGATATAATCGACGTAACTTGGAAAGCGGACAGTCTTAACGCCTCGCCAAATCCGTTGCACATAGAAAGTATATTTAAGGTAACCACAACAACCGAAACGCCTACGATAGCAAAATAAGCCCACAGTTCTCCGCTTTTTAAAACGTCTTTAAACTTACCTAAAAGAATAAGGTAATAAAGGTTAAAGTTTATACCGAAGATAAACATAAAGATAGCAATTACCCATTGGCAATAATTATTATACCCTGCTATGCTTGAATTTTTTATACCGAAACCGCCCGTTCCTGCCGTACCGAACGCATGCACAATACTGTCGAAAACAGGCATTTTACCGCATATAAGCAAAATTATCAAAACCGCAGTTAAAACGACGTAAATTAAATATAAAATTTTTGCCGTATCCTTTGCCCTCGGTACGAGTTTATCTACCGTAGGCCCCGGCATTTCCGCCCTTAAAATATGAATTGAACGGTCGGTATCTTTTTTCGTTACCGCCATTACGAACACGAGAACACCCATACCGCCTATCCAATGCGTGAAACTTCGCCAAAACAAACTGCCGTGGCTCAATTTTTCAACGTCGGTAAGTACTGATGCGCCCGTCGTCGTAAAACCGCTTACCGTTTCAAACAAAGCGTCGGCAAAATCGGGTATCTCTCCGCTTATTATAAACGGTAAACATCCTATAAGCGACATTATTATCCACGCTAAAGAAACCGTTACGAGTCCTTCTTTTGAGAAAATTATTCCGCTTTTGGGTTTAAATAAAACTTTGCAAACAAGGTATATTGCAAGAGCAACGGCAATAGTTATGCCAAAACTTGCAACTACCCACCATTCACCGTATATAACCGCCGTTAAAAGAGGAAGAAGTAAAAGTCCTGCCTCTATAAGCGCAACTTTACCGACGGTTGAAAATATCATTCTATAATTCATACGCCGTTATCTTCCCTCTGCAATTTCCGCAAGACTGCAAAGAGATTTTCCCTTTGCAATAACTATTACTTTATCTCCCGAAGTTATATAATCGTCACCACCGGGAATGAACGAGTTAAGACCTCTTATTATACCTGCAATAAGAATATCGGGTTTTAACTGTAAATTTTTAAGAGCAACGCCTGAAAATTCAAAATCTTGAGTTACCGTAAATTCAAGAGCCTCGGCGTTTCCGCCCATAAGGCTGTATAGCGACTCAACCTTACTGCCTATCGTTTCGTGAAGAGCCCTTGCGTATCTTACGAGAATATCCGCAATTATATGCTTAGGCGACACTATACAGTCAAGCCCAAGTTTTTCGGCTAATCCGGATAATTCGTTCCTATTTACTTTGGAAATAACTTTAGATACGTTTTTACTCATTGCATAAAAAGAAATTAAAATATTTTCTTCGTCGCTTCCGGTAAGCGCAACTAAAGCGTCGGTAGTTTCAATACCCTCTTCCATCAAAACGTCTTGCGACATACCGTTTCCGCAAATTACGTCAACACCGCTCGGCAAATGCTCGCAAAGGTCTTCGCATCTTTGTTTGTCTTTTTCTATAATTTTAACCGAACTTCTGTCTTTTAAAAGCATTTCAGTCAAATAGTGAGCAGTCTTACTTCCGCCTAATATTATCGTTTCCTTTGCCTCTTTTTGTAAATATCCTAACGACTTTAAAAGTTTATGGGTATCTTCGCTTGCGGCGATAACGCATATTTTATCACCCTCTAAAAGTTTTGTATTTCCGCTCGGAATATAAACCTCGTTACCTCTTGAAAGTACGCAAACGAGAAATTTCTCATTATACTTTTTACGAAGGTCAATAAGCGAAATACCGTCTAAAGGAGAATTTGCTTTTACGATAAGTTCAACCATTTGAAACTTTCTGCTCGTAAAAGTTTCCACCTTTAATGCCGACGGAAGTTTTAAAAGATTAAATAAAGCCTCTGCCGTAAGTTTTTCGGGATTTATTGCCATAGACAGTTGTAAACTGCTCTTTAAAAATCCTAAACTTTCGGTATTGTATTCTAAATCTCTTATTCTTGCAACCGTTTGTTTTGCTCCCATTTTCCTTGCGGCAAAACAACTGAGCATATTTAACTCGTCCGAGCCCGTAACGGCTATAAACAGTTCGGCGTTTTCGACTCCTGCCTCTTTTAAAATATCGTATGCGCTACCGTTTCCGCAAATAGTCATAACGTCGTAGATATTACCTATTTCCGCTACTACTTCGGGATTACTGTCTATGCAAAGCACGTCGTGGCTTTCTTTTGCTAAACTTTCAATTATAGTTGCGCCTATTTTTCCGCCGCCTACTACTACAACTTTCATAATTACCTCTATTTTATGTTTATTCCGTTTGCCGTTGTAAAAATATAAATGGCTTTAAGCGCGCTTATTACGTCGTCGTTATTTTTTACGTCTGCATTAGCGTCTACAAATTTAAGATTAAACGCAATTTTAACGGTACAGTCAAGCATAGTTTTCGTTACGCCGAGTTTTCTACCGCTATCTACTGCCCCTGCAAGTTTAAAACAAGTGGGAACTTCTTTCAATCTCTCTTCCGCCCGTTCTAAAACGACTTCTCTCATCTCTTTTGCGCAATCGGCAAAGAGGTTAAAGTCCGTTCCCTCGATAAGTTTACCGTAATCGGCAATATTTTCAACAAATCTCATTGCGTCCTTTGAAAACTCACCTTTTATAGAGCAAAGTTTAACGAGTATTGCTTGAAGATAGGAGTCGTAATCGGCAAAAAGTTCTTTGCGCGTATAGTTAAACGACGAATCTTTTGAGAAAATTCCGTCATACATATCGCCTATAATTTTTATTGCCGTATTATAATTAATTTTGGATTTTTCTATAAGTATATCAGTTCTAGTCTTTTCCATTTCTTCCTCACTCTCTATTTTATCTTCTTTTTCACCTATAAGGTCTTCTTGCGGTGTTTTTTGATTTCTGCTTTTTCCTTTAGGTATATATAGCTCTTCCCCCTCGTCAAAACTTTCTTCGAGGGGTGAGCCGACAATTACGTTTTTATCTTTAAATTTTAGATTACTTACGTCCTTTGAGGCGAAAGGAATACACCCAATTACTGCGGATAATACCCGTGCTTGGAAGAACCTTACCCTTTCCCGTACGGCTTTCAGGTGGAACTTCTCCGCTTGTGGTGTGATACATATTTCCGTTTTCGTCCTCTATTGCAAGGAGAACCTCGTCACCGTCTTCAACAGGCATGGCAAGAAGAACTTTTTCTTTTCCGTCCCTACCAAGATCTACGGCTTTATTTCCCTTTCTCGCTCTCGGGAATTTTCCTATCGTGCCTAAAAGCACCTTTTTAAACGTACCGAACGAAGTTGCTATAACTACGTCGTACTCTTTAAACTCTTCTACTTGAGTTACGCTTATTACCTTATCGCCGTCGGCAACGTCCATACCTTTAACTCCGCCCGACACTCTTCCGTACTCGGGGAATTCGTCGTGACAATGTAAACACATACCTTGAGCAGTCATAAATACGAGTTCACTG
This sequence comes from Clostridiales bacterium, assembly GCA_015055505.1. GTDB lineage: Bacteria > Bacillota > Clostridia > Christensenellales > Borkfalkiaceae > UBA10281. The sequence continues at coordinate 38,350 of SVIB01000015.1, forward strand.
CCCTTTATCTCTTCTTGAACGCTTACGACTTCGTCTTTATCTTTGAGTTTTATTGCTTGGAATGAATTCTTTGAAACTTTATATTCGCTCCAAGGCGAAACTTTTACCATACCTTGAGCCGTAAAGAACATAAGTTTACACTCAGGTACTTCGTCGTCTTTTACAGCAAAGAAAGCAATCGGTTTTTCGCCGTTTTCCGCCGTCTTAACGACTTGAGCAAATTTAACTCCGCCACTTTGACCACCGCTTGCCTCGGGTATAAATTCGAGGTCGATTTTATGGCAGTTTCCTTTATTTGTAAATGCAAAAAGAGTTTGCTCCGAGGTAATGTCAACCTTGAATTTGAACACTTCTCCCTTTGCTGGAGTTGCGTTGTTTGCGTATTTTTTATAAGTTATTACCTTAACTTTTCTAATGAGGTCGTTTCCGTTTACACCTAAAACGTAGTTTTCAACGTACTTTTCCTGTTTCATTGCGCCGACCGAAATATCGTCCGCCGAAGAAACGATTTGAGAACGTCTGTCGTCTTTATATTTTTTCTTTATGACGAGAATTTCTTTTTTAACTACGTCTTTTTGCTTTTTCTTACTGTCAACGATAGACTGTAATTCCTCTATTTGCTTTTTAAGGTCTGCAAGTTCGTTTTTAAGATTGTCAACTTCAAGTTTAGTAATTCTTGCAAGTCTTAAATCGAGTATTGCCTGCGCTTGTTTTTCGGAAAGGTCGAATTTCTTTCTTAAATTTTGCTTAGCGGTAGGAGTATCGGGTGAAGTTTTAATAATTTTAATAACTGCGTCGATATCCGTTACGGCTATTATAAGACCTTCTAATATGTGCGCTCTGTCACGGCACTTCGTTAAATCGTATTTGGTTCTTCTAAGTATTACGCTTATTTGATAATCTACGTAATATTTCAAAATCTCGATAAGTCCCATAAGTTTAGGCTTACCGTCGGCGATTGCAACCATATTTATGCCGTATGAAGTTTGAAGTTGGGTGTTTTTAAACAAGAAATCAAGTATGGGCTTAGGATTAACGTCCCTTTTAAGTTTAATAACCGCTCTCATACCGAATCTGTCCGATTCGTCGGCTATATCGGAAATTCCGCCTAAAACTTCCTTGTTTGCCTCTTGTAAACTTGCAATTTTTGAAAGAAGTTGCGCTTTATTTACTTGGAAAGGAATTTCGCTTATAACTATATTTTTCTTTCCGTTTTCGGCGTTTTCTATATTGATTTTCGCCCTAATTTGAATTTTTCCCTTACCCGTTTCGTATGCATTTTTAAGTTCTTGTCCTGCAATTATGTATCCGCCCGTCGGGAAATCAGGACCTTTGACAATTTTCATCATCTCGTCAAGGGTAATTTTCGGGTTATCAAGATATGCAACCGCGCCGTCTATAACTTCGGCTAAATTATGGGTAGGTATGTTAGTCGCAAGACCTACCGCTATACCCGTTGCCCCGTTTACTAAAAGGTTGGGAAATCTTCCGGGAAGGGTTTCAGGCTCTTTCGTAGAGTCGTCAAAGTTAAGTTGCCAATCAACCGTATCTTTATCAAGGTCGGTAACGAGTTCAAGCGCTAACGGTTGTAACTTAACTTCGGTATATCTCATTGCAGCCGCGCTGTCACCGTCTATTGAACCGAAGTTTCCGTGTCCGTCTACGAGAGTATTTCTCATATTGTACGGCTGAGCAAGACGTACCATTGCGTCGTAAACGGACGTATCGCCGTGGGGGTGGTATTTTGCAAGACAGTCACCGACTACTCTCGCGCTCTTTTTATAGCCCTTATCGGGAGTTATACCTAAATCGTACATTGAATAGAGAATTCTTCTCTGTACGGGTTTTAAACCGTCCTCTACTCTCGGCAACGCTCTGTCTAAAATTACGTACTCTGCGTACGGAATCATAGAATTATGGAGAACGTCCTCAATAGGGCTTGTTATTATAGAATCTTTTATTTCGTCCATTTTTCAGTCCTCCTTAATTAAACGTTTACCTTTTCCATAAAGGTGTCTTCTTTGTTAAAGTCAGCATGCTCGGCAATATACACTTTTCTACCCTCTAAGTCGTCGCCCATAAGAGTCGTAATAAGTTTGTCCGCCTCGGCGGCGTCTTCTATCGTAACTTGCATTAAAACTCTCTTCTTTGGGTCCATAGTAGTATCCCAAAGTTGTTCGGGATTCATCTCTCCAAGACCTTTATATCTTTGAAGTTGATATCCTCTGCCGACTTTGTTTATTGCCTTTTGAAGTTGACTGTCGTCGTATGCGTATTCGATAACGTCCTTTTTGTAAACCTTGTAAAGAGGTGGCATACCGATATAAACGTGACCTTCTTGAACGAGTTGTTTCATATAACGGAAGAAGAAAGTCAATAAAATTGCCCTAATATGCGCGCCGTCTTGGTCGGCGTCTGAAAGTATAATAACCTTGTGGTAGTTTAAGTTGTTGATATTAAAATCATTGCCGATTCCCGTACCGATTGCAGTTATTATCATACGGAATTCGTCGTTATTTAATACGTCTTCAAGTTTCTTCTTTTCTACGTTAAGCGGTTTTCCGC
>SVIB01000016.1 GCA_015055505.1 Clostridiales bacterium
TAAATCTTCTCCCACTTCCATTACAGCACCAAAAGGTCTGCCTGCGGGATACTCACCATTGATAGATAACACGAAGAAAGAGCCACATTCTTTCAAAAATTCGTATGCTTTACTCATATCAAATTACTCCTACAAATTCTTATTTGTCCGCTAATTTCTTTATAACTTCGGTTAATTGTGCGCTATCGTCCACAAAGTCGCAAAAAAGCATAGGCCTTGCGCCGTCGTATGGAATAGCGTATTCCGCATTCGGCAACAATTCTCGTTCTTTTTGGGTAGGCTTTATAAGCAATCTATCGTCATAAATTCCACCGAACAAAGCACCGTTTGCATATAGCAGGTATTCGCCCATCATCTTTTTATAGGTAATATCTCTATCCTTTATTTGAGCTAAAACAAAGTCTAAATATTCTTTCGTACTTGCCATTTTCAACGCCTTAAAATATAATTAAAATTCTTTTTTACACCAACGACAATAATAGCGTGGATTATCTTCCCCTACTATACAGCCTGCGAGTTTAACTTTACCTTCCTCTATATCTTTTTGTAGTTCGTCGGACATTATCGGCATTCCAAAAAGCAATTTTGATAGTTTACTTTTACCACAATAAGGACACTTCAATGTAGAATATACTTTAGCTCTTACATTCCAAGTCAAGCCGTCTTGCACATTTATCGCAACGTAATCACATAAATCATCGGCAGGATTCCATTTTACGTTGCCACGATATTCTTGTAAAAACTTGTTTTTTCTGTATCCCAAAACGCTGATAGCATTATCTATAAACAACTCTTCTTCGCACCCTAACGTTTGAGAAAAATAGGCTAATTCTTCCTCATTAAATTCGCTACTATGTAAAGCGCAAATTAAACCGTCTAAAAGCGGTTTCATAGCTGTCATTATATTAAAGCGCACGCCTTTTGGTTTTTCTATATTTAATACAATCGCAAAAGTATCGCTTTTATCCGTTTCAATCCTATCAAAAACACCGATTTTCTCTTTCTGTTCGCGTAAAGCTTTCCAAACCGTTGCAGGTTTCACGCCAATACATTTTATTGATACGCTGTTTATATCCGCAAGCAACCCACCGATTTTTTTATCCGCACCGCTTGAAACTAATTTATATTCGTAATAATGCGCATATTCGTCTGGTATATTGAACTTTTTACGCAAATCGACAATCTCGTTTCTATTAACGGCAGTAAACACAACGTCACGACTTGCCAACCCATTAAAATGAGCCGTACCAATATTATAAAACAAGATGTTTTCTATGTCATAATAAGAGTTCTTCTCGGTTGAACCATATCTTGCCTGCAATAAACAATCTTGTTTTGGTTGCATATCTTTTATGCCATTTATTATCGCCGTTTTCAAACCGTTAAAAAGCTCTTTTTTACTTTTAGGAATATCAAACGGAACACGAAACTTTGAAAACAAAACCACGTTGCTTTCATCTTTTTTAAGAAAAAAATAATTTGGCATATGCCCTAAGCATTTTTCCGTTTCATCAAAGCAACAGCATTCAGGATTTTTACCGAACAAAGAATATCTACCGCCATTAAAAATACATTCGTCGCATATATGCCCAACACAAGCAGTACCTTTACTTGTGCCTACAAATCTTAATTTTGCCAAATCTTTTTCCATATTTACTTTTCCATACCGCACGAATAGCATTGCTTGGATAACATTTCTTCGTTTTTGATACTGCCGTACAATCTAAATCCGCCTGTAAAGTTGTACGCGTCAAAGCCGTTTTGGGTTAAAATTCGGGTTGCTAAATAACTGCGAAGTCCGCTTTGGCACATTACGTAGATTTTCTTAGTTCTATCCAGCTCGCCCAAACGCTCTCTTAAATCGTCCAACGGAATATTGATAAATCCGTCCGCGCGACCGCGCATATATTCAAACGGCGTGCGCGTATCAAGTAAAATTACGTCCTTTCTTTCTCTTAACGCAGGGATTTCCTCATAATAAAACTGCTTTACGACACCGTTTTTGATATTGTCCGCAACGAAACCAGCCATATTGACGGGGTCTTTCGCCGACGAATACGGCGGAGCGTAGGCAAGATCTAAATCCTTTAATTCGTCCGCTTTCATACCTGCACGAATGGCGGTTGCGATCACGTCAATGCGTTTATCTACGCCGTCGTAACCGACGATTTGCGCGCCCAAAATCTTATAAGTTCCCTTTTCAAAAAGGAGTTTCAAGGTCATTGCCGTTGCGTTCGGATAATATCCAGCGTGCGAATTTTGCGTTAAAATCACCTTTTCGTATTCGATACCGATTGCTTTGGCTTGCTGTTCGTTAATGCCCGTCGTCGCCACCGTCATATCGAAAAGTTTTAGCACGGACGAGCCTTGCGAGCCTTGATATTCGCTGTTCAATCCGCAAATATTATCGGCAACTATACGCCCCTGCTTGTTGGCAGGTCCTGCCAAGGAAATAACCGCATCTTGCTCGGTAATAAAGTGTTTTACCTGCACCGCATCCCCAACCGCATAGATATCGGGTAGCGAAGTTTGCATTTTCGCATTGACCTTGATTGCGCCTTTCATACCAAGTTCTATCCCTGCTTTTTTTGCAAGGGTGTTTTCGGGCGTAACGCCGACGGAAACCACTACCATGTCCGCATTGAGTTTACTTCCGCCAGCAAATTCCAGCGATATTTGCTCGCCGTTTGCCGACAATTTTTCCGTGTTGGCGTTGAGCAATATTTGTACGCCGTGATAGCGAAAATTAGCGTGAATAAAGGACGCCATATCGCAGTCAACCGTCGGCAAAAGATGATTACCGCGCTGAATAACCGTCGTTTGGATCCCAAATTCGACGAGGTTTTCCGCAGTTTCCAAACCGATAAACCCACCACCGATAATAACTGCGGTTTTCGGCCTTTTTTGCTCTATAAACGCGCGAATTTTGAGCGCATCTTCTACGGTGCGGAGAGTAAATACTCTTTTATTTTCGACATAAAAATCAGGCAAAATCGTCTTTGCTCCGGGCGATAAAATGAGTTTATCATAGGTTTCCGTAAAGCTCGTTCCTGTTCTCAAATCGGTTACGGAAACGGTTTTGTTTTGCGTATCGATATCGGTAACTTCGTGATTGACTTTCGCTGTGATTTTGAAACGGCGGTAAAAACTTTCGGGCGTTTGCAAGGTCAAATCTTCCTTGTCCGCGATAACACCGCCGATATAATAGGGCAAACCGCAGTTTGCGTACGAAATAAAGCCCGAACGTTCAAAAATGATAATTTCCGCACGTTCGTCTAATCTTCTTATTCTTGCCGCAGCAGTTGCGCCGCCTGCAACTCCGCCTACGATTACTATTTTCATAGAACTCTCCTTTTTCAAGTATTATATCATATTCCTATTTATATTTCAATCCTTTCTTTTTTTTCAGTACAAAAGTAACAGAAAACACGTCTAAATCCTTCTTATTCTGCTAAACAGTAAACAGACGGATTGTCTTAATCTAAACACATAAATAATAATTATATCTTTAGTTTTTTAAACGGCTTGACTTAATTTTAATAATTTGCTATTATAATCTGTGGAATTTGTTGCGTTATTTACCAACAGCAAGAACTCATATTGTGAGCTTGGAGGTTTTACTATGAATTATGATGTAATTATTATCGGTGCAGGTCCCGGCGGTATTTTTTCGGCATACGAACTAACACAATTAAAGCCAAACTTAAAAATAGCAGTATTTGAAACCGGTCGCGCTTTAAATAAACGCCGTTGCCCTATTGACGGGGATAAAATTAAGTCTTGTATAAATTGCCCAAGTTGCTCAATTATGAGCGGTTTTGGCGGTGCTGGCGCTTTTTCCGACGGTAAATACAACATAACAAACGATTTTGGCGGAACTTTACACGAATATATCGGCAAAGAGAAGGCGTTAGACTTAATGCGCTACGTTGACGACATTAATATGAAATACGGCGGAGAGGGAACAAAACTCTACTCTACCACCGGTACCGCCCTTAAAAAAGAATGTATTACGCACGATTTACACCTTTTAGACGCATCCGTAAGACATTTAGGCACTGATATAAATTACGTCGTATTAGAAAACGTTTACAACTATCTTAAAGACCGCGTAGAATTTTACTTCGACTGTCCCGTAGACTCCGTTTCGGTAATTGACGGCGGTTATGAAATTAATTGTAAAAACGGCACTTTCACTTGCGAAAAATGTATAATTTCAGTAGGAAGAAGCGGTAGCAAATGGATGGAACGTATTTGCAAAGAACTCGACATTCCAACTAAATCTAACCGTGTAGATATCGGCGTAAGAGTTGAACTCCCCGCTGAAGTATTCTCTCACCTTACCGACGAACTTTACGAGAGTAAAATCGTATACCGTACCAAAGAATACGGAGATAAAGTTCGTACTTTCTGTATGAATCCTAAAGGCGCAGTCGTAAACGAAAACACAAACGGCATTATAACCGTAAACGGTCACAGTTACGAAGATCCCGAAAAACAAACTCAAAATACCAACTTTGCTTTACTCGTTGCAAAACACTTCTCTGAGCCGTTTAAAGACTCTAACGGTTACGGCGAATCTATTGCAAGGCTTAGCAACATGTTAGGTGGCGGAGTTATTGTTCAGCGATTTGGCGATTTAACAAGAGGTCGCCGTTCTACGCAAAGCCGTATTGACGAGGCTTTTATCACTCCGACTTTAAAAGCAACGCCCGGAGATTTAAGTTTAGTTCTTCCTAAGCGTATTTTGGACGGTATAATTGAAATGATTTACGCTCTTGATAAAGTAGCGCCCGGCACGGCTAACGACGATACCCTTCTTTACGGCGTAGAAGTTAAGTTCTACAATATGGAAGTTGAAGTTGACGAAAATTTAGAGTCTTGCCTTAAAGGTCTTTATATTATAGGTGACGGAAGTGGCATAACACACTCTCTTTCACACGCCTCGGCAAGCGGTGTGTTCGTTGCAAGAAAAATTGCAAATAACTAATCTTTGACATATATAGCGCGCCCCAAAAGTTTGAAAACTTTTGGGGCGCTTTTAATATTTAATTTAATTCTAAATATTAACAATGAACTTTCTACTATTTTCTTTCATATATTTTCTTACGGATTTCCATTTAGGCATATAAAACGAAAGCATATTTTTAAACCCTTCGCCGTGATTAGAATATTTCAAATGACAAATTTCGTGTAAAGCAACGTAATTTAAACATTCTACAGGTAAAAACACAAGATATAGAGATAGACTTATATTGCCCTTTGCGGTATTACAACTACCCCAAGTCGACACCGTCTTTTTTATTTTAAAATCGGTATATTTAAACCCCGTTACGGTTGACCAATATTTCAAATACTGCTCAGCACACTCGTAAAAAAATTGTTTTATAAACCCCTCGAACAAACGCATAACGGCAGGAATATTTTCAGCAAAAACAGTCACTTTTCCAATATCAAAAACGACTTTATTTTCTTTTGAATTGACTACTTTAAAAACAGTTTCCTTGCCAAATATAAAGAAACGTTCCCCGTCGCTAAAATTAAACTCTAATCTCTCATTAACTATATCTATTTTTGATTTTACCCAACTTATCTTTTGACGGAAAAATTTTAGTGCCTCATTTTCAGGCATTTTTTTAGGAACGGTTAGCGTTACTTTACCCTCTCGGCTTATTCTTATACTTAAATTTTTTACCGACTTTCTTACAAGCTCGATTTCTATACCCTGTTCTTTTATAACCATATTTACCATGTAAAAACTGCCGTTGTAAAACACAACGGCAGAATTTTTATTACTTAGCGTATTCTACGCAACGCCATTCTCTAATAACGTTGACTTTGATTTGTCCGGGATATTCAAGTTCGCTTTCAATCTTTTTAGCAATATCTTTTGCAAGGAATAATGCTTGACTGTCGTCGATTTGTTCGGGTTTAACAACGACACGAACTTCTCTTCCCGCTTGAATTGCATAAGCCTTTTCAACACCTGCAAATCCGGAAGAAATATTTTCAAGTTGTTCAAGACGTTTAATATAGTTAGTATTGGTTTCACGTCTTGCGCCCGGTCTTGCGCCCGAAATAGCGTCGGCAGCCTGAACGAGAACAGCCTCGATACATTTAGGCTCAACGTCGCCGTGGTGGGCTTGTATACAGTTGACTACGTTCTTACTTTCTTTGTACTTTTTAGCGAGGTCAACACCGATTTGAATGTGCGTTCCCTCAACCTCAAAGTCTACGGCTTTACCAAGGTCGTGAAGTAAACCGCCACGTTTTGCAAGGTTTACGTCAACGCCGAGTTCAGCAGCCATAAGACCTGCAAGATGAGCAACCTCTAAAGAGTGTTGCAATACGTTTTGTCCGTAACTCGTTCTAAATTTAAGTCTACCAAGAAGTTTTATAAGTTCAGGATGAATACCGAAAAGACCGACTTCAAACATTGCTGACTCACCAGCCTCTTTGATTTGAACGTCAAGTTCTTTCTTAACTTTTTCAACCGTTTCTTCTATTCTTGCCGGATGAATTCTTCCGTCGGCGATAAGTTTTTCAAGAGAAAGTCTTGCAACTTCACGTCTTACTGGGTCGAAACCTGAAAGAATTACTACTTCCGGAGTATCGTCGATAATAAGTTCAATACCCGTTGCATTTTCAAGGGTTCTTATATTTCTACCTTCCCTACCGATAATTCTTGCTTTCATATCGTCGTTGGGAAGAGGAACGACCGATACGGTTATTTCCGACGCGTGGTCGGTACAGCATTTTTGAATTGCAAGACTTATAATGTCTTTTGCTCTTTTATTTGCCTCGTCTTTAGCCTCTTGTTCAAGATTTCTAACTTGAACGGCTACGTCGTGGCGGGTTTCCTCAATAATAGAATCAGTAAGTTGTTTTTTTGCCTCGTCTTTTGTAAGACCTGAAATTTCTTCAAGTTTAGCAATTACACTTTCGTATTCTTTATCAATTTTTTCTTGCTTTAAAGCAAGGTTTGCAACCTTTTTATCAAGGTCTTTCTTTTGGAGTTCGAGTTCTTCTGCCTTTTTAAGGTTGTTACTTTCCTTTTTGGTAAGAAGTTCATCTCTTTGGTCTAATCTTTGCTCCATTTTTTGGAGTTCGGCACGCTTTTCGCGAGATTCTCTCTCAAAGTCGTGACGGAGTTTGATTTCCTGCTCTTTAGCCTCAAGCGCGGCTTCCTTTTTGAGTGCCTTACATTCTTGTTCAGCATCCTCTTTCATTTTGGTTATCATGCTTTCAACCGAACCAACTTTTGCCTCTCTTATCTTTTTAAGAAAGACTAAAGCAACTATAATGCCTACAGCTATACCAACGATCGCGCATACAACGGGAATTATTACGTCCATTATTTGCGACGCTAAAAGCAGGGAGTTTAATTGTGCGTTCATATTCGCAACCTCCCGAAAAATTATTGTTGTAAAATCTAAAAAAGAATTTCTTCTTAGATTAGTATAATACAATATTATTTTAACTTATATTAAGTTTAAAGTCAATACAATTCGTAAAAAAAACGGCGAAACTCTTGATTTTTTTTGCAATTCAAGTTTTCGCCGTACTCAATATTAAATTAACTTTCTTTTTATCTCGTCAACAGTAAAACCAGCCTTTGTCAACTGTTCGTCAACGCTCGCGTGCGGAACAAACTCATCTTCAAAACCAACGTAACTGATTTTCGCGTTAATTTTGTTTTGTAATAGGTATTCACTTACCGCACTACCAAATCCGCCTGCTATAACGTTTTCCTCTATAGTTATGACGTTTTTACCGTCAAAAGTGTCGATAATCGACTTATAGAGGGGTTTTATTTGTCTTGCATTTATTACCGTTACAGATTTTTCCGTATTGTTTTTAACTTCAAAAGCAAGTTTTAAAGCCCTTGGACCAACTGCTAATAAAACGTTTTCTCCATCACCGAAAATCTCCCACGGGGACGTTGCTACGTCCGTATGAGTTTCAAATTCCTCGTTTTTTCCGTTTGGATACCGTATAGCGCAAGGAGTATTTAGCGTTAAACAGTATTTTACGGTATTTTCAAGTTCTTCGCAGTCCTTTGGCGCAAAAATACTCATATTGGGTAACGTTCTCAAATAGGAAATATCAAAAAGCCCTTGATGAGTCGCACCGTCCGCGCCTACCGCACCCGCTCTATCTATCATAAAGATTACGGGGAGATTTTGCAAACATACGTCTTGCATTATTTGGTCGTACGACCTTTGCAAAAAGGTTGAATACACGCAAACGATAGGTTTTAAACCGCCCATTGCCTGCCCTGCAGCGTAAGTAACGGCATGTTCTTCGGCAATACCAACGTCAAAAAATCTTTCGGGATATTTGTCGGCAAAACCCGAAAGCCCCGTGCCGTCTTTCATTCCTGCGCAAATTGCAGTTACTTTGCCGTCTTTTTGCGCTATATCTTCAAGTATTTTACTTACTGAAGATGAAAAACTACTTTGACCGCACTTTAAATGACTGCCTACGCCGTGATAATACGAAGGATTATTCTCAGCGTTATCGTCACCCTTGCCTTTTACAGTTTTTAAATGTAAAACAACGGCTTTATCGGCATTTTTAAGGTTAGTTAAAATGTTTACGAGTTCTTTAATTTTATGACCGTCGAATATGCCTACGTATTTAAACCCAAGCATTTCGGCTGCAGTTGTATGATTAAGGCTTACTTTAATAAAGTTCTTAATTCTTTTAAGCCCTCTGCCTATGAAATTTTTACCGACGGTACGGCTTGCAAGTCGCATTACTCTTCCGTAAGTTTTTTTCGTCGTGCAAAGGGATATAAACTTATATAGACCGTTATTATTCTTTGAAATCGACATTCCGTTATCGTTCAAAATAATAATTAATTTTTGCGGTTTTTTATCGCTTGAAATAAGAGCCTCAAGGTTTTCTCCGTTAAAAAATGAGGCGTCGCCAACGAGGTCGACAACGTAGTAATCCTCATTATTTAAATCTCTTGCGGTACAGTAGCCTAAACTTGCCGAAATAGAATTACCTGCATGACCGGCGCAAAACGCGTCGTACTCGCTTTCAAATATATTTGGAAAACCGCAAAGACCACCGCTTTGCCTAATAGTGTCAAAACGGTCGTTTCTTCCGCTTAAAATCTTGTGAGCGTAACTTTGGTGACCTACGTCAAAGATAAGTTTATCGTTTGGAAAATCAAAAACGTAATGGAGCGCAACGATTAAATCAACCGCGCCTAAATTAGACGACAAATGACCGCCGTTAGTATCAACGACGCTTATTATTCTTTGCCTTATTTCATCCGCTAAAATCGGCAACTCGCTTATTTTAAGTTTTTTAACGTCCGACGACGTTTTAACCTTTTCAAGTAAGCCCATATTACCCCTTAAAGTGTTAATAATCGACTTATAGCCTATTATTTTGAATAAATATCAATCAAGTTTAAAATTACTTCAACCATCTTTTCCAAGGCAAAAGACGGAATAAATTCACGCTTGCCGTGGAAATTATAACCACCCGTTGAAAGGTTTGGACAAGGAAGACCTTCAAACGAAAGTCTTGCGCCGTCCGTTCCGCCTCTTATCGGTATAATAATCGGTTCAACACCTGCGTTTTTCATTGCAGTTTTAGCGTTATCAATAAGATGGAAATTATCTTTTATAATCTCCGCCATATTGAAATAACTGTCCTTTATTTGCGCAATAAAAGTGTTTTCGCCGTGCTTACCGTTTAAAAACTCAACGATTTTACAAACGAAAGCCTTTTTTTCTTCAAACTTTTGTTTATCGTGGTCACGTATTATATATTTACACGTTAATTTTTCAACTCCACCGCAAACGTCGTCAGCCATAAAAAAACCTTCGTAACCGCAAGTCGTCGACGGGCGCATACTCTCAGGCAACATTGAATGAAACTCGCAGAATAAATCTACCGCGTTTTTCATAATGTTTTTTGCACTGCCCGGATGAATACTAACTCCGTTTACAGTTAACGAGAGTGATGCGGCGTTAAAGTTTTCGTATTCTATCTCTCCAATTGCTCCACCGTCTACGGTATATCCAAAATCAGCGCCGAAATTTTTGACGTCAAATTTATCAGTACCCCTGCCTATTTCCTCGTCGGGGGTAAAAGCAATATATACGTCGCCGTGTTTAATTTCGGGGTGTTCAATAAGAATTTCAACCGCAGTCATAATTTCGGCAACGCCTGCTTTATCATCCGCGCCTAAAAGTGTATTTCCGTCGGTAACAATCAACTTTTGACCTACTAATTTTTTTAAGTCGGGAGTATCGTTTTCGGTAATTTTCACACCGCTGTTTAAAACGATATCTCCGCCTATATATTCAATTTCGATAGGTTTTACGTCTTTTCCGCTTACCGCAGGCGAAGTGTCAACGTGTGCGATAAAACACACGCTGTTTTTGGCGTTTGTATTTGCATCTATTTTCGCCGTAACGTAGCCGTTACCGTCCATTTTTGCGTTTACTCCGAGAGATACGAGTTCGTTATACAAGTGCTTAAGTAAAACGGTTTGCCCTTCAGTACTTGGACAAGTTAAACTTTCCTCGTTAGAAGTCGTATCAAACGTAACGTATTTTAAAAATCTCTCTTTTGCAGTCATAATTATTTAATAAACGCAACGAAAGCCTCGTAGGTAGAATAAAGGTCGCCCTTTGAAATTACCTCGTAAGGAGCGTGCATTGAAATTACGGGTACACCGATATCAATTACGTCAATATTGAGTTTTGCGATAAATTTAGCAACCGTACCGCCACCGCCGGCATCAACCTTACCAAGTTCAGCCGTTTGCCAAACTACTCCGTTATCGTCGAAAAGTTTTCTAATAAAGCCAACGAATTCAGCATTAGCGTCGTTAGAGCCACCCTTTCCGCCTGAGCCTGTAAATTTGCAAATTGCAGTACCGCAAGAGATCATACCCGAATTTCTCTTCTCGTATACACCTGCAAAGTTAGGGTCGTACGCTGCGGTTACGTCTGCCGATAAGCATTTACTGTTCATTCTAACAAGCGCCGAAGATTTACCGAAAGCGCAAGCAATAGCGTCGATTAAATCAGCGTAAATTCCGCATTGCATACCCGTATTACCCTCGCTACCAATTTCTTCCTTGTCAGCAAGAATAACCATAGAAGTAAGTTTATCGTTATTATCTTCGCAAATTGCCGTAAGCGCAGGATAAGAACATACTCTATCGTCGTGTCCGTACGCGCCGATAAGCGCTCTATCGATACCAACGTCACGAGCCTTAAAAGATGGAACGAGTGAAAATTCTGCGCTTAAAAAGTCGCTTTCAACCATTCCGTATTTTTCATTGAGTTTAGAAAGAACTGAAAGTTTTACCTTCTCCTTTACGTCGTCGTCTTTAAAGGGGAAACCGCCTATTAATACGTTTAACGTTTCTCCGTCAATTGCTTGAGCCATAGGCTTTGTAACCTGCTCTCTTGCAAGGTGCGGAAGAAGGTCGTTTATGTAAAATACGGGGTCGGAATCGTCTTCGCCAATGCAAACGTCAACGCAATTTCCGTTTGCTAAAACTACCGTGCCGTGAAGAGCAAGCGGAGTTGCCGTCCATTGATATTTTTTGATACCGCCGTAGTAATGAGTCTTTAAAAACGCCATACCGCTATCTTCGTATAAAGGATTTTGCTTAACGTCAATACGCGGAGCGTCTACGTGGGATGCTAAAATTCTTATACCGTTTTGACCGATATCCTCTTTACCGATTTTAAATAAAACGAGGCTTTTACCTCTGTTATTGTAATATTTCTTATCGCCAACTGAGATTTTATCGCCGAATTTATACTCGGTAAAGCCTTTACTTTCAGCATAGGCAATAGAAGTTTTAACAGCCTCTCTTTCGGTTTTAGAGTCGTCAATATATTTCATATAACCAACAGCATACTCATACGCCTTTTGGACTTTTTCTTCAGTTGCTTCTTCAAAAAAGTTCTTTTTCTTATAAGTAAGGTTTTCTTCTAAGTTTGCACCTAATGATTTTTCTTTATCTTTAGCCATAATTAGCCTCCTATATATAATTAGTATACTATATTATATAGTACCACAAATACGCCATAAATTCAAGTATTTTTATTAAATTGACATTATTATATATTTTAATTATAGTGTTAAATTTTTTAAAATGGAATTTTCTATTTTTAAAACAACAAAAATTTGCAAGCAAATTTTGTTAGAATCCCTAAATTCCGCCAATCAAAAAGCCTATACCCTAATGGGTATAGGCTTTTTGATTGGCGGAAGCGGTGGGATTCGAACCCACGATACGTTGCCGTATACTTGATTTCGAGTCAAGGCCGTTATGACCACTTCGATACACTTCCGTATTTAATTGTATGTGCTATGTCTAAGTCTTCCTTGGCCGTTATACTCGCTTTCACTCGTGGCGTTCGGGCTTTGCCCTCGGCTAAGGACCACTTCGATACACTTCCGTATTTTTAACTTAAGGGAACTTCCCTTACGTTGCTTAAATATTTTATACGATAAATTTAATTTTGTCAATCGTTTTTAACGATAAATTCTTTATTTTCCTTTTTACTCGGCATTTTTATACGCAATAGAAATGCCGAGTAAAAATTTTCGTTTATTATAATCCCATTTCTTCTTTTACTTGTCTAAAGCACTCTACGATATATAATATATCTTCTTTAGAAAGCGCTGCGGAAAGTTGGGTTCTTATTCTTGCCTTTCCTCTCGGTACTACTGGATATGAAAAGGCTACTACGTATACGCCTTTTTCCATCATTCTCTTTGCCATTTCAACTGCCTTATGCTCGTCGTAAAGCATTACGGGAATAATAGGCGTTCCGTTATCTAAAACGTCAAGCCCAATCTCCTTAATTTTCTCCGCAAAAAGTTTAGTATTTTCAAAAAGTTTTTCTCTTATTGATAAATCGTTTTCAATTATATCTAATACTTTAATCGAGGCATACGCAACGGCTGGCGCTAAGGTGTTTGAGAAAAGATAAGGCCTTGACCTTTGACGAAGAAGGTCGATAATTTCTCTTCTTCCCGAAGTAAAACCGCCTGACGCTCCGCCAAGAGCCTTACCAAAAGTACCCGTGATAATATCTACTCTTCCTTGCACTCCGCAATGCTCAGCAGTCCCCCTACCCGTTGCACCCATAAAGCCTGCCGAGTGGCTGTCGTCTACCATTACGAGAGCGTCGTATTCGTCGGCTAAATCACAAATTTCTTTAAGGTTTGCAACTATACCGTCCATTGAGAATACGCCGTCGGTTGCAATAAGTTTTATTCTTGCATCCTTTGCCTCTTCGAGTTTTGCGCGAAGGTCTTGCATATCGTTGTTTTTATATCTAAACTTTTTCGCCTTACAAAGTCTGCAACCGTCTATAATCGAGGCATGGTTAAGTTCGTCTGTAATAATTGCGTCTTGGTCGTTTAAAAGGGTTTCAAAAAGACCGCCGTTAGCGTCAAAACAAGAAGAATACAAAATAGTATCGTCAGTACCGAGGAAATTACTTAATTTCTTTTCAAGTTCTTTATGTACCGACTGAGTACCGCAAATAAATCTTACAGACGAAAGTCCGTAACCGTATTTATCATAACTTTCCTTTGCGGATTTAATTACTTCAGGATTGTTACCGAGACCTAAATAGTTATTTGCGCACATATTGACGACTTCTCTTCCGTCGGCAAGCTGAACCTTTGCGCCTTGAGGCGTCGTAATTATCTTTTCGTTTTTAGTAAGTCCTTCTTTTTCAATAGTTTCGCAAGTTTCTTTAAAATATTTTAATGCGGTTTTCATAATTTTCTCCTATTAAAGATTAGTCCAATCAAGGATAACTTTTCCCGACTTTCCGCTATTCATAGCCTCAAATCCCTTTTCAAAATCTCTCACGTCGTATCTATGAGTAATAATTCCCGAAATATCAAGACCGCCTTGTAACATTGCAGACATCTTGTACCAAGTTTCACCAAGTTCTCTTCCGTAAATTCCCTTTAAGATAAGTCCGTTGAAGATAATTTTACCCCAGTCAACTTTAGCGTCACTCTTTAAAAGTCCCAAAAGAGCAATTTTTCCGCCGTTTTCCATATTGTCAATCATAGTATTTAAAGCAATTTCACTACCCGACATTTCAAGACCAACGTCAAAACCCTCTTTAATTGAAAGTTTTTCTTTAATTGCTGTAAGGTCTTCTTTTGCGGTATTTACGGTATGCTTTATACCAAGTTTTTGAGCAAGTTCCAATCTACTGTCGTTGATGTCGGTAATAACTACGTGTCTTGCGCCTGCAAATTTAGCGACGACCGCACCCATAATACCGATAGGACCTGCGCCGGTTACTAAAACGTCCTCGCCAACGAGGTTAAACGAAAGCGCGGTATGTACTGCGTTACCAAACGGATCAAAAATAGAATACATTTCTTCGGGAATATCTTTTTCGCATTTTCTCACGTTTTCTTGAGGAATAACGAGATATTCGGCAAACGCACCGTCACGGTTTACGCCAACGCCTACCGTTTCACGGCAAAGATGCCCTTTTCCTGCAAGGCAGTTTCTACACTTTCCGCACACGATATGACCTTCGCCCGAAACGAGGTCGCCAACCTTCCATTTGGTTACGTTTGCGCCAACTTCAACGATTTCGCCAACGTATTCGTGACCTATGGTCATTGGTGTTTTTATTGTTTTTTGCGCCCAAGCATTCCAATTATAGATGTGAAGGTCTGTTCCGCAAATTGCCGTTTTGTGAATTTTAATTTTAACGTCGTTTACACCTGTGGTCGGTTCGGGAACTTCTTCCATCCAAAGACCGACTTGAGGGAATTTTTTAACAAGCGCTTTCATTTTTCTCTCCTTGAAAGGTCGATTTATATATTTTTCAGTTTTACTGAAATATGCCGAAAAATATTATAGCACAACAAAATTTAAATTGCAATATTTAATATGTATTTTAATTTATAATTTTAATAAATTAAACCCCTCAGTAACGTAAAACGTAATTTACGCATAACGAGGGGCTTTTATCATTCCATTATTTCTTTTTCTTCTTTTCTTCTGCCCGTTTATCGCTAATTATCTTCATATGCTCGGCATTTATAAGTTCCACACCGTTTTCTTTAGCCCAAGCAACGCACCCTTTTAAAACCAAAGGCAAAAATACTCTGGGCACACCCAAAACAGTCATAAGCGCATCATCAGTAAATTTAACTTTATCGTCTACCCTATCTGCAGCATAACGCACCGACTCTAAACTTGCTTGACGCATTTGTAAAAGTTCGGCTCTCATTCTATTATGCCTACAATACCAAAAGTTCTTACTGTCACGGTAGCCGTAATCAACCGGCATTGGCGGAAAATCTCTACCTTTAACTCCGTTAATTATTGCGTCGCTATATTTTTTCTTCATTAAAATTTTATCTATTTTAAGTATAAAATGTGCGCCGAATTTACTTGTAATACCGTTAAAATCATGGTAAGGAGGTTCATAACCGTTAAGTTCTCCTGCCTTATCTTTATCCGCGCCGTCTAACTCTCTAACCCAAGTACATTCAATAACTTGAAAAGCCTCACTCATAACCATGGGGCGTTTATCGTTGGGGTTTTGCTCTTCAATTAAACTTTTTTCCAATTTAAACTTGCACTTTGGCATCTTATCTTCCGGCTTATCCCCCGGCCAAGAAAGTTTTACAGCCTCTTTGAAATACTTTGGCTCGTCCGTTATAAAATTGATAGCGCATTTTCCAGTTCTAAGAATATTTTGCGCTGTGTTTGACGAGTTTCTACACTCCAACAACATTGCGTAAAAATCTTTTCCTGCAACGTAATATGGCTGAACGAGTGAATACGGACCTAAATTTGTCGTACCGTCTTCACAAACAGTGCTTATTATTACAGTAGGCATTGGAAAAAATAAAGACGTTTGATAAAAATTGTCAACTATTCTTAAATCTTCAAAACTACTCATAACAGTCTCCTTTTGCATTTGATAATTAAATTATATCACTTTATAAAAATAAATACAAGATATAATTGCAAACTAAAAGGCATTTGCTATAAAGCAAACACCTTTATCATTTTACCGTTTCGTACATAAATATACTGTATTTCTTTTGACGGAGTTTTTGATTAAACCGCTCCTTCGCTTTATAAAGAGCCTCGTTAATACAATCCGCTATAACTTTTACTCTAACAACTCTATCAGTCGAATCCACGTTTGCGTTTTTTAGCAAACAATATACTTTATATTGCATAACAAAACCTCCTTTACAAAATTAGTATATCATACGTTTCTATTTTTGTCAAGGAAGAGTTAAGTTAATATTATTTTTTACAAGATTTTCAAATTTGTCTATGTGACAAAAAGCGACTTAAATTACCGTAAAAAATCTTTTCGATTTCCATATTTGAAAACCCTAATTTTTGTAATTTTTCGCCAATTAAATCAAACCCTTGGTACTCATTCGTTATGCCGTCGGGAAGAAAATCAGTACCGTAAAAATCCGTACCAAAGCACAAATTATCTACGCCAAACTTTTCGCAAAAATATGAAATATTCCTTATAAAACCGTCAATTTTGCAAGGTTTTACATTTGACATAAAATAACCGCAAGCAGTTATTCCTATAAGCCCTTTCTTCTCAATAATCATTTTAACCTGCCAATTTTCAAGATTTCTCTTATGTCGGTACACAGCAGAAAGACAGGTGTGTGAATTAACAACTGAGTCAGCGTTTTCTATTATATCAATAAACCCCAATTTAGAAACGTGTGCGGTATCTACGCATATTTTGTTTTTAGAGAGTTTTTTTATAAGTTCAACACCTTTTTTCTTTAACCCCAAGCAGTGGTCACAGCCGTAGCCTAAACAGTTTTCACCGTTCCAAGTAAGCCCTACGTAAACCGGTTTTGCCTCAATTAAAAGGTCTTCGTCCAAATCGTCATAACCAACGTCTTCAAAAGCAATAAGCGGTGATTTTTTTGTCAAATGAAAAACCTCGCTAAAACTTCTCTCCCCTCTAAATATCGCCGTTACGATTTTATTTTCGTAATAAAACGGCGGTATGGAGTGAAAGTTTTGCGAGGTTAAAATATCGTTGTGAAAGTCGGCAATTTTCATATTATCTTTTCCTTATTATATAATACGTATTGCCAAACGTTAAAGTGCTTAGTATTTATCGGGTTCGTCGTATTCTATACCGCAAGTATCAACGGTTACTTTTTTCATAATTTGGTCTTCGTACGGTTTATCGTTATAGTCAACGTTTACCGTTGCTATTTTATCAATAACGTCCATACCGTCTACAACCGCGCCAAAAGCAGCGTAACTTCCGTCTAAATGAGGAGAGTCTTTATGCATTATAAAAAACTGCGAACCTGCGCTATTAGGCATCATAGAGCGAGCCATTGAAATAACTCCTCTTTTATGCTTTAAATTATTGGGGAAACCGTTTTTACTAAATTCTCCCCTAATACTGTATCCCGGACCGCCCGTACCGTTGCCTTTTGGATCTCCGCCTTGTATCATAAACCCTTCAATTACTCTATGGAAACAAATTCCGTCATAATAGCCTTTATTTACAAGTGAAATAAAATTATTTACGGTATTTGGAGCAATTTCAGGATAAAGTTCAACGTAAAAAGTATCTCCGTTTTTCATTTCAAAAGTTACTATAGGATTGTTATTCATTTTAGTCCTCCAATTTCATTTGTACAATCTCAATTCCTGCCTCTTTAAAGAGTTGAAGAGAAAATTCGTCTGGATAGCCCTGCTCGTAAACGACGCGCTTAATACCTGCATTAATAATAATTTTACAGCATATTACGCAAGGTTGATGCGTACAATAAAGAGTCGCTCCCTCTAACGATATGCCGAGTTTTGCGGCTTGCGCTATTGCGTTTTGCTCCGCATGAACGGCAAAACAAAGTTCGTGTTTAGTTCCGCTTGGAATATTGAGTTTACGGCGTAAACACTCCTCTTTAGATTTGCAACTTTCTACGCCCGCAGGCGCACCGTTATATCCGGTAGTCATAATACGCTTATCTTTAACTATTACCGCGCCGACTTGTCTATTGTCTTGATAACAACTCGACCACGAAGATACGAGTTTTGCCATCTCTAAAAATCTCTTATCCCATTTATTCATTTTATCACCTCTTTCTCTTTTTATTTTAACATATCTATTGCAAATAATCAATAAAATAGTCAAATTTTTAATTATTTCGTCTAAAAGTGAAAATACGGAGAAAAATTTAAAATTTAAGGGGTAAAACTATTGACAAAATTATAATTAAGATTATAATTATATTAGCAGTCTAACCAAAAGAGTGCTAACGCAAATAAAAAAATAATCTTTCATATAGATTAGGAGGTAAATATGAACGTAAAACCGTTATTTGACTATTTAGTCGTTGACGCAAAAGAAAAACAGGAGACCACGAAGAGCGGATTTATCTTAACTTCAGCGTCTGCAGATAAATACACTACCGCAACAGTTTTAGCCGTTGGTTTAGGCGGAAATCTTTACGGCAAAGATATCGTCATGCAAGTTAAAAAGGGCGATACGGTGTTGTTTTCCGCTGATGCCGTTACAAAAGCGAAAGTTGACGGCGAAGAAATTTCTATTATCCGTCAATCGGACGTAATTGCAATTATTGAATAAGGAGTAAAGATTATGGCAAAGCAAATTAAATATGGTGAAGAGGCAAGAAAAGCATTAGAAGCAGGCGTAAATACGCTTGCAGATACAGTAAAAATCACTTTAGGACCTAAGGGAAGAAACGTAGTTTTAGATAAAAAGTACGGCGCTCCGCTTATTACTAACGACGGCGTTACTATCGCTAAAGAAATCGAACTTGCCGACCCGTTTGAAAATATGGGCGCGCAACTTGTAAAAGAAGTTTCAACAAAGACTAACGATATTGCGGGTGACGGAACGACTACTGCAGTCGTATTAGCCCAAGCAATGATTAACGAAGGTCTTAAAAACTTAGCGGCGGGAGCAAATCCTATCGTGCTTAAAAAAGGTATTTCAAAGGCTGTTGAAGTTGCCGTTGACGAACTTAAAAAGATAAGCAAACCCGTAGAATCTAAGACTTCTATTGCTCAAGTAGCATCTATTTCCGCAGGTGACGAAACCGTAGGCGAACTTATTTCCGAGGCTATGGAAAAAGTTGGTAAAGACGGCGTTATTACTATCCAAGAAAGCAAGACTATGAAGACCGAACTCACGACCGTTGAGGGTATGTCTTTTGACAGAGGTTATGCGTCGGCTTATATGGTTACCGACACCGATAAAATGGTTGCGGTATACGACAATCCTCTTATATTGATTACCGACAAAAAAATCTCGACAATTCAAGAAATTTTACCGGTAATAGAACCTATCGCTCAACAAGGTCAAAGACTTTTAATTATCGCTGAAGACGTAGAAGGCGACGCGCTTGCCGCTCTTGTCGTAAACAAACTTAAAGGCGTATTTAACTGCGTTGCAGTAAAAGCACCCGGCTTTGGCGACAGAAGAAAGGCTATGCTTGAAGATATAGCAATCTTAACCGGCGGTCAAGTAATTTCAAGCGAACTCGGTCTTGAATTTAAAGACGTTACACCCGATATGTTAGGACGCGCAGGTCAAGTTAAGGTTGATAAAGATAACACAGTAATTATCGACGGTGCCGGAAACGCTGAAAGCATTAAAGCGAGAGTTTCTTCAATAAAAGCACAAATTGTTGAAACTACTTCCGATTACGATAGAGAAAAACTTCAAGAAAGACTTGCAAAACTTGCAGGCGGTGTAGCCGTAATTAACGTAGGCGCGGCAACCGAAGTTGAAATGAAAGAAAAGAAACTCCGCATTGAAGATGCTCTTGCCGCAACGAGAGCGGCAGTCGAAGAAGGTATCGTTCCCGGTGGCGGAACTGCTCTTCTTACCGCAATTCCCGCAATTAAAGCGCTCGTAAACAAACTTTCGGGCGACGAAAAAACAGGAGCGCAAATTATTCTTCGCGCTATAGAAGAGCCGGTTAGACAAATTGCTAAAAACGCAGGACTTGACGGCTCGGTAATACTTAACACTATTCTTCGTTCTAAGAAATCTAACTGCGGATTTGACGCATATAAGAATGAATACGTCGACATGGTTGAGGCAGGTATAATCGATCCGACTAAAGTTACCCGTTCGGCACTTCAAAACGCGTCGTCTATCGCATCTACCTTACTTACAACTGAAAGTATAGTAACCGATATTCCTGAACCCACCCCACCTGCACCTGCAGGTCAAGGTATGGGCGGAATGTATTAAACCTAAATTTATCACAACAAAAACCAAGCGCCGAGCATTTTGCTCGGCGCTTATTTTATAAATTAATTTTGTCTACTTTTTTACCTACGAGAGATAAACTGAACTTGTCAAAATCAAGCATTTCTATTAGTTCTCTTACACTCTCTATTCGTATGTTTTCAATATATTTTATCTTTTCTTCACCGTCAAACAGTTCGCCTTCAAATAATAAGTATTTACCGTAAAGCATCATTTGCGAGGCTGTACTCTCTTGACCAAAGGCAAACGCGCTTAAAACTTGGGCTTTTCCCCTTTCAAATTCCTTTTCGGTTATACCGTTTTTCTTTAACTCCTTTAAGACCTCGAATATAGCCTCGTACGCCTCAACCGTTTGACTTGGGTTAAGTCCTGCATAAATTGTCAAAGTTCCCAAATCACGGTATCCCGACGGATAAGAATAAACCGTATAGCAAAGCCCCAACTCTTCTCTTACCCGTTGAAAAAGACGACTGCTCATTCCCGAGCCTAACACGGTATTTAATAGCGACATTTCGTCAAAATATTTGCCGTTATATTTGATATTATCAAATGCAAGCGCTAAATGGTTTTGCTCTATATCCTTAACTTTCTTTATCTTGTCACCAAGATTAAACTTTGTAACAGACAGATACTCTTTAGATTTATTCACGCTTATAAACGGAACGAAGTACTTTTCTACAAGTCTAAACGCCTCGTTTTCGTCGATGTTACCTGCAAAAGATACAACTACGTTATCGGCGTTATAATAGTCGTTTCTAAACTCGTCAACGGTACTTTTATCAAATGATTTTACGTTTTCGGCGCTACCTAAAATAGTCCTGCCAAGCCCCTCGTCGCCAAAATAAGCCATCGAGAGCGCGTCAAGACAAACTTCTTCGGGCGTATCGTTGCACATATTAATTTCCTCGATTACAACCCCTTTTTCTTTGTCGAGTTCATCTTGTTTATAAGTTGAATTTATGAACATATCAGCAAGTATTTCAAAAGACCGCTCTAATGCCATCGCCGTACTTTTTACGTAATAACAAGTCGTTTCTTTTGAGGTAAACGCGTTTACTTGCGAGCCTATTTCATCAAATGCTTCCGAAACTTCAAACGAGGAAAGAGAGGGCGTGCCTTTAAACGTAGTATGCTCAATAAAGTGCTAAATACCGTTATTTTTTTGATTTTCAAGATAACTACCCGCACCGACGAAAATACCAACGCTAACACTCATTACGCCGTTCATTTTATTTACGACTACTTTTAGTCCGTTTTCATAACTTTTAAAAACTGCCATTTTACCCTATACACTCACTGACCGTAACCGCAGTAAGTCCTTGACCTTTATAATAATCCAAAATATCAGGCAAAGCCTCTAAAGTATGCTCTTTAGGATGCATTAATATAAAATCTCCGCCTGAAATATTCTTTGTGGCTCTATTATACACCATTTTAGCCGATTTGTCACGCCAATCAATGGTATCTTTACTCCACATTATCGTTTTATACCCCAAATTTTCAGCGACTTTTAACGTTGTAACCGAAAAAGCACCCGACGGCGGAGCAAATAATTCCACCTCGTATCCCGTTACTTTTTTAATATAATTTTCCAACAGCAACATTTCTTCTCTATTGGATTTTTCGTCCATTTTAGAATGGTCTTTATGAAAATAACCGTGACTGCCTATCTCGTGTCCGTTTTCAAGAATTTTAATTAAAGTGCTTTGATTGTCGTCAGCCCAACAACCACCGATAAAAAAGGTTGCTTTTGCCCCTTTTTCTTTTAAAACGCCTAACATTTTTTCAACAATTTCGCTACCTTCGTAAACGTTTATCATAATTGCAACGTTATTTTTCGTTCTATCTCCGCAATAATAAGGTTCATAGGTTTTTCCACCCGAAATAACGACTACTTTATTGGGAATAAAACACACGCCGATAACCCCTACGGTAAGTATAGTTAAAATTATTGCCGTAATTACGTTTAGCCGTTTATCTTTTAGTTTGCTCATATTTTTATCCTCTATACAAATATATTAAATTTTCGTTGTAATATTAACAAAAAAATGATAAAATATATTTATCAATAATAAAAAAATAAACGGAAAAACCTTTATAATAAGCGGTATTTCTTCGGGTATAGGAAAAGAAATCGCAAGAGAGTTAATAGAAAAACACGGCGTTAAAGTTTACGGAATTGCAAGAAACGAGCAAAGAATTTTAGATTTTAAGCAAGAACTTAAAAACAAAGATAATTTACTCGGCTATTTTTTATTTGACGTTTCTATTGAAGAAAATTGGATAAATTTAAAAAAATATTTCTATGAAAAGGATATCAAAATAAACGGAATTATCAACTGCGCAGGTATTTTACCCAAATTTTCAACCTTTGAAAACACCTCTGTCAAAGATTTTAGAAATATTATTGACGTGAATTTTTATTCGTGCATTTATGCATGTGAGCATATATTACCAATTTTAGATAAAACGACACTCCAGTACGTTGTAAACGTTGCGTCAAGCGCCTCACTCGTCACCTTTTCGGGAATAAGCGGTTACGCCTCGTCAAAGTCTGCGCTTAAAAGTTTTACACTTTGTCTTGCAAGCGAACTTGATAAAAAAGTGAACGTGACTTGTATTTGCCCCGGCACTACCGACACGGGAATATTTAGAAACCAAAACGCCACCGAAAAAGAAAGCAGGCTCATTAAAAAAATATGCTCTTCCCCTCAAAAGATTGCCAAGAAGTCTATTAAAGCAATAATTAGAGGCAAAAAACTTAAAATCGTAGGTTACGACGCAAAACTTATGAACTTCTTTTATAAGTTAGCGCCCAACTTAACCTCGAAAATTATAAGTAAAATTCTAAAAAAATCGGGACTTTCAATATTTAAACAAATTTAAAACGGCAACCGCTTTTTGCGGTTGCCGTAATTTTTAACCTATCGTTTCAACGTCGAAAGAATCTTTTACGAGCATTTTTGCCTCGTTTAAATCCTTAACTGCGCCGTCGTATAAAAGTTGCGCGATTGCATTACCGATTGCAGTAGCCTCAACAGGACCTGCCATAACCTTTCTTCCCGTTCTCTTTGCGGTAAGTTCGTTAAGGTAACCGTTTTGACAGCCACCGCCAACGACGTGAATGGTATCGAATTTATATCCCGTAACCTTTTCAATAGTTTCAATAGCCTTTGCGTAACAAACTGCCAAACTGTCGTATACGCAAAGGGCAAGTTCTCCTGCCGTTTCGGGAACTCTTTGATTCGTCTTACGGCAATAATCTTGAATTGCGCCTATCATACTGTCTGGGGCTAAGAAACATTGGTCGTTTACGTCAACGATACTGTTAAAGTCTTTAACCTCTTTTGAAAGCACGACGTAATCTCCCCAACTGTATTTTTTATTATGTTCTCTTCTAACGCTTTGAATCATCCAAAGTCCCATAATGTTTTTAAGGAATCTCGTTGAACGGTTATAACCGCCCTCGTTAGTAAAGTTAGCCTCTAAAGCGTCGGCAGTAGAGATTGCGTTAGGACTTTCAATACCTAAAAGCGACCAAGTACCGCTTGAAATATAAAGAGGACAGCCAACTTCGGGAACAGCCATTACAGCACTTGCCGTATCGTGAGTTGCAGGAAGAACGACTTTTACGTCATATCCAACTTCTTCGATAATTTCAGGCTTTAAAGTTCCAACTAAAGTTGCAGGATCACTAAGTTCGCCAAAAAGTTTTTCGGGAAGTCCAAGGTCTTTAACCGTTTCCATATCCCATTCTCTCGTTTTAGCGGACAAAATACCCGACGTAGACGCATTTGTAAACTCATTTTTCTTAACGCCCGTCAAAAGGAAATTGAAAAAGTCGGGCATCATTAAAAATCTTTCAGCCTTATCAAGTTTACCCGATAATTTGTCGGTGTAAAGTTGATATACGGTATTATAAATTTGGAACTGCGAACCCGTTCTTTCGTAAAGTTTTTCAAACGGAACGATTGAATGTACTTTTTTAATCGGTTCTTCAGTTCTTGAATCTCTATAAGCAAAAACCTCGCCTATAACGTTATCGTCTTTATCAATAAGAGCGTAGTCAACACCCCAAGTATCAATACCCATAGTTTCGGGAACTTTACCGAGTTTTTTACACTCTTTCATACCTTCAACGATATTTTTGAAGAGTTTTTTATAATCCCAAATAAGATGCCCGTCAACTTCGTCCATACCGTTTTCAAAACGGAAAACCTCTTCTAAAATAAGTTTGCCGTTTTCGATATGCGAAAGAATATGTCTACCGCTTGATGCTCCAATGTCAACTGATAAATAATATTTCATATTAGTTTGCGAAAAATCGCTCCTCCGTTCTATTATTATATTAATAATATAATAAAACGAAGATTTTTGCAAGGGTTTTTTCAAAAAATACGCTTAAATAGTTTACTCCATAAAAAAATCGCGTTTTTTAACTTCTTCTTTGAGTTTTTCAATCGCTTTTTTCTCAATTCTCGATACGTACGACCTTGAAATCTTAAGCAAAGCCGATACTTCTCTTTGCGCAAGCGGTCTACCGCCTTTTAATCCGTATCTAAGGCATATAATTTTATACTCCCTCAGCGATAGACATTCTTTCATAACTTGCATAAACTTCTCTTTTAAGATTTTGTTTTCAACCTTACTTAAAACGCCGTCGCCTTTTTCGGCAACTAAATCTATTATAGTCAATTCGTTTCCGTCTTTGTCCGTGCCTATCGTATCGTAAAGAGATACGTCGTTTTTAAACTTTTTATTAGCCCTAAGCAACATTAAAATTTCGTTCTCAATACACCTTGCCGTATAAGTAGCAAGTTGAGTACCTCTATTTGGAGTATAGGTATTAATAGCCTTAATAAGCCCTATTGAACCTACTGAAATTAAATCGTCGTTATCCTCTGCGCCTTGATACTTTTTTGCTATATGCGCAACAAGTCGCATATTGTGTTTAATTAGCATTTCTCTTGCCTTTAAGTCGCCGTTTTCCCTAAAAGCGGTTAAATATTTATTTTCATCCTCATTAGAAAGCGGTTTAGGAAAACAATCTCCGCCAATACTTGAACAAAAGAATACGACTTTTGCAATAATAAAGTTCAAAAAATCAAACAACATAGACTTTACCTCTTTAAAATCTATGTCGAATTTTGTCTTTTTATACTTAAATTACGTGCAGTTTAACGCGGAGCGAAATTTTTTCGCTCCGCGTTCGTTAATATAAAAACTCGACTTAAACAAGTCGAGTTCAAAACAAATAAATTTTTAATCATTTTCTAATATTCGGTGTGCCGTCAAATTTTTGTTGCTTAGACCAAATCTTCATAACGAGTTTATGCGGAAGAAGTTTTACAAGTATTCTTTGCAAGTTGTTTTTACCGCCGTAAACTGATATATCTTTGCGATTATAGGCGTCTTTAATTGCTTTTGCAACTACTTTTTTAGAATCGTAAATAACCGAATACTTAATAACTACGTCCTTTCTATCGGGGTTTATCGCTCTATCAAAAAACTCGGTTTTTGTCCAAAACGGACATACTGCGGTTACTGAAATACCCCTATATTTAAGTTCTAAGTTTAAAGCCCTTGAATAATGGACTAAAAATGCCTTAGTTGATGCGTAAACGTTTATATACGGTATTGGCTGAAATGCTGAACACGAGGCAATATTTACAATTCTTGCCCCGTTTCTCATATAAGGCAAAGTGTATTTTACCATTGTCATTACCGATTTGCAGTTAAGGTCAACCATATTAAGTTCAGTTTCAAGAGGAATATTTTCATAATGGTCAAATTTACCATAGCCGGCGCAATTTGCCAAAAGCACTACGTCGGGGTTTTCACTCTCTAATTTTTCTTTATATGTCTTAATTTGCTCTATATTAGAAAGGTCGATTGCAATAGGTACGAGCGGTGTTTTAACCTCTTTAGAAAGTTCGATAAGTCTATCTTCCCTTCTTGCAAGCACCCAAATTTCGTCAACTTTCTCTCTTTCTTCTATTTGTTTAACAAAATCTCTGCCCATACCGCTTGACGCGCCGGTAATTACCATTATTTTTTTCATTACTATCTCCTTAATATATCTCCGCATTTAAGTTTAAGTGGAGAATACACTCTTAAAATTTGCTGAACGAGTTTTGCGTCTTCAACCTCGTTTCCCTCTTCGTCGGTAACTTTTTCAACCGTGAAAGTTTTATTAAAATTATTAGACGGAGAAAGAATTTCAAGCAAATCACCCTTTTTAAACCTGTTGCGCATTTGAATGGTAAAGTATTCGCCGTTTCCGTCGCCTACTACGGTTGCAATAAACTGTTTGTTCCCAGCCGATTGTGAGTCCTCATAATTTACCGTACTATCGTTACCGCCAAGCATATAAGCGGTCGTAAAAACTCTGTGATTAGTCTTTTTAAGTTCGTCATAAAACATTGTATTATCGCTGTAATTATCGCCGATTTTCAAATATTCGTCAATGGCTCTTCTATACGCGTTTATAACGGTTGCTAAATAATACTCGCTCTTCATTCTTCCTTCAATTTTAAAGGACACTATACCCGCTTTTATCATTTCGCCGATATAATTCATCATATTAAGGTCTTTACTGTTTAAAATATAAGTACCTCTTCCGTCCTCTTCAATAGGGAAAAACTCGCCCTCTTTTGACTTCTCTCTAATTTCATATTGCCATCTACACGCTTGTACACATTCCCCGCGATTGCCGTCACGACCGTTAAAATAGTTAGAAAGCAAACATCTTCCGCTATAAGAAATACACATTGCGCCGTGAATAAACGCCTCGATTTGCACTTCGGGGCAAAAATCGGTTATTTCTTTAATTTCGGCAAGCGATAATTCTCTTGCAACGACCACTCTTTCAACACCCATTTCGCCCCAAAATTTTACGGCGTATTTATTTAAAGTATTTGCTTGGGTTGAAAGATGAATCTTTAATTTAGGCGCAAATTCTTTTGCAACTTTTATAAGACCAACGTCGGTAATAAGCACTGCGTCAACGTTTGCGCTTTCTAAAAATTTGAAATACTCGATGGCTTTTTGAAAGTCGTAATTTCTTGCAAAAATATTGACGGTAACGTAAATTTTGACGTTTTTTCCGTGAGCGTATTCTACTGCTTTTAAAATTTCTTCCTCGGTAAAATTGTCGGCTTGAGCGCGAAGCGAAAACGACTTTCCGCCAAGATAAACGGCGTCTGCTCCGTAATAAATTGCAGTCTTTAGTTTTTCAAAATTACCCGCTGGAGCAAGTAATTCAAGTTTATTCTTTATCATATTATTCCTTAATTTTTTTATAGGAGATACTTATGCCGTCTCCAACGCTTGATACTGTCGTTATAAAATCTTCGTCTTCACTGATTAATTTTAAAAACTGTCGCATATTGTTCTTTATCGTATTGTGTCTATGAGGCGTTTTAACCTCGCCCGTTATATAACCTCTAAACAATACGTTATCGGCAAAGAGTATTCCTCCCTCGTTTAAAATAGATTTTATCTTTGGATAAAGGTCTTTATATTTCGACTTATTGCAATCTAAAAATACAAAGTCAAACCCGTCGCCGACCTCGTCAACTACGTCTAACGCGTCGCCTAAAAACTGTTTTACTCGACCCGAAAGACCAAACTTTTCAAAGTTCTCTTTAGCCTCGTAAAAAGATTTTTCATACCTTTCAACGGTGTAGAGAGTGGCTTTTTCGCTTGCTGTTAAAAGGGCTATTCCAGAGCAACCGACGGACGTACCGAATTCGAGAATTTTTAACGGTTTTTTAATAGTCGCCATTAAAATAAGCACGTTCAAACTTTCGGTGAGAATAGTTGGAACTCCCTTTTCGCGGTAATCGTCGCGGAATTTTTTAAGTTCGGGATTTACCGTCGTTTGGGCGTTTTTTAATATCAATTCAGTTACGTATTCGTTCATTATACCTCTGTAATAACGGGAATTATCATAGGACTCTTCTTCGTTTTCTTCAAAATGTAATTTCTTAACTGTTTTCTTACGCTGTTTCTAATATCGCCAAGGTCGGAGGCTTTTACGTCAAAACCGTTTATCGTTCTAACTACGATATTTTTTACCTCTTGCACTTGCGCGTCGGTTAAAATTGAACCTCTGTTTATAATATCCGGCTCTTGAAGTATTTCGCCCGTATCTTCCGAAACACAGCACACGGCAACGATAAGTCCGTCTTCGGAGAGGTGTTTCCTATCCCTTACTACCGATTCAGTATCGTCTATCGAAAGCCCGTCGATATATCTCGTGCCTGCTTGGAATTGCTCTCCTCTTCTTATCGTCTTAGAGGTAATTTCTACCGTGTCGCCAATATCCGCAATAAGCATATTTCCGTCTTTCATACCAAGATCTTTGGCAAGCCTACAGTGTTTTTTCAAATGTCTGTATTCGCCGTGTACGGGAATAAAGAACTTTGGCTTTAATAAAGTGTGTAATATTTTAAGTTCTTCTTGGCACGCGTGTCCCGAAACGTGTATTTCCGTAATAGATTTATACACGACTTCAGCACCCTTTCTATATAAATTGTTTATAACTTGATATACGCTCTTTTCGTTCCCTGGGATTGGCGAGGCTGAAATAATAATGGTATCGTTATTTCCTACTTGAACTTGATTATAATCTCCGCTAGCCATACGGGTAAGCGCGCTCATTGGCTCACCTTGACTGCCCGTAGATACGATAACTAAGTCTTTATCGGCAAGATTTTTAATTTTTTCAATATCTACGACTACGTTGTCCGGTATGGTTATTTCGCCAACTTTACTTGCCGCCTCAACTACGTTTAGCATACTTCTTCCCGAAAATGCGACCTTTCTCTTATGTTTTACTGCAAGGTCTACTATTTGTTGAAGTCTATGCACGTTAGTTGCAAAGGTAGCAACTATTATACGCCTCGTTTTGTTATCGGAAAACAGCCTGTCTAAAGTTTCACCAACGACGTGCTCGCTCATAGTATAGCCTTCCTGCTCTACGTTGGTAGACTCACAAAGAAGTAAAGTTACCCCCCTTTTTCCTATTTCGGTAAGCCTTGGCATATCTATCATTTGTCCGTTTATAGGCGTTAAGTCTATTTTAAAGTCGCCGGAATGGAATACCATACCGACGGGAGTATTTATCGCCAAAGCGCAACTGCCCGGTATCGAGTGATTTACGTGTATAAATTCAACCGTAAAGCAACCGAGTTTTATCGAACTTGATGTTTTTACGCAGTTTAAACTGTAATCGTGTATTTTTTGTTCTTTTAACTTATGTTCACATAACATAAGCGTAAGTTTTGTGCCGTAGACGGGAGCGTTTACTTCTTTTAATAAATAAGGTAAACCGCCTATATGGTCTTCGTGTCCGTGCGTTAATACTATACCTTTAATTTTATCTTTGTTTTGAACGAGGTAAGAAACGTCGGGGGCTACGAGGTCTATACCCGGCATATCGGCAGTCGGGAAAGTTATACCCGAGTCGATAACTATAATATCTTTGCCGTATTCAAGAGCCGTCATATTTTTTCCAATCTCTCCAACGCCTCCTAAAAAACGGACTTTGAGTGAATTTTTACTTTTCAAATTATTAATCTCCTATTGCGGACTTTTTCCGCATTTAACCGTAAATTTTTAATCGTTTGCAAATCGCAAAGAGGGAGAAAAATTATTCTCCCCCATTCGTTTTAACTGTTAAGTTCGTTAATACTTGCAAGAATTTTATTTCTTATTTCAGTAAACTTTTGAACTTTTGCCTTTTCGCCGTCAATAAGCGCTTTGGGGGCTTTTGCTACGAAACCTTGATTTGAGAGTTTGCCCTCGGCTCTCTTTATTTCATTTTCAGCCTTTTCAAGTTCTCCTTTAAGTCTTGCAAGTTCTTTCTCGGTGTCAACGAGCGCTCCTAAAGGAATGTAAATTTCAATTCCGTCTAAAATCTTAGAAACAACTTTTTCGTTGATTTCGTCTTTAGTCGCTACGAATTTAACTTCGTTTACGTTGACGAGTTTGTTAAAATAAATTACGCTGTCGCTGATAATTTTCTTATTATCGGTAACGACGTACATATCAACTTTTGTAGATGGCGCTGCGCCCGTTTCAAGTTTAATTGCTCTTACGGACTTAATTACGTCCATAATTTTCTCGGTATTTGCCTTTTCCTTTCTGTATGCAAGTTTAGCGTTATATTTGGGGAATTCAGCCGTCATTATACTACCCTTAGTCTTAGGAATATGAGTATAAATCTCTTCGGTAACGAAAGGTATAAACGGATGTAAAAGTTTAAGCATACTTGAAAGAACGTAACAAAGCACGCTTGCAACGTCGTCTTTTCTTTGGTTGTCGTCGCCGTAAAGCGCAGGCTTACAAAGTTCGATATACCAATCGCAAAAATCCGACCATACGAAATCTTGTAAAGAAGCGGACGCAAGACCGATTTCGTGTTTTTCCATATTTAAGGTTACGTCTTTAACTACCGAGTTGAGTTTAGATATAATCCATTTATCGGGAGCGGTAAGTTTTACTTCCGCCATATCGGTCTTTATTTTTCTACCTTCGCAGTTCATCAATACGAATCTTGACGCATTCCAAATCTTATTGATAAAGTTACGGCAACCCTCAAGTTTTTCGGGGGAATATCTTATATCGCTACCAGCCGAAATGCCGTTAAGTAAGCAATAACGGAGAGTATCCGCACCGTATTCGTCGATAATTTCAATGGGGTCGATACCGTTTCCAAGCGACTTACTCATCTTTCTGCCTTGAGCATCTCTTACGATACCGTGAATAAGAACGTCTTTAAACGGAATTCTGTCCATATGTTCAATTCCGCTGAATATCATTCTTGCTACCCAGAAGAAAATAATATCGTAAGCGGTTACGAGTACGTCGGTAGGATAGAAATATTTAAGGTCTTTAGTTGAATCGGGGAAACCGAGAGTTGAAAACGGCCAAAGAGCCGAACTAAACCAAGTATCCAAAACGTCTTCGTCTTGTTTAAACGATACGCATCCGCACTTAGGACATACGGTTGGCGTTTCTTTGCTTACGACTGTTTCTCCACACTGATCGCAGTAATAAGCAGGAATTCTGTGTCCCCACCAAAGTTGACGGGAAATACACCAGTCCTTTATATTTTCCATCCAGTTATTGTAAATCTTTGTAAATCTTTGCGGAGTAAACTTAATACTCTTCTTTCTAACTGCTGAAAGCGCGGGCTTTGCCAAAGAATCCATCTTTACAAACCACTGCTTAGAAATGATAGGTTCTACGGTGTCGTGACAACGGTAACAGTGTCCTACGTTGTGTGCGTGTGGTTCTATTTTTTCAAGATTGCCCGACGCTTGTAAATCTTCCACGATTGCTTTTCTACACTCGTAACGGCTCATTCCCTCGTATTTTCCCGCAAGAGAATTCATTACACCGCCGTCGTCCATTACTCTAATTACTTCAAGGTTGTGTCTAAGACCGACTTCAAAGTCGTTAGGATCGTGAGCAGGTGTAATTTTTACAGCGCCAGTTCCAAATTCCATATCTACGTATTCGTCGGCAACAACGGGGATTTCTCTGCCTACGATAGGAAGAATAAGGGTTTTACCGATTAAATCTTTATATCTTTCGTCTTTTGGATTTACGGCAACTGCAGTATCGCCTAAAAGAGTTTCAGGTCTTGTAGTTGCTATAATTAAATATCTGTCGCTGTCTTTTACGAAATATTTAAAATGCCAAAAATATGAATTTTCTTCTTCAAATTCTACTTCAGCGTCCGACAACGCAGTCTTACAGCAAGGACACCAGTTGATAATTCTCTTACCTTGATAAATTAAGCCCTTATTGTAGAGATTTACGAAAACTTCTTTTACTGCCTTTGAACATTTTTCGTCCATAGTAAAAGCAAGTCTTGACCAATCACAAGACGAACCGAGTCTTTTAAGTTGTTCTACAATTCTTCCGCCGTATTTTTCTTTCCAAGCCCAAGCCCTTTCTAAAAAGCCTTCTCTTCCAACCTCTTCTTTAGTAAGACCTTCTGCTTTTAATTGGTCTACGATTTTAACTTCGGTTGCTATTGACGCGTGGTCAGTGCCGGGAAGCCAAAGAGCCTCGTAACCTTGCATACGCTTAAAACGGATAATGCTATCCTGTATGGAATTATTGAGGGCGTGTCCCATGTGAAGTTGTCCGGTAATATTCGGTGGGGGTATAACGATAGTAAAAGGAATCTTGTCCTTATTGGGACGTGCTTTAAAATAGCCTTTTTGTTCCCACTTTTCATAAATTCTTTGCTCGAACTCTTTCGGGCTGTAAGTCTTTGACATTTCCATAAATATTTTCTCCGCTGTTGTTTATAAAATAGTACAGTAATTTACGTTAACTCGTTTATTAATTATAATATAATTAAAATTCATTG
>SVIB01000052.1 GCA_015055505.1 Clostridiales bacterium
GATATAATGCGTTTGCAGATGGCAACTCGGTATATATAAGTTTACCGTTTTCATTTCCATTCCGTTGTACTTTGCAAGACGGTGTAAATATCGTTGTGCATCCTGCGAAAAACTGTTTCCTATAGACAAAACCTTCATGATAAACACTCCAAAATTTAAAGCTTTTATTAACGCAATTGTAAAAGCATATTATCAAATTTCTTTTGTATTGTCAATTATTTTTTATCTATTTTTATTCATATATCATCGCATAAGTTCTTAAAGGAATGCAACTTCTTCTTATACAATCCGTCTAAAACAATACTCTATTTAAATAAACTTTCACTAGTGGTTGCTATCTTATTCTCCTGAATACTCTAAAAAATTTCATTAATAATTCCTCACCTATATTATACGAGTATAATACGACACCTTGACTATACGAGTATAATACGACACCTTGACTATACGAGTATAATACGACACCTTGACTATACGAGTATAATACGACACCTTGACTATACGAGCGCGCGCCTGCGGCGCGCGGTCAAGGTGTCGTCGCTTTTACCGACCAGATTTACCGACTTAAAGACCGAAAAAAACGGTGGTTTTCGCGCTGATCCGCTTGCGAAATACCACCGTTTTCTTTTTTCGAGATTCTCTTTAAGGATTTTCGCAAAATTCTGTACGCTAAAATACGCCACGTACAACCTTTCGTACTGGCGCTGCCACATTCGCAACTCTCTATTAATATAGAAATAGACGTTTCACTTTTTATAATTCTTTATACGCGCAGCCTCTTTTTCTTGCCGTAGTCTTTTATATCTCTCTCCCAATCAAGCACGTCATCCCAAAGCACGTACTTTGTCACATAATCAAAATAAGTGCCCACCTCATCGTTCTCACTAAGCTCTTTACAAATTTCCGCAGGAGTTCCTCTGCTATACAATGCTTTCTCTCCGCTCTTCATTATGTATTTTACCAAGTATCTGGACGTTCCCCCACGCTTCAAAAGTATGGGATTTACTTCCTGAAAATCGGATATGCCAAAATACTCGTCAAAGAAAGTATTTCCGTACCTGGTACGTCTCTCACCCCTTTTTGTGCTGTATTCTCTCTTCTTCACAAGCTCACCAATCATCTCTCCTTCGGGTATGTAAATTAGAGCATGAAAATGCACTGAACCGTTCAATTCCCCATACTCAAATACGCCCATATACTTCCAACCTCTACGCGTATGCAAATTAGACAAGCATTTGCGCAGCTTCTTCATAAAGCTTTCTTGTGTATGCTTTTTAGGATCGCACGTAAACGTCACAAAGTGTGTCCAACGATTCATATTTACCTTGCGTTTAAATCTCTTTATTCGTTTCCATAGGTTTCGTTGCTTTTTGTCTATCTTTTCCAGAATATATTTCCGTAACGTGGAAGAAGCGGGATAGAGCTTTATGAGTCCCGCTTGTATATAGTCCACCATCTCATCGCCACTTAAACCTTTTCGTTTCGCTTGGAAATACAGACTGTCGAAAGCAATATCGAAAGCCGTAGCTTTAGGTCTTTTAGGCGGACGTTTCCCCTCGCTTCGCACCATTCGCGTTGCTACGGGATGATCGCCATCGTGATATATTTTGTACATGTGTTTTTCCGCAAACGGATTGTTTCTTAAATAATCCGCTGGTATTAATCTTGGTTTTTCCATATTGTATCCTCCTTTTCGTTCCCTACTAACTAAGTAGAGAAATTTTTTATTTTTTTGGGCGCTTTCTCGAAATTTTTTCATAAGCTTTTTAATTTATCAACTCTTTCACCCCCTACCATATAAGTGCACATTTTTTTGCCGTTTGGCTCAGTTTTCCCGAAAATTTTCACAAAAAAAATTACCTTACACCATATAAGCATACATTTTTCTATCGTTTGGTCCGTTTTGTTACAAACTTTTTGCTAGAAAATTTATCTCCACCCTATTAAGGTACATTTTTTACCTATTTGGTTCAAATTTCTGATTTTTTTCACAAAGATTTCATTTCAGCCTCTCTATTATATAGTCAGACATTTTTTTGCCGTTTGGCTCAATTACTTCAATTTTTTTTCTTCACGATACAATTAGAGTGATTTAGCCATTTTGGTCCGCTTCAAAAAAAATTAATACTTCTTTATTTTTTGCCTTGGCGTTGTGGCTATTCTCGCATAGCCCAAACCAAACGTCAACGGACAAAAACTTTTGGCTTATATAGAAATAGCCGAGCAAGCTCTCTTGCTCGGCTATTTTTTTATTCTCCCTACAAAACTTTTTGTCTGCGTTTCTCTTTTCGTTGACTTTTGGAATACCGTTCAATCCATACCTGCCCCTTCATTTTTTCATTAGGGATATGGAGTACTCGTTTATTTGAGACGAAAAGATTTCCTACTTGGGTGCAGCGTCACGCTGCCTTTGGGCTATGCGCTTTAGCCCCTGCCGCTCGCGGCAAACAAAAAATCTTGGAGGTAAATCTCAATGCTTAACTACTTTAACCCCTACGACGTATTGTCCGAAACCATCTCTTTCGAAAACGTCCAACTTATGGGTGAAATGATCACCTTGAAAACTTTGCGTACTCGTTATGCGTATGCTCGCAAAGCTTTGGATTGGCTTTACGTTGGTCTTGTAAAAGATTTGAATCGTGGTAATGACTCCGAACACGTTTTTTCGGATGCGTACGACCTTGTACAAAATGCTATCTGTTTCCTGTGCGACTTTATAGGAAAATCTCTTAACGACATTTATATGGTGAAAAACGGAAAAACTATTACGATTAAATACGCTACGTACTCGTTGGTTGGTCGTCTTATCGATAGAATGCGCAGACACTTTGACCGTTCCCAAGATATAAACGAGTACACGGAAGAATTATCCGTAGAAATCGACCATTACGAAGAAAAAGATTATACCAACGTAGATAACACGATTGAGCGTTTAGGTTTAAAGCCTCGTGACAAAGTTGTATTGGATTGCTATATGGCAGGTATGACTTGCAATGAAATCGCTAAATTCCTCGATATCAGCCGTATAACCGTATGGCGTAGAAGAACGCGTGCGCAGGTAAAGTATAAAACGCTTTTTAATTAAATAAACTCGTACATACCCCTACCGTTTTAGGATTTAGGGGTATTGTGCTTGTAATAAATTTATTTCAAAATAAAGGAGGTTTTGTATGAAAATTGACACATCTTAAACAGTAAAAATGCAACCACTCTTGCCGATTCCTTTCCATTTATTTAGAAAAAAAATAAAAAACTTTCATGAAAAATGAGCCATTTGGCATTTTTTTGACTGTTTTATTAGTAGAGAAAAAAATATTATACAAGGAATTTCGCCTAAAAGCGGACCAAACGCCTATTTTTTGTCCGTTTTAATAGTGAGGAGAAAAATATTTTCAACTTTTTTCTAAAATTATGAGCCAAACGCCATTTTTTTGTACTCTTTAATAGTAGAGGCAAAAAAATATCCGCAGAAAGCGGACCATTTGACGTTTTTTGTCTGTATTAGGGGTAGAGGGAGAAAAGTTTGACACCTTTAAAGTATTGAAATAATGCCCAATTTCCTCAATTTTTTCTCTACTTATATATTGGAAAGAAAATCACGGCAAAAGTGAACGCGTTTATGCTTCCCGACGGGGAAGTTGACCTAAATTTTCTATAAGGAGGTTCATGACAAATCAAGAATTAAAAATATCTGCTACTTACATCAAGAAACTTGCGTCCTTTCCCGACGCAGAGGATAGAATTTCACTCTATTTAGACAGTCTTTTTGCTACTCAACCGCAAAAGGACACTTTTAACGAGCCTGAAAACAGTAAATCAAAAGCTGTTTCCTCGTTATTACATTTTACATATAAGGAAATTAAAAATATGGCTACTACATTTAAAAAAGTATTTATCGCAAACGGTCTTGCTGCACACGTCATTAAAAAAGAAAGCGGAAAAAACTCTTACTGCTATGAAATCCGCTATCGCGCAAATGGTTATTGCATTATAACGTCTTCCACCAATCTACAAAAAGCAAAAGAAAAATTCCTTGCCAAAACCACGCCTACGGAGATCAATAAATATTATGTTGGCAAAATCAACAAACCCGAGGATTGTAGAACTCTTAAAGAATTCGCTCTATTTTTCTTTGAAAAACATCGCAAAGAAAAAGTTGCAGCACAAACCTATAAATGCGATTTAAATCGTATAAACAAATATATTTTCCCCGCATTTGGAGATATGAATATAAGACAAATCACTCCAGA
>SVIB01000017.1 GCA_015055505.1 Clostridiales bacterium
CCCGATGACCAAAGAGGTCTATCGTGTCTTATCCTTTAAAGCGAGCCTTCTTTTGCTCGCATCTAAGCCTTTAAACTGTACTTGAACAAGGTTGCAATTAGGATGCAACTTCAAGTTGCCTTTTCGACGAAAATCTTTTGATAAACAAAATCTTTTCGCCGAGTATTTTTGTTTACTTGAACAAGGTGGCGTATGGGTGGAGCGTCACGCTCCCTAATTCTTTGAATTTTATCAGTCTTGCGTTGTGACGGTGCTTAATTAAAAGTTTAGGTATAAAAAATCTCCGTTTGATACAAAATGATATTGCGGAGGTAAATTATGAGTAAAAAGAAAAAACATCCGGTTAGGAAGATGACCGAAAAAGATTACGCAAATTATATAATGGCTCTAAAAGACGAAAGGCCGACTAAAACATTAGTGCCTGAAAATTACCGTGACCGAGAGGAATAATAACAAATTAATACTTTATAAAATAAAAATATTGCTTTTTCGCTCAAAAAAATGGCGAAGAGCAATATTTTTTTGTTGTTTTTTTTGCGCGATAATGTTATAATATATATTATTACATAATATAAGTGTAAGCAGGAGCAAATAATGAAAAATCGTGTTTTGTTAAAAGATATTTACGCTAAAGCCGAAAACTTTGCGGATAAAAGCTTAACCGTTATGGGTTGGGCAAGAACTATTAGAGATTCTAAAGCCTTTGGCTTTATTGAACTTAACGACGGAAGTTGTTTTAAAAACGTTCAAGTCGTTTTTGAAAGAGAAAAGATTGCAAATTATGACGAAATTGCCCGTCAAAACGTAGGTTGTTCTCTTATCGTTACGGGTACGCTCGTTTTAACTCCCGAGGCAAAACAGCCGTTTGAAATTAAGGCTGAAAGCGTTGAGGTTGAGGGTGCGTCTTCTCCCGACTATCCTTTACAGAAAAAACGCCACTCGCTTGAATATCTCCGTGAGATTGCTTACTTGCGCCCAAGAACTAATACTTTTAGCGCAGTATTCCGCATAAGAAGCGAGGCGGCTTACGCAATACATAAATTCTTCAACGAAAGAGGTTTCGTTTACGTAAATACTCCGCTTATTACGGGTAGCGACTGTGAAGGAGCAGGCGCAATGTTCCAAGTTACGACTCTTCCTTTAGACGGCGTTCCAAAGACCGAGGACGGAAAAGTTGACTATAAACAAGACTTTTTCGGTAAACCTGCAAGCCTTACCGTTTCGGGACAACTATCCGCCGAGTCTTACGCAATGGCGTTTGGTAACGTGTATACTTTTGGACCTACTTTTAGAGCGGAAAGAAGTAATACCGCCCGTCACGCGGCAGAGTTTTGGATGATTGAGCCTGAAATGGCGTTTGCGGACCTTGCCGACGATATGGACGTTGCGGAGGCTATGGTGAAGGCTATCATTACTCACGTAATGGATACCTGTCCTAACGAACTTCAATTTTTAAACAATTTCGTAGATAAGGGACTTTTAGAAAGGCTTTGTAACGTTAGAGATAACGAATTCGTAAGACTTTCTTATACCGAGGCAATTAAGATTTTAGAGCCTTACAAAGATAAATTTGAATATCCCGTATATTGGGGATGCGACCTTCAAAGCGAGCACGAGAGGTTTATAACCGAGCAAGTTTATAAAAAGCCGGTATTTTTGACCGATTATCCAAAGGAGATTAAGGCGTTCTATATGAGACTTAACGACGACGGAAAAACCGTTGCCGCTGCGGACCTTTTAGTTCCCGGCGTCGGCGAACTTATCGGCGGAAGCCAAAGAGAAGACAGGGAAGAAGTTTTACTTGCAAGAATGGCTGAACTCGGTTTAAAACCCGAAGATTACGACTGGTATTTAAATCTCCGCAAATACGGTGGAACGACTCACGCAGGGTTTGGTTTGGGTTTTGAGAGAATGATTATGTACTTGACGGGTATTGCGAATATAAGGGACGTAATTCCATTCCCAAGAACTGTTGAAAACTTAGAATATTAACGGTGATAGCCTAAAATTAAGGCAATTTAAAAATTACCGAGTGATAGGGTAGAGTATGAAGATTATAATAGACGCGTACGGCGGAGATAATTCGCCCGAGCAAATAGTAAAAGGCGCAATCAGTGCAATAAACGAACAAGACGGTTTCGATATAGTTTTGGTTGGTAAAGAGGACGGAATAAACGCCCTTTTACAAGACGAAACCTATGATAAAACGAGGGTTTCTATTGAAAACGCAACCGAAGTTATAGACTGTAACGAAACGCCGACCGAGGCAATAAGAGTAAAGAGAGATTCTTCAATCGTAAAATCGGTTAAACTTTTAAAAGAGGACGAAAACGCAAAGGCGTTCGTGTCCGCGGGGTCAACGGGTGCAGTTTTAACCGCCGCCGTAATTCTTTCAAAGAGAATAAAAGGCGTCGTCCGTCCTGCTCTTTCTCCCGTGTTGCCTAACTTAAAGGGTGGAAATACGATGCTTTTAGACTGCGGAGCAAACGTTGACTGTAAAGCAATACACCTTTTACAGTTTGCGGTTATGGGCACCGTTTATATGCGAGAAGTTTATAGGGTTAAAAATCCTAAAGTTGCCCTTTTGTCTAACGGCACGGAAGATAAAAAGGGTTGCGCGTTAACCCACGAGGCGTTTGCCCTTTTAAAAGAGGCTAAAGGAATTAATTTCGTAGGTAATATGGAGGCGAGGGAGTTGCTTTCGGGTGATTACGACGTAGTCGTTAGCGACGGGTTTGCGGGTAACGTAGCCTTAAAGTCGACTGAAGGTGCGGTAAACGTAATTTTCTCGGCTCTCAAAGAAGAGATTATGGCTTCTACGGGCGCAAAACTCGGTTTCTTATTTATGAAAAAAGCCTTTAAGAAATTGAAGAATAGACTTGACTATAACAAAAAGGGCGGAGCAGTCCTTTTGGGTATGGAAAAGGTAGTTGTAAAAGCCCACGGCTCGTCAAAAGCAGAGGCGTTTAAAAATGCGGTTTTACAAGCGTACAATAATTCTTCACTCAATTTAAACGCAAAAATCGGCGAGGCTATTTCTGCGCTTGGCGGTGAACAATGATATTTTACATAAACGAATGCGAGGAAAAAATAGGGTATTCTTTTAAAGATAAAACCCTTTTAAGGTTATGTTTTACCCATTCTTCATACTCGCACGAGCACGGTGGGGTTAAAAATAACGAGAGGTTGGAGTTTTTCGGCGACTCGATTTTGGGTTTTGTTACCGCGGAGTATTTAATGGAAAAGTACCCAGACGCAGACGAAGGAAAACTGACGGCGTTAAAACAGCAACTGGTTTCGGCTGAGCCGTTGGCTAAGGCTATTGAAAAGAGCGGTCTTGACGAGTTTTTGATGTTTGGAGAGGGCGAAAAACGTAATTCTCAAGAACATCACCGCTCGGCAAGGGAAAATCTTTTCGAGGCTATAGTCGCGGGCATATATAAAGACGGCGGACTTGAAGAGGCTAAAAAGTTTATAAAGAGAACTCTTTTTACAAAGACCGTTTTGACGGGTATAAATAATAAAAAAACCAAAAACGGAGCGCCCGTTGATTTTAAGGGGAAATTGCAGGAGTTCGTTCAAAAAAACAAGATAGGAACGTTGCTTTACGAGGTGAAAGACCGTAGCGGTCCTGACCACGAGCCAATGTTTACCATAGCGGTAACCGTTGACGGTAAAGAGATAGCGTGCGCAAAAGGTAGAAAAAAGACGGAGGCGGAAAAGTTGGCGGCAGAGAAGGCTCTTGAAATCTTGCAAAAAAAGAGCAAGTCGAAAACTGCGGTCAAAACTAATAAAACAGCGCCAAACCGTTCTAAGGGCAAAAGGAGAAATATCAAATGAATTTCAAAAAAATAGAACTTATCGGCTTTAAATCGTTCGCTGATAAGCAAGAAATACAATTTGATAACGGCGTAACCTGTATCGTAGGTCCAAACGGATGCGGAAAGAGTAACGTTTCGGACGCGGTAAGATGGGTACTTGGAGAACAGTCGGCAAAGACTCTCCGTGGCTCGTCAATGCAGGACGTAATTTTTAGCGGAACGCAAAATAGAAAGTCGCTTTCTTACTGCGAGGTTTCGCTTACCTT
The DNA here is from genome assembly GCA_015055505.1 of Clostridiales bacterium. Classification (GTDB taxonomy): domain Bacteria; phylum Bacillota; class Clostridia; order Christensenellales; family Borkfalkiaceae; genus UBA10281. Next base: position 4,088 of record SVIB01000017.1, read on the forward strand.
TGATAATACTAACAGAATATTTAAAAATCTCGAATACGACGAAGTCGTGTTTACGAGAAAACTTTTCCGTTCGGGAGAAAGCGAATACTATATCAACAAGAAAATTGCAAGACTTCGTGATATCGTAGACCTTTTACACGAATGCGGTGTTAGTAAAGAAGGTTATACCGTTATCGGTCAAGGAAAAGTTTCGGAAATTCTTTCTTCAAAACCTGAGGATAGAAGGTCTATTTTTGAAGAGGCGGTAGGTATCGCTAAAACTAAGACGAAAAGACTTGAAACTTCAAGAAAACTCGATAGAACGAGGGATAATATTACCCGTATCGTGGATATTACCACCGAACTTGAAAGACAAAGAGAACCTCTTAGAAAGGCGGCGGATAAGACGAGGGCGGCAAGGGCTTTGACCGACCAACTTAAATACCACGAGGTCAATACCTATCTTTATAAGTACGACAATGCGGCAACTTCAAAAGATAAGATAAATCTTAGAATTAGCGGTATTGAAGATGAGTTAAAGGTAAGAAACGAGGAGTACGACAACACCGTAAAAGCCTATAACCAACACTTAAAAGAAATTGACGAGGCAGACGAAAATATAAGCCGTTTAAACGAAGAACTTATAGATAAAACTCAGGCTTTCGAGCGTCAGTCGGGCGAGGCGAAGGTTTATAACGAGCGTATTACCTCTATGCGTGGAGAAATCGGCCGTTTAACGAAGGAAACGGGCGAGGCGAGAACGAGAGTTGCCGAACTTGAAAGAAAGATAAGAGAAAAGGGCGAATATACCGTTACTTGCCAAAAGGAAATAGAAAAACTTGAAGAAAAGTCTATTTCTATAAACGAGGAACTTATAAAGGTTATAGATAAGATTGCCGAAGGGGATAGACTTGCAAGGTCTGCTCAACAGGAAATGCTTGCAAACGCCGAAACTTTAGCCGATATTAAGCAAAATATAGGCTCTCTTTCTACCGAAATGTCGGTTATGAACGAAAGGCAAAAGACGACGCATGAAAAGATGCAAGCCCTTTCGCATAAGATGAGCGAACAGGTAGCCGAAAATACTTTAAAGACGGCTGAACTTAACGCTCTCGATAAGAAAATTAACCAAATAAAAGAAGAAATAAGAGATAAAGAAAACGATATAGCGTCTACGAGCGAGTATATTTCAAGCATTGATGCCAAAATCAATACTTTAAACTCGGCGATAGCCGTCTTAGAGTCTAACAAGAAATTATATTCTAACTTAAAAGAGAGTTACGAAGGATATCCGTCGTCGGTAAGAAGACTTATGACGGACGCCAAGACAAATCCCGAACTTGCTAAAAAGATAAAGGGACTCGTTTCGGATATTATTAAGACCGACTCTAAATACGAAATTGCAATTTCGACCGCTCTCGGCGTTGCCGTACAGCATATAGCAACCGCAACTCCCGAGGACGCTCAGTATCTCATTCAGTATTTAAGACAAACGGGCGCGGGTACGGCTACTTTCCTCCCCGTTAGCGCAATGAAGATGAGGGCGGTAGGCGACGATACTAAAACGGCTCTTAAAGACAGAGGTGCGTTAGGTCTTGCAACCGAACTTATTTCTTACGACAGTTATTTTGAAAGCGTTATCAGTTTCTTGCTCGGTAACACTTTAGTCGTTGATAATCTCGACAATGCGGTGGCTATCGCTAAAAAATACCGTTTTGGATTTAAAATCGTTACCTTAGAGGGCGACGTGTTAAATACGAGCGGTTCAATGACGGGCGGTTCGAGAAAGCAAGGAACGGCTAATCTTCTCGCGATGGATAGAAAAGTTGAGGAGATTGAAAAAGAACTTTCCGCAAGAAAAACGGATAAAGATAGGCTGGTTGCCCGTAAAGAACAACTTTTAAAGCAAGTTGAGGAGCAAAAAGCCGATTGCGAACAAGCCCAAACTGAACTTCAGCAAATCAAAGTTGACGCAGCGACGCTTAGAGAAAGAATTTCCTCTCTTGAAATTTCTATCGAAGATATCCGCGGAGAAATTGAATCGCATAAGGACGATATTTCGCTTATCAATCTCCGTTTAAGCGACCTTAATAAGCAGTACACCGATATTGAACAAGGTAACGAGGAATTAAGCAAGAAGAAAGAAAACGCAACTTTCGACGCCGAGAAATATCAGGAAGATTACGACGGATATACGGCGAGAAGAAACGAACTTACGGCTGAAAATCTCAAGGTTCAAGAGAGAACGGTGTTCTTAAAGGGTGAAATTAAGGCTTCTAACGAAGAAATCGAAAGAATGAAAGCCGAAAAGATTGAAAAGGAAACTCTTTTAAGCGCAAACGCCGAAAAGGTTAATCAGTTAAATTCGAGCGTTACTAAACTCTTAGACGAAGTGGCAAAGGTTTCTCTTACCGATACCGAAAAGGAATATCTTGACGCTATAAGGGCAAAAAGAGATAAGATTGCAAGCAGAAAGTACGAACTTAACGAAGAGATTAAGCAAGACAACCTAAAGCGTGATATGATTCAAGCCGAGATAACCAAACTTGGCGAGAGTAAGTTTAAGGAAGAAACGGCGTTAACTCGTATTGATACCGAACTTGAATATTTACAAACGAGAGTTTGGGAAGAGTATCAAATTACTTACGAAACGGCGCTTCCTCTCCGTGACGAAAATTACGATATAATCACTTCAAACAGTGAAATTTCATCACTTAAAAAGAAGATTAACGCTCTTGGCAATATAAACTATAACGCTATTGAAGAATTTGAAGAACTTGACGGCAGATATCAAGATATGATGACTCAAAAGGACGACCTTTTGAAAGCCGAAGAGGATTTAAAGAGCGTTATAAAACAACTCACCGACGAAATGAGCGCAACGTTTGCCGAAGGCTTTGCAAAGATAAGGGCAAACTTTACGAGAATATTCAAAGAACTTTTCGGCGGAGGTACTGCCGACCTCGTTTTAGAGACGGGCGAAACGGACGATCCGTTAGAGCAAGGCATAGAAATAGTAGCCGAGCCACCGGGAAAGAAACTTCAAAAGATTTCGCTTTTATCAGGCGGAGAAATGTCGCTTACGGCTATTGCGATTCTTTTTGCAATATTAAGACTTCGTCCAATGCCTTTCGTCGTATTAGACGAAATAGAGGCTGCGCTTGACGACGCTAACGTAGAAAGATTTGCAAAATATCTTAAAAACTTCTCACAGGAAACGCAGTTTATCGTTATTACTCACAAAAAGGTTACTATGGAACTTGGAGATGCTCTTTACGGCGTAACTATGCAAGAAAAGGGCGTATCTAAGATAGTTTCGGTTAAACTTGCGGACGTAGTAGATACTTTAGGTGCATAATGGGAATTTTTAGTAAACTTTTTTCGGCTCTTAAAAAGACGAAAGACGGCTTGTCTGAAAAACTTCGCGGTTTGTTTGCAAGAGATAAAATCGGCGAAGACTTCTACGACGACCTCTTGGATATTTTGATTTCTTCGGATATTTCAGTTTCTACTGCCGACGAAATCGTTGAAAATTTAAGAGACCGAATGATTGACGAAAAGGTAAAAGATAAAGATTACGTCGTTAACGAACTTAAAGACGAGATTTTGGCTTGTCTTGATATGGCGGAAGATTTTGAACTTGAAACTCCTGCCGTAATTATGGTTATCGGTGTAAACGGGGTAGGTAAGACGACTTCTATTGGAAAACTTGCTCATTATTTTACCGACAGTAAAAAGACTGTTACTATTGCCGCGGCGGATACCTTTAGGGCTGCGGCAGCCGACCAACTTGAAGTGTGGGCGGATAGAGCCAAAGTTAGAATAGTAAAAAGCGCTGAGGGTAGCGATCCTTCGGCAGTCGTTTTCGACGCTATATCTTCTGTTAAAGCAAAGGGTACGGACGTGCTTATAATCGATACCGCAGGCAGACTTCACACTAAGTCAAATCTTATGGAAGAACTTAAAAAGATGTCGAGAGTAGTTGAAAGAGAGCATCCTAACGCAAACTTCTATAAGTTTATAGCCCTTGACGCAACGACCGGACAAAACGCTTTATCGCAAGTTGAAGTGTTTAACGAGGCGGTAGGTATCGACGGTATAATTTTAACAAAACTCGACGGCACGGCAAAGGGCGGATTTATCGTTTCGCTTTGTAACGAGTTGCAAGTCCCCGTCGCTTTCGTTGGAACGGGTGAAAAACTCGACGATATAGAAACCTTTGATAAAGAGGCTTTCGTCGACGGTATTTTAGGTGAATAAAAAATTTTCGGGTGTCAGGTAAAAATGCTTGACACCCGTTGTTTTTTGGTGTATAATACGGTGGTGTAAAGCGAAATTGCTTGACACTGTGCGGTAAAACCGATAAACGGAGAAAGGTATGTCTATAAAAGACGGGGTATATTACGCCGAATTATATAATGAGTATGCAAATATGCTTACCGAAAATCAGCGTTCTGTATTTGAGATGTACTGTATGTGCGACCTTTCGCTCGGTGAGATTGCGGAGATAAAAAACGTATCCCGTCAAAGCGTGCAAGACGCGGTTTCTAAGACTAAAAAACTTTTAGACGATATGGAAACTAAACTCGGTTTTTTAAAACGCAAAAAGGCGATTTATCAACTTATAGACGGACTAAACGACGAAAATACGGTTGAAATAGCCGAAAGAATAAAGAAAATTTTAGGAGATTACTGATGGCAATTTTTGCCGGTTTATCCGAAAAACTTAATCATATATTTTCCAAGATGACGAAAAAGGGTAAACTTACCGAACTTGAAATAAAGCAAGCAATGAGAGAGGTAAGGATTGCTCTTTTAGAGGCTGACGTAAACCTTACCGTTGCAAAGGACTTTATTAGTAAGGTAAGCGAAAAGGCTGTCGGTCAAGAGATATTAAAGAGTTTAAGCCCCGCGCAACAGGTTATTAAGATTGTAAATGAAGAACTTACCGCGCTTATGGGTTCTACAAACAGTAAACTTATCGTAAGTTCGACTCTTCCTACCGTAATAATGATGTGCGGTCTTCAAGGCGCGGGTAAAACTACGCTTTGCGGAAAACTCGCTCTTCATCTTAAAAAACAGGGTAAAAAACCTCTTTTAGTTGCGTGTGACGTATACCGTCCCGCCGCTATCGACCAACTTAAAATCGTAGGCGGAAAAGCAGGCGTTGAGGTGTTTGAAAAGGGACAGGGAAATCCCGTCAAAATAGCCGAAAGCGGTGTAGAGTATGCTAAAAAGTACGGCTATGACACCGTTATCGTTGATACTGCAGGTAGACTTCATATCGACGAAGAGTTGATGCAAGAACTTGAAAATATTACAAAAACCGTAAGGGTTGACGAAATTTTACTTACCGTTGACTCAATGACCGGACAAGACGCCGTAAACGTTGCAAAGACTTTTAACGAAAGACTTGCGGTAACGGGCGTAGTGCTTACAAAACTTGACGGCGATACGAGAGGCGGTGCGTGTCTTTCGATAAAGGCTGTAACGGGTAAACCTATTAAATTCTCTTCAGTCGGTGAAAAATTAACCGATTTAGAGCCCTTTTATCCCGACCGTATGGCAAACAGAATTCTCGGTATGGGCGACGTGCTTTCCTTGATTGAAAAGGCGCAAGAGGCAGTAACCGAGGAACAGGCTTTAAAAATGGAGAAAAAGTTTAAGGAAAATTCCTTTACTTTGGAAGATTATTTAGAGCAGTTTGCAATGCTTAAAAAGATGGGTGGCGCAAGAGGACTTCTTGAAATGCTCCCCGGTATGGGCACTAAGGTTAAAATCAGTGATAAAGATATAGACGAAAATAAAATTGAGAGAGTAAAGGCGATAATTTTATCTATGACGCCCGAAGAAAGACGTGACCCTAACGTAATAAACTTTTCTAGGAAAAACCGTATTGCAAAGGGTAGCGGAACGAGTATTCAAGAGATAAATCAACTTCTAAAACAGTTTGACCAAACGAAACAAATGATGAAGATGATGAAGGGCAAAAGAGGAATGCGTTTTCCCTTTTAACCCCTCTATAAGTTGATTAACCGACAATTTTTAAGATAATAACGCAAAAGCGTATTATATAATTTAAGTAAAGAATTTTTAACGGAGGAATAAAATCATGGCAGTAAAAATGAGATTAACCAGAATGGGTGACAAAAAATCTCCTACTTACAGAATCGTAGTTGTTGACAGCAGAAAGGCAAGAGACGGCGAATACATTGACAAAGTAGGTCATTACAATCCTACGGCTAACCCCGCTGAAGTTGTAATCAACACCGAAAAGGCAAAAGATTGGCTTTCTAAGGGCGTTCAACCCACTGAAACTGTAAGATCTCTTCTTTTAAATGCTGGCGTTATCGAAAAGAGCGACAAGTTATCGCCCTCTAAGACTAACCCCAAGAAGAAAAAGAAGTAATTTTAGGCGAGGGTAAAAAATGTTAGAACTTATTAAGTATATCGTCAATCAGTTTGCTGAAAATCCCGAAACGGCTGAATACAAAGTTGAAGAAAACGGGAACGTGGTTGACGTAACGGTGCTTTTACAGGAAAGCGATATGGGTAAAGTAATTGGCCGTCAAGGTAAAATTGCTAAGGCTCTTCGCACTATCGTAAACGCAGCGTCTAAAAAGAGCGGTAAGAGATATAATATCGAAATTAAAGGCAAGGACGAGCAGTAATTGCCTGCAACGCAAAGTGTGGGCTGTATCGTTAAGATGCAGCCCTTATCTTACTGCATTAAGAAAGATTAGCGTGTAACTTAAAACAAAAAACGGTGTTTTATGGAAAATAAAATTGAAATTGGCGCAGTTGCAAAACCGCAAGGGATTAAAGGCGAACTTAAAATAAGACTTTTTGCCGACGGATTTGATTCGGTAAAAGGAGTTACCGAAGTTGAGATTAATTCGGTCGTATATAGCGTTGAGAGTTTTCGCTATGCAGGCGGAGAAGAGGCTATATTAAAAATTAAAGGCGTAGACGATAGAAATTTTGCCGAAACGCTTAGAAGATACGAGGTCTATGCTAAAAGAGAACAAATAAAACTTGAAGAGGGCAGATTTTTTATTACGGACGTAATAGGTTGCGACCTCTATTTAGACAGCGGTAAAAAAATCGGCATTATTAAAGATATAATTAGCGGAAACGTTGATTATTATTACCTTGACACTAACGAGGGCGAGGCGGTATTTCCTTTACTTGCCGACCTTTTGATAAGTATAGATATTGAAAATAAAAAAGTAACCGTAAAAGCAAAAAGATTTACGGAGGTTGTAATGTATGAGAATTGACATTTTAACCCTTTTCCCCGAAATGTTTACTCCTCTCACCGAAAGTATTATCGGTCGGGCGGTAAAATCGGGAAAGGTTGAAATCGTAGTAACCGACATTAGAGATTATACCGAAAATAAGCATAGAAAGTGTGACGATTACCCTTTCGGCGGTGGCGCAGGGATGGTAATGACTCCACAGCCTATTTATTCGGCAATTATGGCGGTTGACCCAAATCATGAGGCGAGAAGAATTTTTATGTCGCCAAAAGGCAGGACTTTTTGTCAGCCTATGGTAAAAGAACTTTTATCTTACGAAAGAATTCTCCTTTTGTGCGGTCACTACGAGGGGGTTGACCAACGGGTAATAGATTTAATGATAGACGAGGAAATTTCGCTCGGCGATTTCGTTTTGACGGGCGGAGAAATTCCTGCTATGGCTATTACCGACAGTTTGTGCAGATACGTAGGCGGAGTAATTTCTAACGAAAGTCTAAGCGAAGAAAGTTTCACGGGTAACTTACTTGAATATCCCCAATTTACCCGTCCGCAGGTGTTTATGGGGTTACAAGTTCCCGAAGTTTTAGTTTCGGGTAACCACAAGGAAGTTGACAAGTGGAGAAGGGCGGAAGCAGAAAAGATAACTCAAAAATTGCGCCCCGACTTACTCGGCAGAGAGGAATAAGATGTTAATACAATGGTTTCCCGGTCACATGACCAAAGCAATGCGAAAAACCGAAGAGGATTTAAAACTTTGCGACGGCGTAATTTACGTAATGGACGCAAGGGCTGTTTTTGCGTGTATAAATAAAAAATTAATGGGGCTTTTTAAAAATAAACCCGTAGTTTATTGCATTAACAAATGCGATATGATTACCCCGCAAGACGCGAGAAAAATAGGTGAAGAATTTAAACGCCAAGGGCTCGTTTATGAACTTATAGACGGACTTTCTAAGCGTGATACCGAAAAATTGAAACTCGCTTGCGAAAAGGTAATGAAAGAAAAAATCGAAAGGGATAAGGCAAAAGGCATTAAGAGAACCTTACGGTTTATGGTAGCGGGTATTCCAAATACGGGCAAGTCAACGGTTATAAATACTATAAGCGGAAGTAAGAGGGCTGAAACGGGCGACAAGGCTGGTGTAACGCGTACGAATAAGTGGATAAGACTTGGGAATTTTGACCTTTTAGACACCCCCGGTACTATGCCCCCGAGTTTTGAAAATCAAACCTATGCAAGACACCTTGCGTATATTGGAGCAATAAACGACGATATTTTGGATATCGAAGGACTTGCACTTGAACTTATTAAAGATTTAAAACAAATTGCTCCAACCGCATTTATGGCGAAATATAAACTTGAAAGTTTAGACAAAGGACCTCTTGAAATTTTCGACGAGGTTTGCAAAAAGAGAGGGTTTATAATGAGAGGCGGAGAGAGTGACTATACGAGATGCGCAAAGGCAATTATAGACGACTTAAGAAAACTAAGAATTGATAAAATTTGCTTTGAGGTAGAGCCGTGAACGAAAATACTTTAGAAAAAATTGAATTTGATAAGCAGTTTTTAAGGTCGGGCGAAAATCTTGTTGCCGGCGTTGACGAAGTTGGCAGAGGCCCTCTTGCAGGTCCAGTCGTGTGTTGCGCGGTGATAATGCCGATGGACGATATAATTGACGGTGTTACCGACAGTAAAAAGATTGCCGAGAAAAAGAGAGTTGCGTTGGCTGAAAAAATCAAAGAAAAGGCGATAGATTACGTTATTTGCGAGGTTTCGCCCGAGCAAATAGACGAAATAAATATTTTAGAAGCGACTAAACTTTGTATGAAGAAATGCGTTGATGGGTTAAAGGTAAAACCTGACGTCGTGCTTGTCGACGCTATGAATATTGACGTTCCGTATAGGAAAGAGGCGATTATAAAAGGCGATTTTAAAAGTTATAACGTAGGAGCGGCTTCAATAGTCGCTAAGGTTTATAGGGATAATTTAATGGTGGAATACGATAAGACCTATCCCGAATATAAATTTGCGAACAATAAAGGGTACGGAACGAAAGACCATATAAAGGCTTTAAAAGAGGTAGGAGCATGCCCAATTCACAGAAAGACTTTCATAAAAAATTTCTCGGTAAAGTAGGGGAGAAAAAAGCCGTTGCTTATATGAAAAAGTTGGGCTATAAGTTGATTAAAGCCAATTACGTCACTCCTTTCGGCGAGGCTGACGCAGTAATGGAAAAAGACGGAGTTACCGTGTTTTTAGAGGTAAAAACGAGAAGCAACAGACTTTTCGGCGACCCTAAAGACGCCGTAAACTATTCAAAGCAAGATAAATATAGAAAAATTGCCGAATACTACTGCCTTTCAAATGAAAACGTGACGGTATCTTTTGCCGTTATAGAGATAGTCGGCGAAGAATTGAACTTAATTTTAGATGCGTTTTGATATCTAATTTTGGCGAGTAAACGCCGATAAACGACTTATAGACGGGTTTATATTATGAAAATATGTGTAACTTGCGCTTCGGGTGTCGAGGCGGTAACAAAAAGAGAAATATATAGACTTTTTAAAATTGACGCTCCTGCAATATCGGGGCGTATTTGTTTTGAGGGTGATTGGGAACAAATTGCTAAATGTAATTTGTATTTGCGTACGGCAAACAGAGTCGGTATCATTTTGGGTGAATTTAATGCCGAAACCTTTGACGAACTCTTTGAGGGTATAAAAGAGATTCAGTTTGAGAATTTTATCCCAAAAGACGGAAAAATAATCGTGACGGCAAAAAACGTGCTGAGTAAACTGTTTGCAATTTCGGCAACGCAATCTATTTCAAAAAAAGCAATTTGCGAAAGATTGACTAAAAAATACGGTGTAAATACATTAGCTGAAACGGGCGAAAGATATAAGATTGAGGTTGCAATACTAAAAGACCACGTTACCGTAACCTTGGATACGTCGGGCGAGGGACTGCATAGGCGTGGATATAGAGGGTTAGTCGGCGAAGCGCCTTTAAAGGAAACTCTTGCTTCGGCAATGATAGATTTGTCCGTTTGGAATCCCGATAGACCGTTAGCCGACGTCTTTTGCGGTAGCGGAACTATTCCTATTGAGGCGTGCTTAATCGCTTTAAATATAGCGAGCGGAAAAAATCGCTCCTTTGATTTTACCGAGTGGAAAGATTTTGATAAAGAAATTTTCAATAGAGTAAAAGAAGAGGCTATCGCAAACGAAAGGTTAGACCGAGAAATTAGAATAAGCGGTTTTGATATTGACGAAAATCAGTTAAAACTTGCCCGCCGTCATGCAAAAGAGGCAGGGGTTGAAAAATACATTCACTTTCAAAAGGCGGATATGCGAGATTTTGCGTCAAGATTTGCTCACGGCGTTATTATAAGTAATCCGCCGTACGGCGAAAGGCTTTTGGATAGAAAGGGGATTGAAAGTCTATACCGTGATTACGGTAAGATGGTAAGGTCTTTAGATAATTGGTGCGCGTACACGCTAACGAGCGTTACCGACTTTGAAAGACTGTTTGGCAAAAAAGCAGACAAAAAAAGGAAACTGTATAACGGGAAATTGGAGTGTAATTTTTACGCTCATTTGGGAGAAAGTCCTAAAAAACCCAATAAAAATTAAAAAAAGGTTAAAAACCCACCTAAAAACGCTTGCTTTATGGTAAAGGTTGTGATAAAATATACAAAGACTTCGGACGGTCCTCTGGCATAATTGCGTATGAACGTTTCGTATAATAGGAGGTAAAAGTCATGAATATTATCGAACAAATTGAAAAAGAGAACTTAAAAAGTGAAGTTCCAGTATTCTCGGTAGGCGATACTGTTAAGGTATCTGTAAAAGTTATCGAAGGAACAAAGGAAAGAATTCAAGCATACGAAGGTATCGTTATCGCTAAGAAAAACGGCGGTATAAGAGAAACCTTTACCGTTAGAAGAATTTCTTACGGTATCGGCGTTGAAAGAACTTTCCCCGTTCATTCTCCAAAGGTTGCGAGAATCGACGTAATTAAGAGAGGTAAAGTAAGAAGAGCAAAACTTTACTACTTAAGAAATCTTACCGGTAAAGCGGCTAAGGTTGAAGAAATTCTCTAATAACAAAAAATTTAGACCGACGACTTGTTCGTCGGTCTTTTTTTGCGCTTTTTGTCTTTTCATAATATATATATAATGAAAAGTGTGTTAAAATTATGCAAAAACAATTTACAAATAAAAAAATATGGTGTATAGTAGAAAAGCATAGACCTTAAAAGGGGATTATATAATATAATGAAGAAACAGTCTTTAAAATTTTTAATAGTAGCGGTTTTTATCGCATGTTTATATATCGCAACGGCAATTTTTACTTTGGGTTCGGTTTTTACGCCCTCTAAAATTTACGCGTGGAAAACCGACGGTAATCCCAATAACACCGTAGGGCAAAATTCTTATACAAACGTTGACTTAAGCGACAATCAAAACCATATAGCAAATATTTACGTCTTTATAGGCGAGGTAAAAACTCATTCGACGGATAAAGACGGAAACGAATTTATTACGGTTGATTTCAATTTTAAAACTAAGAGTGATTATTCGGGCTCGTCGCAATATCACAAGAAACCGGTATCGGCTACAATTCCCGTAGTTTACGGTAGCGGTGGGTATAAATTTATAAAGGTTTACGATTCAAAAGATATAGACGAAAAAACGCAAAAAGAAAAGGGCGAAATTCCTTATCAAAGGGTAAAAATTAATACTCCTCACTGTTTTGATTTTCACGAAGTCGTATTTACCGATAAAGACGGCAAGGTGTTGCGCACTGAAATAAACAGTACCGACGAAAATGAAAGGACGAGGGCAAAACTTTTAGTAGACGAGCAAGAATACTTTACTACTTCAACTTCTAAGAAATTTATTCTTACCGATAAGGAAATTGAGACTTTATATATGATACGCGGTCTTAAAAACGGAGAAAAGACTGCCGTTACAAGCGGACCGCTTAGCGTTGCTATAAGTTGGTTGGGAGTTTCAATTTTCGGTGAAAATACTTTCGGCGTTAGATTTTTCAATCTTGTATCCGGTCTTGCCGTTTTAACCGTTGTTTTCTATTTTACGGTAAAACTCTTTGGAGAGAAAAAGTACGGAGTAACGGCATCCGTGTTTGCTCTCACGATTGGTGCGGTTTTTTCAGCCTCAACCTTTGGTTTTGAACTTATAGGCACGCTTTTTGCTCTTTTGGCTATATATATGCTCGCTATATATTTTATAAAATATTATTACGGCGAGGGTGGAGTGAAAGGTCTTTTAACCTTGATTTTGTCGGGGGTGTTTTACGGGCTGTCAATAGCCTCTAACATGGCTTATTCGGTAATTATAGTTGGGTTAGTCGGTTTATTTATATTTGCTTATTTAAGGGCTAAAAAACTCTATAAAAAGCAAGAAAGAGAGGCTAAAGGTCTTGAAAAGGAAGAGATTTTCCTTTCGTTTAGAAAAAAGACCTATACTTCAGTTTTGACTGCGATTTGTTCTTTCGTGATAATCCCTATAATAATATTTATCTTGGCGTTTATTTTGGTGGGAAGAGTTTATAAATCGTACTACGGAGTGGGACTTATTGCCTCGGCGGTAAAATATACCGCGTTTGCTTTAACGCCCGCATACGCCGTTAATCCGTTTGCTTTACTGGTTGGATTCGGCGGTCAAAACTTTAACGGATATTACTCCTTTCTTAACTATTTTGCGACCGTTTTAGGACTTTTGAGTTTCGTGTTCGTTACGGTTGCTACCGTGTTTGGTAAAAAGATAGCCTTTTTAAAGAATATGCCTAGCGTGACGAATAAATATAAAATAATTACTTGTTCTTTCGTTGCTTTTTTACTTACAGTCTTTTTGGGATATAATTCAAGCGTAGTAGGTTTCGTTGGCGTTAGCGTATTTTACGCCGTATATATAGCCTTTGCGGAATATATTTTAGCAAAGAGTGTTAGCGGAAAAGTTACAAGCATAGTAATTGATAGTTTGGCATTAATTTCTCTTGTGATTTTTGCTATGGCGTATTGCGGATACGTGGGGCTTTCTCTTCCCCAAATTGCAAAAGATATACTTTATGCGTGGCAGGTGTTGTAATGTTAGCGAAATGTACCGGATTTACTTTGTTGGGACTTGCGGGCGAGGTCGTTGAGGTTGAAGTTGATACCAATAACGGACTGCCTGCCTTTGATATAGTCGGTCTTCCCGACGCCGCTGTAAAAGAATCGAAAGAGAGGGTTCGTTCAGCAATCAAAAATAGCGGAAAGAAATTTCCAAACCATAAAATAACCGTAAACCTTGCTCCTGCGGACTTAAAAAAGGAAGGCGCGGGGCTTGACCTTCCTATTGCGCTCGGCATTATAAAAGCGTCGGGGCAGTTGGGAGATAGCGATTTGACCGATACCGTTATGATAGGCGAACTTTCGCTTGACGGAAGCATAAGAGGGGTTACGGGCGTTCTTCCAATGCTTATATCGGCAAGGGAAAAGGGCTTTAAAAAGGCTGTAATTCCCTTTGAGAACTCAAAAGAGGGAGAATATATAAGCGGTGTTGAGGTAAAGACCGCGAAAAATTTAAAAGAACTTTGCGCTTATATCGAGGGTGTTGGGCAAATTACTGAGGTTTCTAAAACCGATTATAACGTAATAGCCGAAAATACGAAGTATAACGACGATATAAGTTACGTAAAAGGTCAATACGTGGCAAAAAGGGCTATGGAAGTTGCCGTAAGCGGTAATCATAACATAATTATGGTAGGACCTCCCGGCGCAGGAAAAACTATGCTTGCAAAGTGTATTCCGTCCATAATGCCCGATATGTCCTTTGAAGATGCGTTAGAAACGACGAAAATTCATAGCGCGGCGGGTAAACTTTCGAGCGAAGAGGGAATAGTGTATCGCCGTCCTTACGTTACTCCTCACCATACGGCGTCAAGCGTTTCGATAATCGGCGGTGGAACTTCGGCAAAACCGGGAATAATAAGTCTTGCGCATAACGGAGTGTTATACCTTGACGAAATGGCGGAATATCCGCGTTCGGTACTTGAAAGTTTGCGTCAGCCCTTAGAGGATAGAGTAATTACCGTTTCACGTGCAAAGGCAACCGTAAAATATCCGGCAAGTTTTATGGTTGTAGGAAGTATGAATCCGTGTCCTTGCGGTTATTTTGGAACAAAGCAAGGGGAGTGTAAGTGTTCCTTTTCGCAAATTTCTAAGTACAAGGCAAAAGTTTCAGGTCCGTTGATGGATAGAATGGATATAAGGATAACAGTTGATAGTGTAAAATACGCCGAACTTACCGAAAAAACGGTTGGGGAAAGCAGTGAAGAGGTTAGAAAGAGAGTAAACCGTACAAGACTTATTCAAAGAGAGCGTTTTAAAAACGACGATATAAATACTAACGCCGAAATGGGCGAAAGACATATAAATTTATACTGTAAACTCTCTAAAGAATGTGAAGAAGTAATGGAACTTGCATTTAACAGTTTAAATATGTCAGCAAGAGCAAGGAGTAGGATAATTAAAGTAGCGAGAACTATTGCCGATATGGAACTTAGCGAAAATATCGAGCCTAAGCATCTTTTAGAGGCGATAGGCTATAGAAGTGAGGAAATATGAGAAGTTTATCAAACTCGGAAAAGGCTATAATTTTTCTTGACGGGATTGAAAAACTCGAATATAAACATAAGAAGTTTATTTTAGACAGTTACAACTCTCCCGAAGATATTTTTGCTGATAATCGACTTATAGACGAGTATTTTAATAGAATTGGCAAAAGTGAAACTGCAAAACAGATAAAACTTTTGATAAAAGACAGTGTGGCTGTTGAGGAAATTGTTGAAAGGGCTATAAGAGGTTCAAGCGACGTTATAACTTATAAAGACCAAAGATACCCCAAAGAACTTATTAACACTCCAACCCCTCCGCTTTGTCTTTACGCCGTAGGAAACGTAGATTTATTAAAAGAGAGAAAAGTCGGTATCGTAGGCTCACGAAAGACTTTAAATCAATATGCAAAACTTGCCGAAGATATATCAAAGCGGTTGACCGAAAACGGCATAGTCGTAGTTACGGGTATTGCCGAGGGCGGAGATTACGCCTCGATAAAAGGCGGTCTTGAAAGCGGAAGAGTTATTTCGGTTTTTGCAGGCGACGTCGTAAACGTCTATCCCGTAAGAA
Organism: Clostridiales bacterium; assembly: GCA_015055505.1. Classification (GTDB taxonomy): domain Bacteria; phylum Bacillota; class Clostridia; order Christensenellales; family Borkfalkiaceae; genus UBA10281. The sequence continues at coordinate 19,520 of SVIB01000017.1, forward strand.
ACAGAGATTTGGCAAGTAAACTGCTTGCAAACGGCGGATTGGTTTTAGCCGAGCATCCCTACGGAGTTGTACCGAGGAATTATTTTTATCCAATTAGAAATAGAATTATCGCAGGTCTTTCGCAAGGCGTTCTTATCGTTAGCGGAGAGCAAACGAGTGGGGCGAGATATACCGCAGATTATGCAATAGACTACGGGCGCGAGGTATTTTGTCTTCCGTACGGGCTTGGCGTTAAGAGTGGAGAACTTTGTAAAAAGTTGGTTAAAAACGGCGCTACTATGGTTGAAAGCGCCGAAGAAATAGCACAATGTTTAAATTTTGAACTTAACAAAAAAGAAGAAGTTATAGGACTTGATGAAAAGGAAAAAGCCCTCTATAAGTTGATTAAAGAGGGTGTTTCAAGTACCGACGAGTTAGCGGAAAAGTCGGGAATACCAATTTACGAAATCATATCAGCGCTTTTAACGCTTGAACTTAAAGGTTTTATTGCTAAAGATTCGGGCGGAAACTGTAGCGCAATCAAATAATATTGGAGGATATTTATGCAACTTATTATCGTGGAATCGCCGTCAAAGGCAAAGACTATTGAAAAATACCTCGGAGGAAAATATAAGGTAGACGCGAGCGGAGGTCACGTTAGAGATCTTCCTGAAAAAAGACTTGGAGTAAACGTTGCCGACAATTACGCTCCCAACTACGTAATAAGCGCCGATAAAAAAGCGGTTATTAAAAGACTTAAAGAAAAGGCTGAAAAGGCGGACAAAGTATACCTCGCAACCGACCCCGACCGTGAGGGTGAGGCAATAAGTTGGCATCTTCAAGAGGTTTTAGGGCTTGGGGATAAGGCTCAAAGAATAGAGTTTAACGAAATAAGCGAAACAGCGGTTAAAGAGGCTTTAAAAAATCCAAGAGGAATTAATTACAGTTTAGTTGATTCTCAGCAAGCAAGAAGGGTTTTAGATAGACTCGTAGGCTATAAAATCAGCCCCTTTCTTTGCAAGAGAATTCAAACGGGACTTTCGGGCGGAAGAGTTCAGTCGGTAGCCCTTCGTATAGTCGTTGATAAGGAAAGAGAAATAAGGGCTTTCGTTCCAAGCGAGTATTGGAATTTAAGCGCCGAACTCAAAAATGCAAACGGAGTTACCTTAAACGCTTTATTAGATGAGAAAAAGGGTAAAAAATGGAAACCGTCTAACGAAGCCGAGGCAAAAGAGGCTGAAAAGGTTATTAAAAACGGAGTGATTACCGTCAAAGACGTTAAAAAGAGCGTTACAAAAAGCCACGCGCTTCCCCCGTTTACTACTTCAACTATGCAACAGGACGCGTCGTCAAAACTCAATATGTCTTCTCCAATGTGTATGCAAGTTGCTCAGCACCTTTACGAAGGCGTTGAAACGGCAAACGGACATCTTGCCCTCGTAACATATATTAGAACGGACTCGGTAAGAGTGTCATCTGTTGCTCAAGCGATGGCAAGAAAATACGTGGAAGAAACTTACGGTAAAGAATATTTACCGTCCAAACCTAACTTCTATAAATCCAAGAAAAACGCTCAGGACGCGCACGAGGCAATTCGTCCTATAGATATAACTTTAACTCCTGAAAAGGCTAAGCCGTTACTTGATAAAAACCATTACAATTTATATAAACTTATTTACGAGAGATTTATTGCGTCGCAAATGAAAGACGCCGAATATAACTCAGTGCAAATAAGTTTGGCGGTAGGAGAATACGGTTTAAAGACGTATGGAAGAACGGTTAAATTTAAGGGATATACCGCCGTATATGACGATTATCGCGCAAATGAGGATGAAGAAATTCAAAAACTTAAGATTATTCCCGAGGTTAAAGAAGGGGAGAATTTAAGTATCGTTAATTTTGAAAGCGAGCAAAAATTCACAAAGCCCCCCGTACGTTTTACCGACGCAAGTTTGGTAAGAGTTATGGAAGAAAAGGGAATAGGCAGACCGTCTACTTACGCAACTATTATTTCAGTTCTTTCAAAGAGAAAGTATACGACCAAAGAGGGTAAGTATATCGTGCCTACAGAAGTTGCATTTTCAATTACCGATATGCTCGTTAAATATTTTGCCGATATTATGGACGTGTCGTTTACCGCAAATATGGAAGACCAACTCGACGGCATTGAAAACGGCGGACAAGATTGGCATGAGATTATCGCGGATTTCTATCCTTCGTTTGCCGAAAGACTTTCAAAAGCATCTACCGACGGCGACGAGGAAACTGATATTTTATGTGAAAAATGCGGTGCGAAAATGATAAGAAAGAACGGCAGATACGGAAAATTCCTTGCTTGTTCAAATTATCCTGAGTGTGAAAATATAAAATCCGAAAACGAGGAAATTTCAAACGTAAAATGTGATAAATGCGGTTCGTTTATGATATATAAGTCGGGTAAATTCGGTAAATTCCTTGCTTGCCCAAACTATCCAACGTGTTCTTTCGTTAAGCCTTTAGACGAAAAAGTCGCTGAAGAAAGATGTGAAAAATGCGGTGGAGTAATGGTAATTAAAAAGGGTAGATTTGGAAATTATATGCAGTGCCAAAACTGTAAAGAAACGAAGAGCCTTACCGAAAAAGTGGGCGTTTGTCCGCAATGCGGAAAACCCACTCAAAAAATGACCTCGCGAAGCGGAAAAACTTTCTACGGTTGTTCGGGTTATCCTACCTGTAACTTTATGAGTTGGGATATGCCAAACGGAGAGCACTGTCCAAAGTGTAACAGTTTCGTAGTGATTGCAAAAGACGGAAAAACTAAGAGGTGTTCAAATAAAGAATGCGATTACACCGATAAACAGACGAAGAAGAAAAAAGATGAAAAAAAAGGTTAATGTAATAGGCGCGGGGCTTGCAGGTAGCGAGGCGGCGTATTATCTTGCAAAAAAGGGGTACGACGTAAAACTTTACGATATAAAGCCTAATTCCTACACTCCTGCGCATAAAAATCCCAATTACGGCGAACTCGTTTGTTCAAATTCTCTAAAAAGTAACGACGTTTACGGAAACGCATGCGGTCTTTTAAAGGAAGAAATGAGAATTTTAGGCTCTATGGTTATAGACGTTGCCGACGGGTGTAGAGTGCCCGCAGGCGCGGCTTTGGCGGTTGATAGAGATAAGTTTGCAAGTGAAATTACAAGTAGGTTGCGCTCGTGTGAAAACATTGAGTTTATTTCCACGGAAGTGTCGAAAATCGACTTATACGGCAACTTTATTATAGCAACAGGTCCTTTAACTACGGCAAAACTGTGCGAGTTTATAGGTGAGATTACGGGTAGCGGTTTTTATTTTTACGACGCGGCAGCCCCGATAGTTTCGGGTGACAGTATAGACTTTGATAACGCTTTTATTTCCGACCGCTACGGTGAGATTGGTAAAGGCGATTACGTAAACTGCCCGATAGATAAAGAGGGTTACCTTGCTTTTTATAAAGAACTTATTAGCGCGAAAAGAGCAGAACTGCACGAATTTGAAAACGTAAAAGTTTTCGAGGGGTGTATGCCCGTTGAAGTTATGGCGTCAAGAGGTGAGGATACTTTAAGATTTGGACCGTTAAAGCCGGCAGGTCTTACCGATCCTAAAACGGGAAGATGGCCGTATGCGTGTATGCAACTTAGAAAAGAAGACGAAGAGGGAAGAAGATATAATATAGTGGGTTTTCAAACCAATCTTTTATTCCCCGAACAAAAGAGAGTTTTCTCTATGTTTCCCGCCCTTAAAAACGCAGAATTTTTGCGTTACGGCGTGATGCATAGAAACACTTATATAAACGCTCCCGAAGTTTTAAACAGTGATTTTTCAATGAAGAAATACCCTACGGTATTTTTTGCAGGGCAAATTACGGGAGTCGAGGGTTACGTAGAAAGTACGGCGAGCGGACTTTTATCGGCAATAAATATGGATAGAAAACTGTCGGGAAAGGAGTCGTTAAGTCTTGACCAAACTACCGTTATGGGAGCGCTTTCTTCCTACGTTGCAACCCCTAACGAGGATTTTCAGCCAATGAACGCTAATTTTGGCATTTTAAGTCCAATAGAATACAACCCAAGAAAGAAAGCCGAGAAAAAACTTCTCATGGCACAAAGGGCATTAGAAAATATTAAACGAATAAAGGAGATTTTATGAGTATAGAATTTCGAGGAACGACCATTTGCGCCGTAAAGAGAAACGGCGTTACCGCAGTTGCGGGTGACGGTCAAGTCACAATGGGCGAGTCTATAGTTTTTAAAAATAACGCAGTAAAAGTAAGAAGAATTTACAACGGCAACGTGGTAATAGGTTTTGCCGGTTCTGTAGCGGACGCTTTTTCTCTTTGCGAGAGATTTGAGGCAATGCTTTCAAAATTTGCGGGAAACTTAGAGAGAAGCGCAGTTGAACTTGCCGAGCAGTGGAGAAGAGATCAAGCGGGCAGAAAACTTGACGCTCTTATGATATGCGCGGACAAAAATACGCTTTTAATCGTATCGGGAACAGGTGAAGTTATAGAACCCGAGGACGGGATTTGCGCAATAGGAAGCGGTGGCAATTACGCTTTAGCGGCAGCGAGAGCGTTGGCTGAAGAAACTGATTATAAAGCCGACGAAATTGCAACTAAAGCGCTTAAAATCGCAAGCAGAATATGTATTTTTACCAACGATAATATTCGTTGCGAAACGGTTTAAGGGGGTAAAATATGAATCTTTCTCCAAGAGAAATTGTAAAAGAATTAGACAAATATATTATAGGTCAGGACAAGGCGAAGAGGGCGGTTGCTGTTGCTCTTAGAAATAGATACAGAAGAAGTCAACTCTCTCCCGAACTTCGTGAAGAAATTACTCCTAAAAATATAATTATGAAAGGACCTACCGGCGTAGGTAAAACTGAAATTGCAAGAAGACTTGCAAAACTCGTAAAAGCGCCGTTTATAAAAGTAGAGGCAACCAAGTATACCGAAGTCGGTTACGTAGGCCGTGACGTTGAATCTATGATAAGAGATTTAGTAGAGGCAAGCGTTAGAATGGTCAAAGAAGAGCATTTTGAAAGCGTTTCTCAAAGAGCGACTGCGGTTGCCGAAAAGAAAGTTTTAGCCGTGCTTTTAGACGCATTAAAAGAAAGTAAAGGCGAATCTCCAAAGGAAATTTGGGAAGAGGGCATTAGAAACGATTTAAGAGAAGGGAAATACGATAATTTCAATATCGAAATTGAAGTTCCCGACGAACAAAAACCGCTTGAACTTATGCCGGGGATGAACGCCGAAATTACTCTCGGTTCAATTTTTGGGGATATAATGCCCAAAAAGAAGAAAAAGAGAAAGATAACCGTAAAAGAGGCAATGAAAATTATCGTAGCCGAGGAAAGTGATAAACTTATCGACAACGACGCTGTAAAGACTGAAGGCGTAAGAAGAGCCGAGGAAGAAGGCATTATTTTTATTGACGAAATAGACAAAATAGCAAACAAGGCAAAACAAGGCGGACAAGACGTTTCGAGAGAGGGCGTTCAAAGGGATATTCTCCCGATAGTAGAGGGTAGTTCGGTAACGACTAAATACGGAATAGTAAAAACCGACTATATCTTATTTATTGCGGCAGGCGCGTTCCACGTGTCGGCTGTTGAAGATTTAATTCCCGAACTTCAAGGCAGATTTCCTATAAGAGTGGAACTTGCAAGCCTTACTAAAGAGGATTTTATAAATATATTGACAATTCCTCAAAATGCGATAATTACTCAGTATTCCGTACTTTTGGCTGTTGATAATATCGATTTGCAGTTCACAAAAGACGCAATAGAAAAAATTGCTGAAATTTCGGCTGATATCAACGCAACGAGCGAAGATATAGGCGCAAGACGGCTTCATACGGTAATGGAAAACCTCGTCGAAGACATTTCGTTTAATGCTGGCGGAGATATTCCTCTTACAAAAGTCGTAGTTGACGCAAAGTACGTTGAAGAAAATATGTCGTCAGTAATAAAAGACCAAAGCGTTAAAAAATATATTCTTTAATTTAGGAGAAATTATGATAAATATACCAAAGGGAACAAAAGACGTATTGCCTCAAGAAAGTTATAAGTGGCATTACGTAGAAAATACGGCGAGAGAAGTTGCCGACCTTTATTGCTTAAACGAGATAAGAACTCCAACTTTTGAACATACCGAACTCTTTTTAAGGGGGGTCGGCGAAACTACCGACGTAGTCAATAAAGAAATGTACACTTTCTTAGACAAAGGAGAAAGAAGTATTACTTTAAAACCCGAGGGAACGGCAGGCGTTGCGAGAAGTTTTATAGAAAACGGTCTTTTTAACGGCGCAATGCCACTTAAAATGTATTATATTACTCCCGTTTTTAGATACGAAAATCCGCAAAAGGGCAGACTTAGAGAGCATCACCAATTCGGCGTGGAAATTTACGGCGGAGCAGGTGCCGATACGGATGCTGAGGTTATTTCGCTTGCTCACACCCTTCTTACAAAACTCGGTCTTTCAGTTAAACTGTATATAAACAGTATGGGTTGTAAGGAGTGTAGAACGGCGTATAACTCGGCGCTTAAGGAGTATTTTAAGGAGAAACTTTCAGGTCTTTGTCCTACTTGCCGTGAGAGATACGAAAAAAATCCTTTAAGAATTCTCGATTGCAAGGAAGAAAACTGTAAAAATCTTTGCAAAGACGCTCCCAAAATAACCGATTATCTCTGCGAGGATTGCGGAAGTCATTTTAATAAGTTAAAACAGTTACTCACTTTAAGCGGAATTGAATACAAAGTTAATCCTTTTATAGTTAGAGGACTTGACTATTATACTAAAACGGTGTTTGAATTCGTGACTACTGCGCTTGGCTCACAAGGAACTGTGTGCGGTGGCGGAAGATACGATAATCTTATTTCTCAACTTGGCGGAAATCCTACTTGCGGAGTGGGTTTTGGAATGGGATTAGAAAGAATTTTAATGCTTATGGAAGCGGTGGGGGTTGAAATTCCAAATAAAAACGGAGTTGAACTTTATATAGCCTCTATGGGTGACGAGGCGTATAAAAAGGCTTACGAAATAGTAACGGCGCTCCGTAAAAAGGGAATTAAAGCCGAGGTTGACCACGCGGGAAGAGGTATTAAAGCCCAGTTTAAGTACGCGGACAAAATAGGCGCTAAAAACGTCATAACTTTGGGCGATAATGAACTTATAGGCGGACTTTGCCGTATAAAAAGAATGTCTGACGGAGAGCAAAAAGAAATTAAAATCGACGAAATTGTAAATTATTTCGGTTAAAAATTTATATAAAAAAGAAGAGCCTTGCGCTGTAAATAGCGCAAGGCTCTTGTAGTATAATTAGTGTTTATTTAAATCCCAATCAATCTCTTTTACTCCGTTTGCCTTTAAAAAGTCGTTAGTTTTTGAAAAAGGTTTACTGCCGAAAAATCCGTTATAGGCGGATAGGGGGCTTGGGTGAGCGCTCTCTATTATAAAATGTTTGTTTTTATCAATGAGAGATTTTTTGCTTCTTGCGTTTCCTCCCCAAAGTATAAAGACGATTGGTTTTTCCCTCTTTGAAAGTAGTTTGATAACTTCGTCGGTAAACCACGTCCAACCGCAGTCTTTATGTGAATTGGCTTGACCGCGCCTAACCGTTAAAGTAGTGTTTAAAAGCAATATTCCTTCTTCCGCCCATTTGGTTAAATCTCCGCAATTCGGCTCGGTAATACCTAAGTCACTTTTAATTTCTTTATAGATATTTACAAGCGAAGGGGGAAGTTTTACCCCCTCTTTAACCGAGAAACAAAGACCGTGCGCCTGATTGGGCTCGTGATAGGGGTCTTGACCTAAAATTACGGCTTTAACCGACTTATAGGGCACTATTTTAAAGGAATTGAAGATATCGTACATAGAGGGATATACTTCTCTTTCACGGTATTCTTTTGCTAAAAAGGAACGTATTTGCAAATACTTTTCGTTTTCAAAAAGCGGGGCTAAAATTTCGTCCCAATCATTACCGATATTTACCATATTACTCCCAGAAATTTATTTTTTCGCTTTCAATATAAATTGGTCTTGCCTTTACGTCTTCATACAAATAACCTACGTATAGGTCGGTTATTCCGTTAGAAATAAGAATAATTGAGGTTGCAAGGGCGATAGATGGGAATAACCAAGCGGTAAGGGGAAGGGCTGTTTTTAAAATTGCAAGAATTGTAAATACTGCAAAAGTTAAAAGAGAAAGAATACAGCCAACGACGCCTAATTTTCCTGAAAGTTTTAAAACCTTTGGACTGTACGGGACTATTCCTGCCTCGGCAGTTTTAAGCATCTTTTTTAAGGTAAACTTAGTTTCCCCAGCCGTTCTTTCATCACGGTCAAATTCAATCGAAGTTTGTCTAAAACCAACCCAAGCGACTTGTACTCGTAAATACCTGCTCCTTTCGGGAAGACCGCATATAGCGTCTATTACTTTTCTATCGTAAAGTTTAAACTCTCCGGAATTTGGGGGGATATCAAGTCCCGAACTTTTAGTAAGAAGTTTAATAAATAGAGAAGAAGTGAATTTTTTAAAGAAAGATTCCCCTTTTCTCACTTTTCTTACGCCGTGTACTACCTCGTAGCCTTCCTTCCATTTTTCAATTAAAGAAGAAAAGAGTTCGGGAGGGTCTTGCAGGTCTGCGTCGATTAAAATAGCGCAATCTCCCGAGCAGTTTTTAAGACCGCACAAAAACGCCGCTTGCTGACCGAAATTTCTCGAAAAATTAATTGCTTTTACACGGCTATCCTTTTGGCACTGTTCTCTTAAAATTTGCGGAGTTTTATCTTTACTGCCGTCGTTTACGGCTATAATTTCAAAGGGAAGACCTATGTTTTCCATAATGGGAATTACCCTTTTAAAAAAATTTGGCAAACATTCCTGTTCATTGTAAATGGGGGTTACTATACTGATTGTAGGTTTCGTCATCAACCTCGCTCCTTATTGCGTTCTTGCCAATATTTTAACAGTTTTTCTCTTGAAAGTAAACATATATTGCAAAATTTCGAGAAATATTAAATATATTTTGACATTTTTTTTAGAATATTATATAATAGAAAAGAGATAGTATCTCAAAAATGCCTATTCCGCATAAATGGAGGGGAAAATGGATTATAAAGTAAATTATGAAAATTGGCTTACAAGTCCTTATTTAAGAGCAGACGGACTTGCTGAACTTCAAAAAATTGCAAACGACGAAAAAGAAATTGAATATTCTTTCGGCGCAGAGATGGAATTCGGTACTGCCGGTATGAGAGGGATTATCGGCTACGGTACTAATAAAATGAACGTTTATACCGTAAGGCGTGCAACTCAGGGGTTAGCCGAATTTATAAAGGCAAACGGTAACGGCGCAATGAGAAGAGGCGTTGCAATTTCTTACGATACGAGAAGAAATTCTAAACTCTTTGCAAAAACCGCCGCAGGGGTATTGTTATATAACGGAATAAAGGTACATATTTATCCCGAACCGCGTCCCGTTCCAATGCTTTCTTACGCTGTAAGAAAACTCGGCGCGTTCGCAGGTATTATGATTACCGCAAGCCACAATCCTAAGGAATATAACGGCTATAAAGTATACGGAGAAGACGGCGCTCAAATGTCGCCCGAAGACACCGAAGAAGTAGTTAAATACATAAGCCAAATTACCGATTATTTCTCGGTAAAAGAGACTGAAATAGACGAAATAAAGCCGATTAAAAAACTTGGGCTTTTAACCGTTATCGGTAAAAAACTTGAAAAATCTTATTATGACGAACTCGTTAAACTTACCCTTTCTAAAAAAGCGGTAAAAGCGGTTGGTAAGAAAATAAAAATCGTATATACTCCCGTTCACGGAAGCGGATTTGTTCCCGTTACTTCTATTTTGAAGAAATTGGGAATAAAAGCAACTCTCGTAGAAGAACAAACTGCTCCCGATACCGAATTTTCGACGGTAGAAGTTCCAAATCCGGAGTTTAAAGAAACGCTTTCTATGGGTATTGCTCTTGCCGATAAAATAAAGGCTGACGTCGTTTTCGGCACAGACCCCGATTGCGATAGACTTGGCGTTGCAATAAGAAACGAACAGGGCGAATTCGTCGCTCTTTCGGGAAATCAAACGGGAATTTTACTTCTTGACTACATTTTATTAAGATTAAAAACCGAAAATACCCTTCCTGCTAACGGAGTCGTTGTAAAGAGTTTCGTTTCCACGGGTATGGCAAAACTTTTATGTAATAATTACGGGGTAGAACTTGTAGAAACCCCCGTTGGCTTTAAGTTTATAGGCGAAAAGATTAAGCAGTACGAACAAGACAATTCAAAAACTTACGTGTTCGGTTTTGAAGAGAGTTGCGGATACCTTCGCGGAACGCACGCAAGAGATAAGGACGCAGTCGTTGCAAGTATGCTTTTTGCCGAAATGGTATGTTATTATCAGTTTATCAATAAGAGCGTATGGGGTAGACTTTGCGAAATTTACGATAAGTACGGCTACGTTTTAGACGCTACCGATTCTATTAAATATTCGGGATTATCGGCTATGGCTGATATGAACGACGCCGTTGCAAAGGTAAGAGAAAAAGAGGTTACTCAAATCGGTATTTATACGGTTAGCGGAGTAAGAGATTATCTTACGGGTGTAAGAAAGAGTGACGGCGAAACCACTGAACTTGAAATAAAGGGCGTAAACTGTATTTATTTTGAACTTTTAAGCGGTGGATTTATTTGTTTAAGACCGAGCGGAACTGAACCTAAACTTAAAGTTTATTATTCGGTAAAGGCAAAAGATAAGGCGCACGCCGAAAAGGCGCTTGCCGAATTAAAAGAAAATTTTGCTCAAATTTTAGCGTAAAACTCTATTGCTAAACGATATAATACAAAAATAGTAACGGCGGTTTCTCCTTTGTGAGAAACCGCCGTTTTTGATAAGTTTTATTTAAACCGCTTGATAAATTACCGTTGTGATTAACGGCATTGGGAAAGATATTCAAATTTCTTTTTGTCACTATATATTATATAATATAATGAAAGCAAAGGTAAGAACGAAAGAACAAGGAAAAATACCGAAAATTAACACAAAATCGCACATATTTTCCTAAAAAAGGAAAAAAATAACGAAAGGGGAAAAATACTTTTAAAAATAAATTAAAATAAAAAATATTTTTTTAAAAAAGTGCGAAAAATTGCTTGACAATCCTTTTGGGGTGTGGTATTATGTGTAGGCTCTCACTTGAGAGAACAAGTTGACCGCGGTAGCGGTTGTCTGCTGAAGCAGACCTTTGATGTTTGACAACTGCATAGAATAGTTAATGAATAAAATCTATGAAGAATAGAGATTAGTCAAGTAACGAGTTTAAAATAACTTTAAATTTAAAGTACAGAAAGGCAAAAAAGACTTAAATA
>SVIB01000018.1 GCA_015055505.1 Clostridiales bacterium
GCCCGTTCGAGTCCCTGCCTTAGTCTACAAAATAAAAAGAGATAAGCAAAAATGCTTATCTCTTTTTATTGGTGCACCTTCGGGGACTCGAACCCAGGACCCACTGATTAAGAGTCAGTTGCTCTACCAACTGAGCTAAAGGTGCATTTTGGTGAACCATCGGGGACTCGAACCCCGGACAACATGATTAAAAGTCATGTGCTCTACCGCCTGAGCTAATGGTCCATATTAAATTTTGGCTGGGGTGGCAGGATTCGAACCTACGGATACTGGAATCAAAATCCAGTGCCTTACCGCTTGGCGACACCCCAATAAAATTTAATGGGGCGGGAGATGGGAATCGAACCCACGACCTTCAGGACCACAATCTGACGCTCTAACCATCTGCGCTACTCCCGCCATGTCCTTTATGGCGCGCCTGAAGGGATTCGAACCCCTGACACCCGCCTTAGAAGGGCGGTGCTCTATCCAGCTGAGCTACAGGCGCATTTTTTTGTCGGCAAGAATCCCCTTTAGTTTTTTTCAAAACTAAATAATTGGAGCGGGTGATGGGAATCGGACCCACGCGACCAGCTTGGAAGGCTGGGGTTCTACCATTGAACTACACCCGCATCTCGTTTCACAATGCTTGCTTATTTTATCAAAATTTGTCCACATTGTCAAACGTTTTCAACCTGTTTTTTAAAAATTTTTTAACTATTTTTTTATAGGAATTTAATTGAAGATTTTATCGTTAATTACGGGGGTTATCTTATCTCCGTTTACTACGATATAACAAAAACTTTTTTTGGGCGCATATTTACTCATAGTCCCCGGATTTATAAGCAATACCCCTCTTTCCTTTTTTATCTCCGCTATATGCGTATGTCCGTACAAAACGACCGAACACCCCTCCTCTATCGCTTTATCCACGAGTTTTTCCGTTCCGCGTTTTGCTCCGTACAAATCCCCGTGAGTTACAAAAAAATTATGTTCGCCAACCGGAACGATTAATTCTTTATTAGTTCCCCAATCGCAATTCCCGTGCACCCTATACAATTTGTGCTTTATTTGAGGATACAAATTTCTCATATCGTCATAGTGGTCGCCCAAATGAAATACAAAATCACTCTCTAATAAAATCCCTTGGAGTTTGTCTATATCCAAAAGATTGCCGTGAGTATCGGAAAGAACTGCAATTTTTATCATAAGTGCGCCAATAAGTCGATTAATCCACGATAACGGTGACTTACTTTATTTTTATCTTCGTCACTTGCAAGACCAAAACTTATGCCTAAATCATTAGAAATAAATATATTGTCATAGCCAAAACCGTTTTCACCTTGCTCTTCAAAGCCAATTTTTCCGTGTGTTTCACCCACTCCGCAAACGGTCTCTCCGTTTTGCTTAACCAAAACTATACAACTGACAAACTTTGCATTTCTATTTTGCACGCCTTCAAGATTTTTTAAAAGGAATTGTCTATTCTTTTTATCGTCACCGTGACCGCCTGCATATCTTGCAGAGTAAACCCCCGGTGCGCCGTTTAAAGCCTCCACACAAAGTCCGCTATCGTCGGCTAATGCGTCACAGCCTAACGCATCGGCTACCGTTTTAGCCTTTTTTAACGCATTCTCATAGAAAGTCTCTCCGTCTTCTACAATTTCCTCGCAAAAGCCCATTTCGCCCATAGAAACGACTTCATACTTATCCTTTAAGATTTCTCTTATCTCTTTTAACTTACCTTTGTTTTCAGATGCAACTACTAATCTTTTCATAATGAGGTTATTATAGCAAATTCCACTTTAAATGTAAAGAAATTAATGCATTTTAATTAAATTCTACTGTGAGTAGAGTAATTTTTGCAATTTCTCCTCTCAGTAACAAGTATTTAGATTTATATCAAATAAAGGTAGGGTGCTTTTTGTTTGCACACGCGATATAATAGAACTATAAGAAGTTAAATAAAAACAAAACGGAGATATTTTATGAATTTTAAAATCGTAACGGATTCAACTGCTAATTTAAGCGCCGAATACTTTTTGGAGCACGGTATTTCGGTAGTAACTCTTTTTTATCTTTTAGACGGAAAAGAATATCCTGCCTTTAACCCTAATAATCCAAACACTTTAGACCAATTTTACAACAGTCTAAAACAAAGGCCCAAAACGTCAACCTCTTGCGCAAACGAAAACTCCTACTACGAAGTATTTGAAAAAGCCTATAACGACGGTCAAGAAATACTCTATATAGGTTTTTCTTCGGGTGTTAGCGCGACTTACCGCTCTGCTGAAATCGCGCAAAAAAGGTTGCTTGAAAAATACCCCGACGCTAAGATATATTGCGTTGATACGCTAACCGGTTCGTTTGGGCAAGGACATTTCGTTCAAAAAGCGGTAGAAATGCGAGCAAACGGCAAAACTGCTGAAGATTGCTATAATTACGTCTTAGAGCAAAGACTTTGTATGCGTACGTTCGTTACCGTAGACGACCTTTATTTTCTGTATCAAGGCGGAAGAATCCCTTCTCTATCCTACCGTATTGGTTCACTCGTTAAAATTAAGCCTATTATAGAAGTCAACACCGAAGGCAAATTGGTTGCCGTCAACAAGGTTTTATCAAGAAAATTTTCTTTAACGGCAATGTTTAACGCTGTTAAAGACAACGTCACAGATAAAGACGTAGTATATATTGCTCACGGCGACTGTCTGCAAGATGCAAACGCCTTAGCGGATAAACTTAAAGCACAACTTCAAATAAAGAACGTTGTCGTTGGCAAACTTGAGGCTGTAATAGGCGCGCATACAGGCGTAGGCTCGATTGCTATATTTTTCTTAGGTAACAAACGAACTTAATTCTTATCACTTAAAATCTTTTTATTACAAAACTGTAAAAACGGCTTATTCGGTAGTATTTATCATTTTAAGCCGTTTTTATATTAAAAAAAACAAGCACCTCGGCACGGATAGGTACTTGATTTTTTATTATCATAAAACTTTATTTCTTCTCTTGAGTGGGACCTTCAACGACTGTTCCTCCGCCAACGTTTTCTTCGTTTTCGCCAGCGTTTCCGCCACTAACATCCATTTCAAGAGTTTTTCCGTCAGCAAGAACTTTAAAATCCATAGGCTCGTTATCTACCGTTACGGTTACTGTATCAGCGTCTTTTTGAACCCACGTTCCATTTTGTCTTTGTTCTTGACCGCCAACTGTAGCAATCACTTCTGCCGTATAGTCGCTGTAAAGAGTCATTTTCATTGATATGGTAGTTCCTTGAATTTCTTGATTCATTTCATACGTATAAGCAACACTTACGTTACCACCAACGTTTCCGCCTTCGTTCCCACCAACGTTTCCGCCACCAAAATCCATTTCAAGAGTCTTTCCGTCAGCAAGAACTTTAAAATCCATAGGCTCGTTGTCTACCGTTACAGTTACGGTATCAGCGTCTTTTTGAACCCACGTTCCGTTTTGATTTACCTCAATATCACCATATTTAGAAAAGACTTCTGCAGTATTATCACTGTAAAGAGTCATTTTCATTGAAACGGCAGTACCTTCAATTGTTTGATTCATTTCATAAGTATAAGCAACACTTACGTCACCACCAACGTTTCCACCTTCGTTACCAGCGTCGTTTCCGCCTTCGTTACCTCCAACGTTTCCACCTTCGTTACCACCAACGTTTCCGCCTTCGTTACCACCAGCGTTTCCACCAGCGTTTCCGCCTTCGTTACCACCAGCGTTTTCAAGTTCAAGAGTTCCGTTAGAAAGGACTTTAAAATCTACAGGCTCGTTATCTACAGTTACGGTAACGGTATCAGCGTCTTTTTTAACCCACGTTCCGTTTTGTTTTTCTTCTTCATCTCCGTATTTAGTAACAACTTCTGCCGTATTGTCACTGTAAAGAGTCAATTTCATTGAAGCGGTAATTTCTCCAACAGTTTCGCTCTCTTCATACGTATAAACAACCGTTATTACGCTTTCTGATGTAGAAGTTCCTTCGTTTCCGCTATCTTTATTAGCCTTTTTACAAGCAACAAACGATAAAGCAGTTAAACAAATTACCATGATTAAAACTAAAATCTTTTTCATTTTTTTCTCCTTTTATAAAATCGTTTACTCCGTTCCGTGCAATCTTAACGCCGTAACGATTTTCGTTCCCCTTATATTTTACAACGCTTTTCTCTTATTAAAGATTTTCTTTCGTGTGAACGAAAGAAAAGACGCGTCTTCAAAAAACAATAGCAAAACTGCTACGCATATTAAGTTTTTTTTATTATATCATAACAATAGTATATATTTCAAGCCTTTTTTAAAAAACCTTTGGCAAAATTTACTTTTGCTTATTTAATTTTTGCGTATCCTTTGCCGTATTTAACGCATTTACTTACCCTTGATAGGGTTGCAGACGATATACCTGTCTTTTCAATTATCTTCTCGTAGGTTTCGCCCGCTAACAAAAGTTTTGCAGATTCAAGCCTTTGCGCCATAGAATCAATTTCTTTATAAGTACATAAATCTTCAAACAGTTCTTTGCACTCTTCGGCTGTAGAAAGTGAGGCTATAAGTTCATAAAGCGCATATATTGACTTACTCATATCTTCCGACATTATACACCGTCCTTGTTTTCAACTACTGATAAAAAGTTTTGAAGTTTTTCCGATTGGGGATTGTCAAAAATCTCTTCGGGCGTACCGAATTCTTCAACTTTGCCGTCCGCCATAAATAGCACTTTATCCGAAACGTTTTTCGCAAAACCCATTTCGTGCGTTACAATTAACATTGTTCTTTCATCGTCTTTTAAAGACTTTATAACTCTTAAAACTTCGCCCGTAAGTTCAGGGTCAAGAGCCGAAGTTGGCTCATCAAAACATAAGAGTTCGGGGTTTAAGGCAAGCGCTCTTGCAATTGCGGCGCGTTGCTGTTGCCCGCCTGAAAGTTGATGAGGATAATAATCAACCTTATTCTCTAAGCCTACCTTTTTGAGAAGTTCAATTCCCTTTTCTTCAACTACCCGTCTAATCTCTTTTTCGCTAATTTCTTCATTTCCAAAGTAATATTCTTTATTTTCCCTGTAGTTTTTTGAAACGACTGAACTTTTATTTTTGTTTTTTATACTTTCTTTAAGTAAAAGTTCTGGCGCTAAGGTAATATTTTTTAAAATCGAGTAATGCGGAAACAAGTTGAAATTTTGAAATACTAAACCTATAGACAGTCTTTTCTCTCTTTTTTGTCCATCTGAAAGGTCTTTTATAGAACCGTCGAACATCGTTTCTCCATCCAACTCAAACGTGCCGGTATCAACGCTTTCTAAAAAGTTTATACAACGAAGAAGCGTTGTTTTTCCACTTCCGGACGAGCCGATAATCGACAACACCTCACCTTTGTTAAGCGAAAAACTAACGTCTTTTAAAACTTGTAAAGAGCCGAAAGATTTATTAACGTTTTTTATATCAACATACGCCATATTACACCTTGTAATAACTCAATTTTTTCTCAATATAGCCGAACAACAACGTAAGCGCACCGACAAAAATAAGATAGAATGCGCCAGTATAGAATAACGGCCACAAAAGCGCTTTACTTGCAAATAAGTCCGCAACCTTTATAATTTCAATAACTCCTATAACCCTTGCAAGCGCAGTATCTTTAACTAACGTTATTATTTCATTTGACATAGGTGCAACTATTCTTTTTATTACTTGCATTAATATAATTTTAGAGAAAATTTGCCCTTTTGTCATTCCAAGTACTTGACCGGCTTCGATTTGTCCCTTAGGAATACCCTCTATTCCGCCACGGAATATCTCCGAAAAATAACAAGCATAGTTAATTATGAACGCTATTGCAGCGGCAATAAGCGGTCCGCCACACTCTATACCGTATTTAAAATAAAGAGTTTTATCTAATACCCCCCAAAAGTTAACGCCAGTCTTTGAAAACATACCCGGAAGATAATAGACTATAAATAGTTGTAGCATTAGAGGAACACCCCTAATTATCCATACGAAAACCTTTGACGCGTACTTGATCGGCTTAACCTTACTCATCGTGCAAAACGAAATTAAAAGCCCTAAAGGTAAAGAAAGTACTAAAGTAACTATAAACAATAAACAAGTTAACGCAAAGCCTTCTAAAAGGCTTTGCGTAACAACCATAAAACTCATATTATTTTTTCCTACTTATTCAGCATCAAAGTCAGTTAAAACTTTAGTTTCAAGACCGTACTTTTCAGCAAGTTCATTAAGGTATCCAATTTTTGCATACGCTTCAAACATTGCGTTTACCTTTTGAGTGAGTTCGCTACCCTTTTTAAATCCAACTGCGTAATATTCTACAGGAATTTCAATACCTTCGTTAATAACAATATCCGCATAATCGTTTTGACCTGCAAGAGATTCTGCAAGAAGAATATCAACTACTGCATAATCAGACGTTCCCATATTTACCTCTTTTACAGCATCCATTTGCGAAGTAACGGGTTTTTGTAAAATATTAGCAGTAATTCCTTCTACGTAACTTTGACCTGCAGAACCAGCCTCGAAAGAAACCGACTTTCCTTCAAGTTCGTCAAGAGAGTTTACATTAGTAGTCCCGTTCTTTCTAATAATACATTGTGCGTTTTGCATATAATAATAAGTAAAGTCTACGATTTCGCTTCTTGGAGTTCCTTCGTCCTCTGCGTTAGCAGTAAATCCGTTCCAAATACAGTCAATCGTTCCACTGTTAAGTTCACTGTACTTGTTTCCCCATTCAATAAGTTTAAATCTTACTTCATATCCAAGAGAATTGAAAACCATAAGAGCAAGTTCAGTATCAAAACCAACCAACGTTCCTTTGTCGTCTGTATAGTTCATAGGAGCATAGTCTGTGTATCCAACGGTTATCGTTTTGGTTCTTACGTCTACGATACCGTCGTCAGCGTTTCCGCCTTCCGTATCTCCGCAGGACGCAAAAGTAAATGCAGTTACAAAAGTAAGCATAAGTGCCAATAAAGAAGTGAGTAATTTTTTCATTGTTAGTTCTCCTAATGATTTTGTTTTTTCACTTTAACACTTTAATGTGCTAAAGCAAATTTATGACACTATTATACTTTAGTCTGCTAAAGTTGTCAAGCGTTTTTTATAACTTTTTTAAAAATTTTTTATTTTCCTTAAAATCGCCGATAAATAAAGCGATTTTGAAATAAAAAAATTCCGCCGTGAGAAAATTTTACGGCGGAAAACTTAAATTATTCTGTTTTTCCGTTCTTTTGCGCAAACTTTTTAGGGAAAAGTTTACTTCTAAAAAGTATGACGTTAAGCACTATAAAGAACGCGACGAGCAAGCCTAAAATCAAGTACGGCTTATCGGGAGTCATTGGCGCAAGCAACATTATTGGGAAACCGAATACTATTGCAGGCAAGGTTTGATATACGAGGTTGTCTTGAACGGGGCCTTTAAATTCAGGGTCCACCTCACGAAGCAACATTATTCCCGTACTTGCAGTACCCGTAAGCATTCCGTACATTGCAAGAAACTGAGCGTCAGCGTAATCTTTGAAAAGGGTTTTCGCTATAACAATATTATATATATAAGTAACAACGAGTCCAACCACTGCCAAAATAAGAAGAACACCCCAATAATTTGCGATAAGTGTTAAATCAATAGCCGCAATACCCGCAACAATCATTATATCAAAGCAAGTATTACCTATTCTATTTAATAAGAAGTTATTTATATATTGTTTTTTTACTATATTTTTCTTATTTAAAACTTTAAGTACGGTTTTAACGAGAGTTGCAAATATTACGCCTAAAAGGAAATTAAAGCCGTAAATTGTGGCTTTCATACCCGGTAACAGTTCCCCAAGTCCCCACATAGCCAAATAAGTTAAAAGATAAGCAATCGAAATAAAAATAATTTGCGCGGTAAATTTATCCATATCTCCGCTCATTGCTATTTCGTTGGGACTTTCGATATTTTCGGGTGTTATGACTCTTTCGTCTTTTTGTTTAGCGGTAAATCTACCCTTTTTCTTCATTATATTAAGATGAATAACACCGCCTATACTTGCACTTAAAAAGCCGAGTGCGGCAACCGTAAGTCCAAAATCGCTACCGCCGACAAAACCGTTGTTTTGTTCAAACATAGTTCCGTAGTTTAAGGCCTGTCCCGTACCCTGACCAAAACCAAAAGGAAGTATTATACCTGCTGCCGAAAAAAAGTCAGTAGAAATAAAAGCCACGGTAATCGTAATTACTAAACCGAAAACACCTTGAAGTAGGTAGGTTGCAACGGTTGTTACACCGGAATCGAAAATCTCTTTTCCTCGCTGTCCCGTCAATTTTTTATCTGAAACTTTGAGGGCGGAAGCAATAAAACCAAGGGCTAAAGCATGGTAAGTTATTATTTCCAAAATTGACGTTCCGTTCCCACCAAAAAAGTTTAAATCAAAGAATAATTCTCCCGTTGTAATTTTGTATACTGTCGATATACAAAGAAGTATTATTCCGCCTAATACAGAGGTTGGTATAAGTGTTTTTTGTATAAAACCAACGCTTCGTTTTAAAATATTCGCCACTATAAGACTCAGTAACACGACTGCAAGGATATTTAATATTCCCCAAGATTCAAAGTCCCAAAAAGTCATCTTCATTTCCCCCTTTGGCGTTTATATATCTATTGAAAGTATTTACGTATTTTAATGCATTTACTTTTTTGTTATCGCTAAACTGATAGACTTCGTTATTATAATATACGTTTATTTTATTTTTTCCAAGCACGGTTACCGCATCGGTCTTATCAAAGTCAAAGACGTATTCCGCTCCTTTTACCTTTGCCGTTATTCTGTTTCCGAACAGTTTAAGTTCGGCGTTTTTGTCTATCGTCACTTTATTTTTATACAGTATTACTTTAGACATTTTTACGTTGTCCGTACTTATCGGTTTATCGGTAAATTCGTTTAGGTTAAGCCCGTTCATATACGTAGCTTGAGAGTCATACCAATCGGCAATATTTTTATATTTAAAATCAAAATCTACGCCTATAAGTTGTTTATTTGGGGTGTAGCGTATTTTTTTACCGCATTTTTCACACCAAACTAAATCGCCTTTACTGTCAAATTGAGAGATACCGCAATCAGGACAGTAATAAATAGCCCTTTCAATACCTTCGGCAAGTCTTTTATGGTAAAACTCTTTATTTGGCGAAGATTCGTCCACGTAAAGTTCTTCTTTTAACGTCCCGTATAATTGGTCGTCAGTCATTTTTAAGTATTCGTCGGGCTCTATAACCCTTTTTACGTAGGCTTTCATATCTCCCCGCCTTACGTCGTCCGCCCATCTTGGATGAACACCGTAACCGTCTTCTATACGGAATATTGCTATTGGCATTTTAAGCGCCTTTGCAAGTTTTACGACGGCAGGTTTAAAATAGCACGTTTTTCCGCTAAAAGTTCTGTTGCCCTCAGGGGAGATGGCAATAGTACCGCCCTCTTTAGCGACCCTTAGACAGTTCATAACAGCCGTTACGTCCGTCGTTTGTTTCTTTATAGGAATAGGCGCTACCGCATACTTTAAAAGTTTTGATAAAAAGCCCATTGAGAACAAATCTTCACTGGCAACGTAATAAACGTGACCGTAAAAAGCCATAGAAACGAAAAATTGGTCAAACGCCGTTTGGTGATTGTACAAAACGAGGTATTTACGGTCTTTTCTTTTACTTTCCTTAAAGCGAGCAACTTTTACACGATATTTTATTTTTGTTATAGGAATAAGGATTAACGACGCAAGATTAACTATAATTTTGTGTCTAAACTTTATCCATTTTTTCTTTTTCTTTGCCATTTTGCCTTTAACCGTATTATTCAAAACCGAAAGGGTTTGAATAAAACTATAGTTTTACTTTTACTTTAATATTTTAAAGTAAAATACGTCCGTTGTCAATACTTTTTATTTTTCATATTAAGATTTACACAAAATTTTTACAAATTTCCTTTGATTTTACGCTGTTTCACTCTCTTTTCTCATCTTAAAACTTATTTTTGTTTCGCTACTATACCGTGCAACTCCTTTCTTTTTTCCCGAAACACTTGCCGTGTAAATAAAAAACACAGAAAAACGCCTCGTAAAGAGGCGTTTTTCCGGTTTGTATTTTAAGGGGGATTAAGGTGTGAGCAAATTTATGAGGTTTCCCTCGCTACGGCTATATCTTACTATACGATTGTGATATGAGAGTGAAAGCAAAGTAAAAGAATAAAAAATATTTTTATAGCAATTCTATCACTTTCTTAGCCCACTTTTCCGCCAAGCAAACGTAACGTCCAAATTTCCCCGCCGTTTCGCCTTTTATTACCCCCTCTTTTCTTAAAATCTCAATTATATTCGACGATTTTTCATTTTTTGAAAAATAAAACACTACTGACTTATCTTCTTCCGCTAAATAATCTGCACCGGTGCGCTTTGCTATTTCTTCTCCTGCGGTTTCCCCTAAAAAACACACGTCTACTTGGTCTAAATTGCAAATTGCAAACACGATTTCCTCATTTTCAGCCGTAAAATTTTGTAATAATTTATACCCTTCACCTCTCTTTCTAAGCCGTATAAATCTGCACGGTTTCATTGCTACGGCAAACGGCGTTTCATTAGTGTTTTCCTTTATTACAGTCCCTTCAGCCGTCTTGTTAAAGGTGTTTTTTAGTCTTATTTGAATACCCGTTCCGTATAGCGGAAGCACGCTTGCAGGATGTAAAACACCTGCGCCGAATTCTCCCAACAATCTCACGGTATCAAAATTAATTTCTTTTATTATTTCAACTTTAGAAGTTATCGACGGATTAAACGAGTAAATACCGTCGACGTCCGTAAAATTTAAGTATTCGTCAGCCATAAGCGACCTTGCAACGATTGCTCCCGAAAAATCACTTCCGCCCCTTGAAAAAGTTTTTATTCTACCGTTTCTGTAACCGCCGTAAAATCCCCCCGTAATAAACCTGCCGTTTTTTTCATACTCTTCTTTAATTTTAAACTCCGTATAGCCTAAATTTACTAATCCGTCGTCATAAAAATATATCAAGTCTTTACTGTCTACAAACCGCACGCCTATAAAATGCGAGAACATTTGAGCGTAAATAAATTCTCCTCTCGACAAAATAAAATCGAGCGAAAAGCCCCTTTCGACTTCTTGCTCGATTTTCATTAGTTCGTCTTTTATTTTATTGTATACTCCTACGCTTTCGGCGTTGAATTTTACCCTATCGAAAAAAGGCAATAGGCTTTTATAAACGCTTTCGCCCTTTTCAATTTTGTTTGCGGACTCAATCAAAATATCAGTTACTTTCTTACATTTTGAAGTTTTTCCACCCGCTGAAACTACGACTGCTTGAATGGAATTATCCTTTTGTAACCACTCGGCAACTTTACAAAACGCTCGCCTGTCAGCCATAGACGAACCGCCGAATTTTGCTACTTTTATCAAAAATGTATCACCACAAAAACGAATACGGCAAGCGCTGCGGCAATTATTGCCGACATTACGCCTTTAAATATTCTTACCGACAACTTATCTTTATTTTCTACGTTCATAACATTCTCCTTTGATTACGAATTCTTTTGATCTAAAAATTCTTGCCAATAATACTCTTTTAACGTTTGACGGAGCATCTCGGAGTCTGCGTACCTCTTTATTTTTCCGCCTTGCGCTATCGAAATTATGCCCGTTTCTTCCGATACGATTATCGAAGTTACGTTTACAGTTTCAGTAATTCCTATACCCGCGCGGTGACGAGTGCCGAGGTCCTTTGGATGATTGTATTCTTGCGATAAAGGAAGGAAACAACCTGCCGCTTGAACTCTCGTTCCGTTTATAATCATTGCCCCGTCGTGAAGTGGCGTTTTGGGGAAAAATACGCTTTCAATTAAAGCGGCGGAAATAGTTGCATCCATAGAAACACCGCTTTCGATAACAGACTTAGGCAAATTTCCGTTTGCAAGAATTATAATTGCGCCTACGTCGTTTTTAGACATATTTTGAAGGGCTTTTACTATTTCGTCAATAGTTTCGTTTGCGTTTCCGCCACTGGTAAACCCTTTGTCAACGTGTTTTACTTCACTGCTTTTCTTATTCGTCCAATTCCAAATATCACGTTTGATTTCGGTTGCAAACATAGAACATACGGCAACGATAAAAAGAAGGGGTACGATAAAATAATCCCAACCTGAAATATCGGCAACCATAAAAATTATTCCCGTTGAAAGCACGTAAACAATAAATACTATAATTACCCATTTTGCATTGTTTTTACTTAACGTGCTTATCGTAAAATAAAACAGCACGAACAAAATGGCAATCGTAAGCACCGTCGTAACTGCATGGTGGTTAAATGAGTTACCTACCCTTACAAGAAATTCCTGAAAAGTCATAATCTTCTCCTTTTTATCTTATGCTTTATCTTTTCTTTTAATGAATTATAATAATTTTATGCTAATAATCGACTTATAGACGGGTTTATCCAATTAAAACATTAAAAATCCCATTCCATACGGCAGAAGACGGTTCTATCTTTCCTTGCTTAAAGTCTTCGTCGTATTTGGTAAGCGAATCGACTATTTCTTTTAATCTTTTCACCGAAAAACTCTTTGCCTGCCGTCTTGACATTTTCACGGCAAACTCTTTAATTTTTAAGTGCTTTGCAACTTCCGCGTCACTAAGAGTCGAAATTGCCGAATGTAATAGTCTTCTAAAATAATAATAAAGTGAAACGAAAAGTTTTTGTCCGTCGCCTGAAGACGTTAGCATTTCTTTTAGGCACGCATAGGCTTTTTCATACTGTTTGTTTGCTATAAACTCAACGACCTCATACATTTGATAGTCAAGTTCTTTAACGCAAAGCGCGTCAACGTCCGTTTCTTCAACCGTTCCTTTAGAAATTGCGTAAGATATCAGTTTTTGCACTTCTCCGTTGATTTTAGTCATATCAGCGTAGCAATAATCAATAATTTTATCAACCGCTCGTTGAGTTATACTAACTCCCGCCGATTTCATCTCGCTTTTTATCCATATACCGGCAAGGTCGCTATCTCCCTTTGCGCAGTCAACTACCGTCACGTTTGGAAGTTTAGTTAAGTTCTCGCAAGCAGAAATATTAGCGATAATAAACACCGTCGTTTCGCACGGGTTTTCAAAATAACTTTTTATTCCCTTAATATCGGCAACCAACGGATAATACTCTTTTACTAAAACTACTCGTTTATCACCCATAAAAGGATAGGAAGTAAGCGCGGATATAAGTTTTTCTCCGTCGCCCTTTACTTCTCCGCCCTCGTACTTCGTAAGATTTAAACTTTCGTCAATTTGACACGCGTCAATTATTAGTCTAGTCGCTCTTCCCGATAAAAACGCGTCGTCACCCGACACTAAATATATCGGCATTATTTTAGAGGTAAGACTTTTTTTCAGTTCTCGAAATTTCATAATATACTATATATTAACATTTTTTTATATAAAAAGCAAGGTATATTTAATAATTACGCTAAATTGCTTACCAAAATGACAACGACAAGTATCGCCATCGCAATACTAAAAAATACGGTCTTTACCCACTTTGGTAAATTCAATAAGTCCGTCACCGCGATAAGACACGGATAATACACCCACTTAAGCGCTTTGGGAAAATATTCTATCGGCAGTAAAACGTAAGTTAAAGCGTTTGTCAACCCTTGCGCTCCAAGAATTAATATTTTGGGTATAAATAGGGCTATAAGTTGATTAATCGGCAAAATTAAACATAAAACCATACCTATTACGGTCAAATAGAAAATAATTGTAACGACTGGTAAAAGTATGAAATTTGCCAAGAAAGATATCAATGAAAAATAGCCAAAGTACGTAACGGTTAAAGGAATTGCCGATAGTTGCGCGGATACTAACACTCCTATACTTTCCGCAAAAGGTTTAGGCAGAAATTCAAAAAAACGTATTATCGGCGGTGATAAAACCATCAAAGAAAAGGATACGGTGAACGAAAGAATAAACCCAACCGAAAAAATTTGTATCGGTGACAAAAGAGCGATTATTATAAACGCTTCCGCTATTGCGTTTATTCCGTCGTGTTTTTCTCCTAACCGTCTACTTATCGCCATACACGAACACATTATCGATGCCCTTAGAGAAGATGCCGTAAATCCGCATAAATAAGAATAGAAGAACAATGCGCTACAAATTAAAAGAGTCTTTAACCATCTATACGCAGGTATTTTCTTAAATATATAAGAAAGCGCTGCAAACAAAAGACCTACGTGCATTCCTGAAACGGCAAAAATATGCGCTATCCCTACAAGCCTAAACGGATCGACTATTTCTCCCATCTTTGCCGTATCACCTCTTATAAGCGCAGACAAAATACCGCCGTTTTTACCTAAAACGTCAAAAAACAGTTTATCCGTAACTTGCTTAAACTTAGATGCCAAACTGTTAGTTTTGCCAAGTATTTTATAGGAATATACGTTTTCCGCATACATTTCACGACCGCTTTTAACCGCAGTTGATATAGCGCCGTTTTCAACACGTGAATACGGACTTACCCTGCAATCAAGTTCTAACCTGTCGTAAAGTTCAATCTCGCTATAGAAAGTATTTACGTATAAATTTCCGCCATCTTTTCCGTCGTAAGTGCAATTTTTCAAATTTACTACGTATCTACCGTGCGAAAAGGAAACCTTGTACACCTCGCCTACTACCGTATAGTTTCCGCTTTCAACTTGACGGTTTTCTATACGTTTAGTATAAATTCCAAAAGAAAACATCCCCATAAAAGCAAATAAAAGACAAAAGACGACGCTCATCAATAGAGTAAATCTTTTATCTTTTTCTACTATTAGCAGGAAAATTATATAAATTGTAATCGCTAAAATCGTTGGGATTAGCACCGTCCAAACGCCTAATCTTTGGTGGTACACGAATAACGCCATTCCAAAAATTAGCGACAGCGCGCAAAAGAGTATTGGACGGAAGTTTATTGGTTTCGTCATATCTCGTAAAAACGCCCCTCCTCTGCAACCGTGCAGTTTGCCTCACCTATCTCTTTTTTTATTAAACTTTCGTCGTAATTGGGATTAATATGGCTAATAATCGACCTATTGCCCCACTTTTTCGTCAACTTAACAATATGCGACACACTTAAATGCGGGCGTTTTTCACTCCAATCCTTAAGTAAAAACGCACCGTCCGCTAACACTAAATCCGTACCGCTGTAAAGGAAATCTAAATTATCCGTTAAATTAGTATCTCCAGTATAAGCAAAGGTTTTATTTCCATCAAAAATCTTAACGCCTACGCAACTGACGGGATGGTTCATATCGAAAAATTCAAATTTAATTCCACTTTCTTCAATTACGTCACCGCCTTTTACAGTTTTTACTGCAAAATTAGGATTATTGATGACCGTTTCAGCCAATATTCCGCCTTGAGAAGGACAAAATACTTTAGGTTTGCGATTATACCCCTCGGCAACCAGTCTTTGATAATAATAGCCCAAAACTCCAAAATCCGAACAATGGTCGAAGTGAAAATGCGAAAAGATAATTATGTCAACTTTTTCAGGTGGCAACGTCTTGACAAGGCGCGAAAACGAACCTGCACCCATATCTAAAAGTATATTAACTCCGTTTGCATTTATAAGATATGAACTCGTTGCACCGTCAGCATTTGGATACGGTCCGTATTTTCCTAAAACTGTCAACTTCATAACACTTTCCCCCTATTGATAATATTTTAATGCAATACAAAAATAATGTCAAACAGAAAAATAATATTGTTAAAATTATTTGCATATTATATTGAGTTTTTGCTATAATTACTAAAAAGGGAGCGTGACGCTCCACCCGAATGCCACCATGCTCAAGTATCGTTTAATTTTTAGTTGTGAGCGTGATACTCCACCCGAATGACTATTGCTCAAGTATCGTTTAAATTTTTAGTTACGAACAAGACAAGGCTCGATTTAAAGAATAAGACTCGATAGACCTTTTATCAATCGGGGAAAGCAGTAACGCAGTATTGCGAAATAAATAAAGATTTAAACCTGCAGTGTACGATATTCAAGAACACAAATTGTATCCACAAATTTAAGAAAGGGAGCGGACGTCCAAATGGCAATACGCAAAGCCTGTGGTTGTGTCACCGACAGACCTATATGACAGGAAGACGGAAGTGTCAGGCTATGCACCCACCTGCAAAAACGCGGGTTAAATTTTGTTCTTAGTCGGCACAGGCGGGGAAAATTTTTTAAAGAGTGAGATTTCTCACTCTTTTTTTATTTTTTTTGCAAAGTGTATTAAAAATCCTTGCAAAAACGAAACAAATATGATATTATAAGTAAGCGTAAAAGAGATGCCCTCATGGTCAAGCGGTTAAGACGCTGCCCTCTCACGGCAGAATCAGCGGTTCGATTCCGCTTGGGGGTACCATAAACAACCTAAAACGGTATTTATTCGTTTTAGGTTGTTTTTTTGTACCTCCAAGATGGAATTTAGAACACTTTTGCTACCCACCACTTGTATTTTTACAATATTCAAAAGCAAAAGAGTTCGCTTAGCCGAGCAATCGAAGATTGCGAACGCCACGAGCGACAGCGAGTATTCCGCTTGGGGGGCGCAATAAGCGAGCAAAAGCGAGCGTTATTCTTGCCGAGAGGGCTCCGCTTGCGGAGTTTCGGCAAATTCCCCTTGCACAACCACTCGTCTATGTTATTTTATTTTTCACACCAATAGGGAATTTAGAACACTTTTGCTATCCACCACTTGTATTTTTACAATATTCAAAAGCAAAAGTGTTCGCTTAGCCGAGCAATCGAAGATTGCGAACGCCACGAGCGACAGCGAGTATTCCGCTTGGGGGTACCATAAAAAAGACACAACCACTTGGTTGTGTCTTTTTTATTTTACCACCCAAGTAGGGAACGAACGCCCACGGAGTGGGGGTTCGCAATAAGCGAGCAAAAGCGAGCGTTATTCTTGCCGAGGGAGCGTGACGCTCCACCCGATTTGCTACCGCTATAGTTCATAATTTTATTGTCATTCTGGCAGTCGCCTTAGGTGATAATAGAATCTTTCTATTGTTCAAGGAGACTCTACTCTTTACTATCGCTCGCTATAGAGTGACATTATGTTAAAGCATTCTTATCTACCCCAGTAGAACTGGGGGGTATTTTATCTAAAACATCAAAAACAAAATGCAGATTGGGTTTCCAATCTGCATTTTATTATATTAAGTCCGCCTATAAGTCGATTATTAAACAATTTCTACAGTTTTAAACTTGCCCAACTTTGAAAAAGTAAAACAGTTCTTTTTTGTATTTTACAAATTTTCCGTCTTTTGCCTCAACTTTGAGCGTTATCGTTTTATCTCCCAATTTTAAAATAAATTCTCTCTCTTTAAAGTTTGCCCTTAAGTTGAAATACTCGAAATAAAACTCTTTTTTATCCTTTGACAGCACGTAAAAACCAAATTCGTGTTTTAAAAGTCCCTCTAAGCGGAAAAGGTCTCCGCGTAATACGAGGTCACTCACTTTTTGATATTCTTCTATTTGCTTTTTTACGATTTGGCTTTGGCTTTCGTTAAATTTCGTAATATTAAACTCATAGCCTAACACTCCGCCCATAGCAATTTTAAATCTTAAATCGAGGTCAACGTTTTTCTTGTCCTCGTATTTATTTATACAACTATGCGTAACGTGCGCGCTATTTGCAGAAAGCGGATATGCGTAACTCGTTCCCTTTTGGTTTTTAAGTCTGTCTATCGCGTCGGTGTTGTCCGAAGTCCATATTTGAGGACAGTAAAACAAAATACCTGCGTCAAATCTTCCGCCACCGCCCGAGCAACCCTCAAACAAAACGTCGGGGAAAGCCTCGGTTAAAAGTTTGTGCATACGGTAAGTTCCTAACACAAATCTGTGTTTTACTTCACACTGCTTTTCTTTACTTAAAGTAAGCGAGCCCGCCTCGGAAATTGAACGGTTAAAATCCCACTTGATATATTCAAGTTTAACGCCCTTTAACGCCTCTTTAATCATACCCACAACATGGTCTATAGCATCGTTATTGGTCATATCGAGGAGTAATTGATTTCTCGAAAGGCAACCTTCTCTATCCTTGCACTGTATCGCCCACTCGGGATGACTGCGGTATAAGTCGCTATCGGGATTTATCATTTCGGGCTCTATCCAAATTCCTAAATTAATCCCTTTTTCATGTACTTTATTTGAAAACGAAACAAGTCCGTTTTTAAATTTTTCAGTATTCACGTACCAATCGCCAAGCGACGACTTATCGTTATTTCTACCGCCAAACCAACCGTCGTCAACAACTAAAGTATCTATCCCAAGTTCAACGGCTTTATCGGCAAATTCAAGCAATAAATCCTCATTGATATCAAAATGCACCGCCTCCCACGTATTTATTACGACGGGGCGTTTTTTATACACGAATTTAGGATTGATAATTGTATTTCTCAAGTGGTCGTGCATATTTTGGCTTATTCCGTTTCTTCCGCGCGCAGAATAAGTCAATATCGTTTCGGGTGTGGTAAAACTTTCCCCTGCGCCCAAATTCCACGATATCGTATGACGGTTTAAGCCAACCATAAGACGAACTCTCTTATCGTATAAAAGTTCGGCTTGTATTTCAAAATCGCCAGAATAAACGAACTCTACAGCGTAGCATTCTCCGCTGTCTTCAGTCGTTTTAGGCTTTTGCAAAATAACGAAATTGTTAGCGTGCGCAGAAGTATGTCCCCTTTCGCTATATACCGATTGCTTGCCAAAATGCAATTTGTGAGTTAAAACGTTTCTCTCCCAACAGTATTTACCGCCAAGACAAGTCCATTCAAAATTACCCTTTGCAAAATCCAACTGACAAGCCATAGCCTCTTCAATAAGCAAAGAATTGACCGAATTATTTTCAAAAATAGCGTATCTGGTTATAGTGTCGGTATCGTAAAAAACCGTATAATACGACTTTAATACACAGTTTGAAACCTCGTCGAAATAGGTAATTTCTAAAGTCTTATCTCCACCCCTTGAATAGGGCATATTTTCAAAATTAATTCTTCCGTCGAATATTCTAAACGACTTATACAAAAACCTCGTTACGCTGTCGCCGTTTTGATTTTTAATCTTTATACCCGTATCGCGAAGGTCTCCGCTACCGAAAAATGAAAGTTCGGTTGGCACGGTGTCTAAAGAAAATTTCATTCCTATATTAGGGTCGTAAGGACAAAAAGACACGACCTTTTCTTTATGAGGTTTAATATCTTCAGTCTTTTTACCGTAATATAAATGCAAAACGTATTTTTCGTGTGAAATTTGCATTGCATAGGTCGTATTTTTTGTATTTAAGGTTATTATTTTACTTGATTCGTTATAATAAATCATATTTCACCATTTAAAACTTTTTATCTTTTTGAAAAATACCTATAAACTCCGGCAGTCCAACCAAGCATTTTTTGAGTTGGATACTCAAGGTCTTTCGCTTCGCCAAAAAAGTCGTACCTTTCCCACAGTGCTCCCGTCCTTTCAAATACAGATGAGAGTAACTGCATATAATCTCTTCTCAACTCATCAGCCTCGCTAAAGCAATTATACTTTACTAATGCGCCGTACGCAAAAAACTGATACGGAGCCCAAACGAACGGATAACCCCATTGATATTCGCCATTACCTATATCTTGACACGCTGAAACGCCACCCTTTCCCTTTAAGACGTTATAAACCTTTAACGGGTTACGTTTTTGGGGGGCAAAACCGTAAAAATAAGGTAAAAAGCACGCCGAACAAATTATATTATTTTTTTTGTTTTTTACAAAATCATAATCACAGTATACGCCTATTTCGTCATTATAGCAATACTTTTCGATAAGTTCTAACCGATTATCTCTTTTGTTTTTATAAAAATCAGACTTACTTTGGTCTTTATCTTTAAAATACGAATAAAGAAAATCTTCTAATCCGTATAAATGAGAATTTAAGTCGATTTGAACGTAATCTAAAGCGTTATGGTTGGCATAACGGGGGGTGTAATCTTCTCCGCTTTCCCCCTCTGCAACGAAATTTTTTGCAATAGCTATTTTATCTTCGTCTGCTATCGTTTGGTCAAGATTTACTCTCGTAGACACGTAACTGTAATAATCCATCAAAAGTTCTTTATCCGTCGCGTTGCAACCGTATTGGTTTAAACCTATCGGCGATAATCTCTTACTCATCCAAAACGCATACTCTTTTTCTAAACCGTCAACGGCAGTTTTTAACCACTTATCGTCCTTGGTTTGCTCGTACACGTCCCTCACCATAAGCCAAAGGAGAGGTGGCTGAGAACAGTAATCCGCCCCGTCTTTTCTCGTATAATTTGGAACACACCCGAAACGGTTTAAAGCATACAACAAATTATCTACGTTTTCTTTTGCCCAATCCAAATGTCCGTCCTCAATTAAACCGACGTTGGTAAAGTAGGTATCCCAATAATAAAGGGTACGGAATAATCCGTCAGTAGATATAGAAGGCGGTACGAAAGGAAACGGCAAATCAAGATCGCTTTCTTTTGCCGTTGTACGGGCCTTTCCCCACCCCTCTTTAATAAATAAATCTAATTTATCAGTCATAATATGCGTAAACGTTTAAAATCAAAAGTTCGGTAAAACAAGCCGACCAGTTATAATCGGTTATAGAGTGAACGTGTTTACGGTAATCGGGTTTTGCTGGCTGTTCGCCCTTTCTTTTTAAGTTTAACGGACAAATATTATCATCCGCGTCGTAAAACTCAAATACGTTACCCGTTTTATTATACCATTTTAAAACGGCATCTAACGTTCTCTTTCTCAGTTCGTTAGCAACGCTATCGTATCCGTAACGGCGAAGTCCTAAAATAATGAAATAATTTATGTTAAGCCAAGAACATCCGCGCCACATATCTATATCGTAAAACTCGCTGTCTTTGGGCATTGACGGAACGGGCATTTTTGTCCAAAATCTATTTTCATCAAGCAAAACCTTAACCATTTTTTTCGCTTGTTCTTTTGAACATATACCGGCAAGCATTGGAAAAAACGAGGCGGGGGTTGCAACTTTAGTAAGTTTTCCGTCAAATAATGCGTCGTAATAAATCCCGTCTTCTTCACTCCAAAATCTTTGGTTTATCTTTGCTTTTACGCTCTTATGCAGCGACATAAACTGCTCGGCTTTTTCTTTTTCGCCAAGTTCAGCGTATATAAGCGAAAGATAATAAGCGTCGTTACAAAGATAAGTCGAAAAATCTACCGCGTCCATCTCTATGTCAAAATCAAATCTCGGCGAATTGTCAAGTCCCGATTCTCCACACTTACATTCCGTATAGTCAGGCTCTGTAAACCACTCCAAAAGTCCGTTTGAATTCTTATCTCTATTCTTTACGGTCCACGTTAAAAACTTGTCAATTTTTGGAGCGCACTCGGCTAAAAACGACTTATCGGGGCACTTTTTATATAAATGCCATACTCCCCATGCAAGAACTTGCGGTTGAGTAATCTCTGAAATAAAGCCGTCGGGACCCATCATGTGAGCGACAAATCCGTCCTCTCTTTCCATTCCCAAAACTGCTCTTATACTGTCTTTTGCCATCTCCATATCGTATTCCGCAAAAGCCATTGCGTGGAATACCGAATCCCAAATCCACATAAAACGGTGAGGAACTCTATCGGGAGTCGTCCATCTACATTTGATTTTTCCCTCTGGAGAATAAACGTTTTCCTTGTTTACCGACAAGCATTTAGTAAACAGTTTTGCGTACCGTTCGTCATCTATAATAGGCTTATTTTCCTTAAAGTAGTTTAATCTCTTTTCTCTTAAATCGGTCAATCTTCCGTCGTCCCAAACGTCGGTATTTTTCACTCCGTATGAAAAAGTGAAATAATAATATCCGTCTTTTTCCTCTACGTTAAGATAAAAAGTCGCGCCAAAATCGGTAAAAACCGACAAACAGTTTCCGTCTTGCGCTTTTTTACTTTCCGTTTCAGTTAAAACCGTCGGTTTAACCGGAGTTTTTCCTACTATTGTTCTTCTATCCGTAAAAGCGACGAAAAATCCGTCGCCGTCCAAGATATCGCCCGTAACCGCGTTAAATTTTGCATTTTCGCCTAACGGGATATAGAGAGATACGGTGGTATCAAAATGAAAACGAATAGTTATAGGCTCTTCCATTAGCATACCGACAAAATCGTCGTTTCTCGACGTTTCGCCGTCTAAACCGCTAAAGCAAAACAACTGTCCGTATCCGTACCTATCGTGCATGACCATATTTCACTCCTACGGGGATTATTTATCGTGAACCTTACAAACGACACCCGACACTCTTGATTTTTCAGCGGCAAGAGCCATAAGATGACTTTCGATAGACTTATCTAACGTCGTACCGAGTTCTTCTCCGCCAAGAAGCGCCTTATAAAAATCCCTAACGAGCATTATATCTCCGCCACCGTGACCGAAATCTTCTCTAAACGCGTCTTTCATAACATCTTTTACGCTGAGCATTTCAGTTCCTTTGCCGTAGCGGGAAATTCTAATATAATCGTTTTCCTCGTCCATTTCTACCTCTCCAAGCGTTCCGTGGAAAGTCATTTTTCTGCCGGGGAAAGCAGTAAATCCGGTCATTGTAAGATTTGCGGTAATACCGTTTTCAAACTTCATCAATACCGTTTGGTTGTCTACTACGTCGTTATCGCAAGCGAAAACGCATTTGCCGTAATCACTGTTTTGATAGGAGTTACGCATTGTTTCGTCTGTAATAGGACGGTTAAGGTCAACTACGTTAAACGGCCAACCCTGTTTTCTCATTTCGTCTTGACTCTCCGTTAAAGGAGTTACTCTGTCAAAATCGTTTTCTCTCTTTTTAATATACAATCTCTCCGCGCTGTATACACAGTCGTTTATGTATTTACAAGTTTGACAGCGGTCCGATGCGCCCTCGGGTTGATTTTCTTTATTGAAAAAGGCAACCGAGCCCACCGAATAAACGGTATCGCACTTAGATTGAGCGTAGAATTGCAAAAGGTCAAGGTCGTGACAGCATTTTGCCATAATCATAGGCGAAGTTTCTTCGCTACTATGCCAATTTCCTCTAACGAAACTGTGCGCTTGATGCCAATACGCTACTTGTTCAATCCAATCTATACAAACGACCTTACCTATTTCGCCCGAATCAATTATTTCTTTAAGTTTCAAAAATGCGGGAGCGTATCTTAAAACGTGACAAACGATAACCTTTCTTTTATACTTTTCATTTGCCTCTTTTAAAGCGTATAATTCCTCTTCTAAAGGACTAATAGGTTTTTCAAGTAAAACGTCGTAGCCAAGCTCTAAGGCTTTTATACACATAGAAACGTGATCTCTGTCTTGAGTTGCAATAACAAGCGCATCAGAACGCTTTTCTTTGAAAAACTCGTCTACTGATAAGAAACAGTTTTCGTCTTTTACACCGCATTTTTGCTTTGCTAAATTTAATCTCGTTTGATTATTATCGCAAAGAGAAACAATCTTAAATTTGTCAGGCAACTCAAGCATTGATTTAGCATACGCGTCTTGACCGCGAGAACCGCATCCAAGAATAGAAACTGTAAATATTTTTGTCATAGCACTTCTCCTTAGCCTATTTTACAATAGCTTTAATTTTGTTATCATTAAATTGGACGGAAACAACGTCCATATTGTTAAAATTGTAATTTAAGTTTACGTCTTTATCTGCCGTCACGTCTATATAGAACCTACCCTCTTCGTATTTCCATTCTACGGAAATCTTACCTTTTGCCGATAAATATTCCCCTTTTGCGTAAGAAATTTCGGCGCTAAGCGACGGAGAAATACAAATCTCGCCGTCCTCGGAAAGTTTTATACCTAAAACGTGACTATAAAGCCAGCCGACGCAAGACCCTAAACTGTAATGGTTGAAAGAATTCATATTAGGCGTTTCAAAGCCGTGTTCTTTAGTATAACCGTTCCATCTTTCCCAAATAGTCGTTGCGCCTTGCATTACGGTATAACCCCACGATGGGTACTCCGTCTGTTTTATAATCTTATACGCAGTATCGACTTCCCCTATTTCACAAATCGCAGGAAGAAGATACTGAACACCGATAAAACCTGTGGTAAGTTTATAATCTTCTCTTTCTAAAGACTCTATAAAATGAGTTTTTATCTCTTCAACGGTCACAAATCCAACGGTAAGCGAAAAGGCGTAAACAGTTTGAGAATCACCTTTTATTTTTCCGTATTTATAGAGGTAATTTTCTCTAAACGCGTGTTTAATTTTGTTATAATACTCACAGTATTTGCCAGCGTTTTCTTCATCTCCTAAAATTTTGAACATTTTAGATATGAGTTGCGCCGAGAGTCCGAAAAAGCATTGACTGATAACGTCTTTGTCTTCCGCTTCTTTTACTGAAAGCCAATCGCCAAAAGCATTTTTTACCTTTGACAAATAATTCTCGCTCTTAGATAAATAATAATTAAAGTGTTTTACTGCAAAAGGTAAATTTTCCTTTAAAACCTCTTTATTTCGATAATGCAAATAATGGTTATACGGAATAACGCAAACGGAATCCGCCCAACCCGGCACACCAGCGGTTGACACCGATACCGGTATAAAAAACGGAACGAAAGAAGGGATTTTACCGTCGGGCAAAATATCCGCTTGTATAAGTCTTAAATAGTTGACAAAAAAGCGGTTGCAATCGCTGTTAAACATTGCCGAATTGCAAAAAACCTGAGCGTCGCCCGTCCAGCCGAGTCTTTCGTCACGTTGAGGACAGTCGGTAGGTATTGAAATAAAATTGCTCTTTTGTCCCCATTTCGCGTTATTATACACGGCGTTTATTATGGGGTTTGAACATTCAAACTTTCCGTGGTAGTTTAATTTTTGAGATAAAACTATTCCCTTAACGTCGGTAATTTCTACACCCTCAACGTTATAAATTTCGGCGTATCTAAACCCGTGGAAAGTGAATTTCGGTTTAAAAACGTCATTTCCGCCTGAAAGAATAATCTTATCGGTAGACACGGCGGAACGCAAATTATCATAATAAGGCGTACCGTCGTCGCTTAGAATTTCGGAGTGTTTTATTATTACTTCCTCGCCCTTTTTACCCTTAATATTAAAGGTAATAAAACCTGCGAAGTTTTGTTTAAAATCAAGCCTTAAAACACCGTTTTGGTTATATAAAATTTCGGGAAATAAAACGTCGGTTTCAGCTATAGGCTCGTATTCGTACGGTTTAGTTTCAACCTCTACGTTACACTCTTTTGCGTTAGGTAAAAGAGATAGGTTTCTTTCGGTAGTAGCGGTAAAGTCCACGGTTTCGCCGTCGAAAAAGGAAGATTTAACGATATTTGATTCGCCTACCTTCCAAGACTTGTCCGTAGCTACGTTTAAACTTTCTCCGTCTTTACACTTAACGGAAATTTCAGCAAATAAACAGTTTACGTCACCGTAAACACAGTCGCCTCTTCCGTAACCGAGTCTGCCCGAATACCAACCGTCCGCTAAAGTTACCTCAATAATATTATTTCCTTCTTTTAATAGGCTTGTAACGTCGTAAGTTACCAAATGAACGTATTTGTTATAATTAGTCCATCCGGGCATAAAATACTCCTCTATTTCTTGCCCGTTTATTTTAACGTTGACAATGCCAAGGGCGGAAATTTTTAATTCTCCGCTTTCAATTTGTTTTCCTATTTCAAATTCTTTATAAAAAATAGGTATATTTTTAGTTGTTCTTTCTAAATCTCTCGTTATCCACATATTTCATAGCGGAAAAGTTCCGCAGTTATTAAGCAAGTATTAGGAAAACCCCCTATAAGGAGGTTTTCCGTCGTTTTTAAAAGTGAATTATCCGTTATAAGGAATTACGTAAACAGCCTCGCCGTTTGTAAGCGTAGCGGTGTATACGCCGTTCGTAAGCGTAGCGGTCGTGAAGTTTCCGTTACCGTCGTAGACAAGAACGTTTGTATAGCCATTGAAAGTCATGGTCACCGTTTCTTCAGTAGCGTTCGCGTCGGGGTCAAGTACGTTCATTGCCATATACATATAATATTTGTTTTCGTCGTCGTAAAGTTCAGTTACAAGCGCTGCGCCCGTGTTTACTGCAAACGAAGAAAGTTTTGCAAACGAATCGCCAACGGTAACCTCAGCAAGATGATCAGCCGAACCGTAGGTTTTACTACCCTTATAATCGAACTGCAATACCGTAGGAGCGAATTTTTGGTTGTTTGCCAAAATTTCTTTCATCCAACCGTAAAGTGCTGTCGGATTACCGTTGTAATCCACAAACGAAGCGCCATCCGCAAACGATTCACTGCCCGTAGCATCGCTTTCGCTTCTCGTATAATAGGTATAATAAGCAAGTTGCTTAGCGCCGAAGCCCATTAAAATATTGTTGAGCCATTTAGCGCCCGCTTCCGTAATTTCACGTCTGCAATCGCTCACACCATTCGCATTGTTGTCAAACGCTTGCGTAATGTGATAGAACTTGATTCCTCTATCCGCCGCTGCTTTCGCTACGATTTGCAAACAAGGAATATAAGAATCGAGTATAATCTTATTGCCGTTTTTATCCTCTCTGATAGGATAATCGTCGTACATAATCGAATCGGGATTCATTGCGTCCAAGAAATCGTTAATGTATTGCGTATAACGCGCTACCGCGTCGGTAAATCTGTCTCTTATCTTCAAAGTATAACGATAATTTTTCCATTCATAGGTACCAGACGTAGCTGGATAATAATTATCATAAACGTCTTGCGTTACGTTCAAAGGATTCAAGTTATATTGAATGAACAGATTGAAACCGTAATTTGCGTTGACGCGCTTGAGAGAGTTATAAACGGCTGCATACGCGCTAAGGCAAGCGTACTTCGGCTCGTCGCCAAGTTGTACACCGTAAACGCCGGGATAGTTTGCATAATCTTTTACGCATTCATAGATATACGCATCCAAAGCGTCGTTATCCGCAAATTGACAGCCACTGCCGACAATTGCCGTTTCTTTCATACTCAAAAGTAAAATTCTGTTGTCTTGCAAAATGGTCTTATGAATGCCGACTTTTGCCAAATCGTCAAT
Source organism: Clostridiales bacterium (assembly GCA_015055505.1). GTDB lineage: Bacteria > Bacillota > Clostridia > Christensenellales > Borkfalkiaceae > UBA10281. The sequence continues at coordinate 27,096 of SVIB01000018.1, forward strand.
CAGTGCTTTTGCGTTTGCAATCGACTCCGCAGTACCGTTGATCAACATATCGTTTTGAGGGAAGTAAATGGTCATACCAACGCCCTGATACATAGCGTACTGCTTGAGGTTTGCCAAATTCTTACCTACGTAATATTTTTGACCGTCAATTTCATACGTACCGTCACTGTAACAGCTGTATGCATAGAAATCAAATTTATCGGTATATTTTGAATAATCAGGCGCCTTCGAGGGTACTACAATTTCGCCTCCTTCTTCTTCCGGTTTGATAATGCTTTCGATTACGCCTTCCAACGTCGTATCTTCAAATACGTTGAAAAGATTGTCAATCGTACACGTGGTGCCGAATTTACCGTAGAGCACGATAGAGCCCGACAAATCGTTAATCGTCATATTGCCAACTTGTGCGTTGCTTCCCGTAAAGAAGCCCCACGTCGCCATACCGCTCTTTTCTACAACCTCTTTCGCATCAAGATTATATAAACACCAATGCAACACAATTACATTGTCGCTACCCGTAAAGCCCATTATTACGCGGTATTTAGTTCCGTCAACGAGGTTTGCTCTACCGAGCGCCGAATTTGCAAACGCGCCGTCTGCGAAAGCACCGCTTGTAGCATCTTGAATCATATACGGGAAACCGTAGTTGATTTGCGTACCGTTGCTGTTTACACCAGAGCCAAGCTGACCATCCCAAGTCGTGATACCCGTTACGACTACGATACCTTGTTTAGAAGTGCCCTCTGCGTACATGGAATTGTTATAATTCTTTGCAAAGAAAGCAATTTCAGGCATATTCTTACCCGTGAAATCGAATGCAACGTAATCGTTCAACGCATAGTTGCCGTCCAAAGCCAAATAGGACTGATTTACGTAACTAGGCGTCGCATCGCCGTCATCATTGTTTTGACCGAATGCATAGTTTGCACCACCGCCAATACCGCCTGCGCCTAAAACAATACTTTCACCGTTTAAAGTCGTATTATACGAGGTGATATCATCTTTGTCCGCCGTTTCAAATTGCGCCGTATACGTTACGTCACCCGTAACGGCAACAATCGATTTATTCCAACCGGTAAACGTATAAGCAAAGATTCGGTCACTCGCTTTTATAGGAGTTGCGCCCTTATATTCGGGCATTACGCCGTACGCAAGGCTTTCTTCCTGCCATACGTTTCCGTCTGCATCTTCAAACGTTACCGTATAAGTAGTACCTTCGTTTAAACCGTTTGCAACCGTTGCGATATCCGTATCTTCAAACACGCCATGTACCTTATCAAGGGTACAAGCAACGCCGAATTTACCATAAAGCACGATAGAGCCTGAAAGGTCGTTAATCGTCATATTGCCAGCCTGCGCGTTGCTTCCCGTAAAGAAGTTCCAAGTAGTCATACTGCTTTGTTCTACAACTGCGTTCGTATCAAGGTTATATAAATACCAGTTAAGGGTTATTGCGCTACCGCTACCCGTAAAGCCCATAATCACACGGTAATGCGTACCGTCAACGAGGTTTGCTCTACCAAGCGCAGAGTTTGCAAAAGCGCCTTGACAGAAACCGCCGCTTGTAGCATCTTGAATCATATACGGGAAACCGTAGTTGATTTGCGTGCCGTTGTTGTTTACGCCCGAACTAAGTTGACCGTCCCAAGTCGTGATACCCGTTACGACTACGATACCTTGTTTAGAAGTCCCTTCTGCGTACATCGAATCGTTATAATTCTTTGCAAAGAATGCTATTTCAGGCAAGTTCTTACCCGTGAAATCCAACGCTACGTAATCGTTCAACGCATAGTTACCATCCAAAGCCAAATAGGACTGATGTACGTAACCGCCGTTATTTTGACCGAGTGTATAGTTTGCACCGTCACCGATACCGCTTGCTTTTAAAACTATTTTATTATTGCTCTGTTCTACGCCGTAGGTATGTTCTGAATCACCGCTAAGCGTAATATTGTCTCTTTCTTTCGTACCCGTAAATATTGCCGTGTACGTAACGTCGTCCGTTACCTCCGACAATTCCTTATCCCAACCTACAAACTCATAGGAAGAGAATACCGCGTCACCGGGTCTATACGGCGTTTTACCACTAAATACCGGCGTTTCACCCGCTGAAACTTGTGTTTCCTGCAAAGGCGTTCCGTCGTAGTTATTGAACGTAACCGTTTTAAGGTTCATCGCCAAAGCCGTCATAATTTTGGAAATGTTCGAATCCACGTAAACGCCGTATAATTTATCAATCGTACACGTTACGCCGAATTTACCATAAAGCACGATAGAACCAGAAAGCTGATCTCTCGTCATATTGCCAGCCTGCGCATTGCTTCCCGTGAAGAAGCCCCAAGAACTCATACTACTTTCTTCCACAACCGTATTCGTATCCAAGTTGTACAAACACCATTTTAAGGTGATTCTTGCGCTTTCTGCGTGTTCCGTGAAGCCCATAATCACACGGTAATGCGTACCGTCAACGAGGTTAGCTCTGCCGAGTGCGGAATTTGCAAACGCTCCGTTTACAAAGCCACCGTCGCCTGTGTTTTGAATCATGTACGGGAATCCGTAGTTGATTTGCGTACCGTCGCCGTTTACGCCAGAGCCAAGCTGACCGTCCCAAGTAGTTATACCCGTTACGACTACGATACCTTGTTTAGAAGTGCCCTCTGCGTACATAGAATTGTTATAATTCTTTGCAAAGAATGCTATTTCAGGCATATTCTTACCCGTGAAATCGAATGCAACGTAATCGTTTAAATTATAATCGCCGTTTAATGCATAATACGATTGATTTACGTAACCGCCGTTATTTTGACCGATTATATAGTTTGCACCGTCACCGATACCGCTTGCGCCTAAAACAATTGAATCTCCGTTTTGAGTTGTATTCGATTGCGTTTTCATTCCAAACCCACGGCTAATTTCCCCAATCGTAGTATCTTCATAGATTGCGTAGGTTTTATCCAAAACGGTAGGCGTGCCGAAATAGCCGTACGCTACGATAGAGCCCAAGCAGAACTGATCTCTCGTCTGTCCTGCATTTGCCCAACCGTCCGCAAAGAAGTTGTAGGTGTTTTCTTCCCTGCTTTCAACAACACAATCATTATCCAAATCATACAATACGTAAACAAGCTTAATTGCCATATTTGACGGGTCGTCACCGGGTTGGAATCCCATAATTACACGGTAATGCTTACCGCTTACAAGATTTTCTCTACTAATCGCAACGTTATCTACATTTGGATGAAGCAATACGCCTTTCGAATTGTCATTCTTCGACGTCGAGTAAATCATGTGAGGTCCCCACAAGCAAAGACCTTTACCGTTAAATACGGAAGTACAATAAGCATTGGGTTCTGTGAACAGCAAACCGTTCGGCCACGTCAACCCCGTAGCAACAACAACGCCGTTTTTCGTGCCGTCGCCGTAGAAAATCGAGTTGTTATAATTATTGGCAAAGAACGCCATCGTAGGCATATTCTTACCCGTGAAGTCTGCAACGAAATAGTCGTTGAAGCCGTATTGTCCGTCGTATGCAAGGTATGCTTGATCCGCCGTATTATTTTCGTCCGTAGGATCATTCTTTGAATCTGTTTCATTGGGATAATAAGCGCCGTCGCCTAATTCACCGCTCAACAAAACAACTTTTTTGCCAAGTACGTCCGCATCCGATTCAAGCGTGCTGCCATCAGCCCTCGTAACCCCGTATACGGATATATTACCCAAATCTTTCACGTTGCCCTTTGCAACCTTCCACTTTGCATAAACGTCCGTATCCGCCTGAATATTTTCAAAATTGCCATTCCATTCGACAA
>SVIB01000019.1 GCA_015055505.1 Clostridiales bacterium
TCTCTTGTCGTTGAGATCTCCGTTAGTTTCTGCCCGAACGGTGAAAGTCCAACCGTTTTGCGGATTATACTCCGATAAATCCACAGGGCATTCCGTTACGGTTTTTGTTGCAACAACCCCTTCAAAATTATACAATGACACCGTATATACATTTGCACCGTCAACGTATTCCCATGCGGCGTTGTTTCCGAGCCACTTTAAGTTATGCGGTTCTTCCAATTTGTCAACGTTGCTCGTATAATAATACGACATTGAGGCTTTTTTGTTAGTATCTTTTGCTATAACCTCAATTGTATACCGACCCGAATCGTATTTGCTATTGTCCATTTCCACAATAAACGGAAGAACTCTGCTATTGTTTGTGAGATCGTTATCCCACTCCCGGATACTTTGACCCATTGAGTTCAATAACACTACTTTATAGCCTGTTGCTCCGGTTACCTCATCCCAAGTAAGCACGCCCCCAGCGGAAAGACGCATATTGAATGAGTTACCCGAATCAACTGCAACGATATCTCTATCGGCTCTTTCTGCCGCATTTGCCGTAAGGGGTGTAACTGCGAATACTCCACAAACAAATGCAAACACCATTAAGAAAACCACGATTAAATTTCTCGATTTCGTTTTCATTTTGTTTTCTCCTTTCACACGGTTTTAGCCGTGCTTTTTAATTTTATTTTTTCAAGGATTTCGACGAAAGGTAATTTTCCGCCGACTGTTTTGCGGTAAACCTCGTCAGAGTTTACCAAGATTTGCCCCGGCAAGAATAATGACTCGCCGTTTTCACCTGCAAACACGATATTGAAATACCACAGGGCGTCTTTTCGTCCTTTCGTTCTCGTGGGGCAATAAAAGCAAATTTTTCTATCTTGCATATTTAGTTCAAGAGAACTGCTTTCTTCGCAACCGTCAAAAACGTTTTTCCCGAATATGGGCATTGAACTGTCAAAGTACACCGTGTATATATCTCTTGGTGCATTGATGAACAGATATTCGGTAGTTGCGTCTTTGTCGATAACTTTTTCGTGCCCTTTTACGATAGGTACTTCAATCTCGTTAAACTGCAACCTTTTTGCTACCACATACGTTACCTCCTTACCGTTATTTCACCCTTACATTACTTTTAGGCATTATAATTATATCAAATAAAAAGGCGTTTGCGCCTACCCATCGGGTATAGGTTTAGTATAGGTTAGGTATAGGTTTTTAGGTTTTTTGGGGATTTTTAGGGGTTTTGAGCAAAAAAGGACAAAAAAAGACGGTAGCAACTTGTACTACCGTCGAATTTTAAGTTTTACTTAAAGAGTGCTAAAATTTCATCCTTTCCGCTAACGTTTAGCGTTGTATATAGGATACCAAAATGCCATTTTACCGTGCTTTCAGAGATATGTAAATCGGCTGCAATTTCTTTTTGACTTTTACCGTCGAGAAGTCCATCGAGCATTTCCATTTGTCTTGCCGTCAACGTTTTATCCGCAGGGAGCAATTTTAATACTCTTTCTAATCTTTCTGCTTTGGGGATAGAATCTAAAACAATAACTCTCGTTTTTTCCGTCGTAGGCTGAGGCACGTCAACTTTACGGATATAGTCTTGAAGTAGTAGATACACGAAGAAGTATGCAAGCACGCTCATAAAATAGGTTGTTGCAAGCAGTTCAAAGTTCCACGTCGTAATCTTTCCAACTATCCACATACCGACGTTGCCGAGAACGATAGCAAGCATAAATCCTGCAAGCTTTTGTGATGCGTCTTTCTTTTTTACTAACGACGTAATACAAACCACGAGCATAGCAACAAAATAGGCAATGACATAGATGAAATTCGTCAGGTGCAATACGCCGTATTCTTTTACAAGGTATGCCGAGCCGTTTTCAAATTCCAGTGTAGCGCTCGTATAATACCAATCAAGCCAACCTGTCGTGAATACGATAGCGTACATTAGTACCGCTAAACCGATAAGAACGCCCAAAAACCATTTTTTGCAAGTGAATCCGCAAAGTTTTGAAATTATCATAAACATACACATAGGCACAAATACTTGTCCTAAGTACGTTATTTTATTTGCCCACAATGCAAACTCTACCGTTTTTGAAAGGGAAACTAAAAAATAACCGAGCGTTACAACGCAAACGCAAAGGAATAGAACGAGTAACCACGGCTCATCTTGCTTTTTGCGTATGAACGCAAAATATAACGGTGGCATCATAAGCGATAATGCGAATATTAAACCGTATGCGATTGTCATTGCCGTCCTCCTTTGTCGTTTTATGATACTTAATTTTAGCACAACTTTCCAAAAAAAGCAAGGCGTTTTAATAGGCGAGTCAAAAATCGAACGTTCACTTATAATTTTTGTATAAAAGATGTTTATAGAAAGTAAATCGGCAAAGGATTTGACTGATTTTGAAAGCTATGCTAAACTACCTTTAAAAGAATAAACTCGTACATGGGTATATCGTTTTGAAAAAAAATAAAGATGAGGGCAAACGCAAAATACTACGTTTGACCACATCTTTGACCATCTACAGACTCGGACTACGTGGAAACAGTGTTTTTAAAAGCACACGAAAGCACCGCCTTCGGATACGAAAACCCTTAAAATCCCTAAAAATCACACAAAAAACTTATATAGACGTCTTCAATACTAAAAAATTAACAGGATTGAAATACACCCCAAAAGTTGGACAAACTTTTGGGGTGCTCTTCATTATTAGAGTGAGTTTTTAAATTATAGAACTCTGGAAAGGAATTCTTTCGTTCTTGGATTTTTTGGATTAGTAAATATAACTTCAGGGGTATCGTCTTCAGCGATTACTCCGTCGTCCATAAATACCACCCTTGACGCAACGTCTTTTGCAAAGCCCATTTCGTGAGTTACGACGAGCATTGTAAGACCTGTTTTTGCTAAGTCTTTCATTACTTGCAATACTTCGCCTACCATTTCAGGGTCTAAAGCCGAAGTCGGCTCGTCAAACAAAAGCACGTCGGGATTCATTGAAAGAGCCCTTGCAATCGCTACTCTTTGTTTTTGACCGCCCGAAAGTTGACGGGGTTTTGCATTGATATATTCAGCCATTCCAACTTTTTCAAGGAAAAATCTTGCAGTTTGCTCAGCCTCTTCTTTTGATTTTTTTAACACCTTAGTCTGTCCTATCATACAGTTTTTAAGGACGTTCATATTGTTAAAAAGGTTAAAATGCTGGAATACCATTCCCACTTTCGACCTATAAGTATTAGGATTAAAGTCTTTTGCTAAAATATTTTGACCTAAATATAATATCTCTCCGCCCGTAGGCTCTTCTAAGAGATTTAAACATCTAAGCATGGTACTTTTACCCGAGCCCGACGCACCGATTATACAAACCACTTCACCTTTCGTAACGGTAAAATTGATATTTTTCAAAACTTCGTGGTCACCGAAAGTTTTTTGCAATCCCACTACTTCAAAAATGTTCTCAGCCATATTACTTGTTCTCCTTTGCAGTAGTGTAATTTTTCTTTCCGTCTAAAAGTTTTTCAATAAGTAATAAAATTCTCGTAACGGTAAAGGTAAGTATGAAATAAATTACGCAAATTATAGCGTAGGTTGCAAAAATTTCATAGGTGTTTTTAGCAATAATCGTCGCTTGATAGAAAAGTTCAACTACGCCTATAACGTTTAATACCGACGTGTCTTTTATGTTAATTACGAACTCGTTACTAACCGAGGGTAAAATATTCCTTATAACTTGAGGAATTACTACGTAAAACATAAGTTGAAAGTGATTCATACCTATCGCTCTCGCGCCTTCAAATTGACCTTTGGAAATAGATATAATTCCGCCTCTAACTATTTCGGAAATATACGCGCCCGTGTTTATCGAAACGATAAAAAGCGCCGACCAAAACAAAGGAAGGGTAACTCCGCCCGATAAAAATGCGTATCCCCAATAAATTACCATTGCTTGTACCATCATTGGCGTTCCGCGGAATATTTCTATATACGCCGATAAAATGAAGTTTACAATCTTTTGTACCCATCTTAAAACGACGTTTTTAGAGGCAGGAATAGTTCTAATAATTCCTACTATTATACCTATTAAAAGACCTATTACCGTAGATATTAAGGCAATAAGCATAGTATTGCCTACACCTTCGATTATAAGTACCCAGTATTTGGTAAGAATTTTACTTACCGTTTCAAAAAATGACATTTCTTAATCCCTTAAAATTTATATTTGACTATTAGTCCCGTATTAAAGTCCTAACGATTGCGCTTGAGTAATTGCCTCGTTCATAAGCGCTTGTCTTTCAGTAACGCTAATACCTGCAATACAAGTATTGATTTGTTCTAATAAAGTCGAACCTTTCTTAATTCCTACTGCTAAAGTAACGTTTGAAAGGTCTTCTACAGTAAATCCGTTATCGTTGTTTACGAGTTTTACGTAAGTAAAGTTAGAATTACCGTTACAGTCAGCGATTGCGCCCGGTTCTTCAGCGATATATCCGTCGATAGTCTTGCTGTTTAATGCGGTTATCATGGTTGGGAAGTCTTCCATTGGGGTTTCGTGAGTAACGTTTGCAATTTGGTCGATTACTGTATCGTGGAAAGTGCCCGATTGTGCAACTATTTTTGCATTTGCAAGGTCGGCAAGATTTTTAGCGTCTTTATATGCGCCGTCTTTTCTTACAACTACTACGAGGTTAGATTCGTAATATGGAGTTGTAAAGTCGATAACCTCTGCTCTTTCAGCCGTAGGACTCATACCGGCGATAATAAGGTCTAACGCTCCCGATTCAACTGCAGGAACTAAAGATTCCCATTCGTATGCGTGTATTTCAAGTTTTCTATCTAAAGCGTCTGCAATTTTCTTTGCAATTTTTACGTCGTAACCGTTTGCATATTGGTTCTTTTTGCCGTAAATGGGAACTGCGCCGTTTTCGTCGTCGATTTGCGTCCAGTTGTAAGGCTGATATGCACATTCCATACCGACCTTTAAAACAGGTCTGTTGTCTTCGCTTTCAGGTGTGTTGTTACCACAAGACGAGAATGCAAGTACGCTGGTTAAAGACAGGCATACTGTCAAAATGAGTGTTAAAAGTTTCTTCATAATTTTCTCCTTCTATTTTTCGGATATTACAATTACCGTGAGGAAATAAAAAACCCGCAATAGAGCCAAACGGCAATATTGCAGGTATATATCCTTTAATATTACGATAGCCCTCCGCTAAAAGCGACAGTCGGCAAGATTTTCACTTGACGCCCAACCTAAATTTTACTCAAATAAAACTCGGTTTCGGCAAATTCCCCTTTCTTTTAAACCCCGTTTGAGCGGTTACTGTTTAAAATACTGATTAAATTTGCGCCTCTACCCAAAAAATATTTAATTTTGATGTTGCTATAATACACTATTTTTTCGCTGTTGGCAAGCGTTTTTAATAGGTTTTGAAAAATTTTTTTACTTATTTTTGCATTTTGGACAAATATAATACATAGTAAGTTTATATTCGGTAATTTCTTCGCCCGTCTTTTCCTTTAAAATATCGATTATTCCGTCAATTTTCACGTCGGCAACGGCTCCGCACTCACTGCATATTAAATGCTCGTGAGGTATTTGCGGTCTATCGTATCTCGACGGCGCGTTTGGAATATCTATCTTTCTTACCTCTCCGCTTTCAACTAAAAGTGAAAGATTGCGATAAACCGTACCAACGGCAATATTCGGCATCTTCTTTTTTGCCTCGGCGTATATCTCGTCGGCTGTAGGATGCTTATACGACGCGTATATTATATCCTTTATTACTTTCCGCTGTCTCGTCATTTTCTCTCCTCCGCTTTTTCTTTATTGTAACACGATAAGAGAGTTTTGTCAAGAATAATTCTTAATCTTCTTCAATTTCTTCGTAATTACCGTAATTTTTGATATTAAAAATTATTTTATCAAGTTTATTTAAAACCTCTTCTTTGCCGTATCTTGACTGCGAAGAAGTTGCTATAATCTCGTTTTCGGTAACGGCAAAACGCCTTGCAATATCTTTGACGTTGCTTTTGATTTGCATACGCGAAAGTTTATCCGCTTTTGTTGCAATAAAACTAAAAGAAATTGCGTTTGAATGAAGATAATTAACCATAGTTATATCGTCAGCCGTAGGCGGATGGCGTATATCAAGCAAAGAAAAGACGTACTGAGCGTTTTGTCTATCGGCAAAAAACTGCTCCATAACCTTTCCCCACTTTTCTTTTTCAGTCTTGGAAACTTTAGCAAAGCCGTAACCCGGTAAATCGGCTAAAATAAACTCGCCGAAATCAAAATAGTTTACAAGTCGCGTTCTTCCCGGCGTATCCGAGGTCTTTGCAAGTTTCTTTTGGTTTGCAAGCATATTTATAAGCGAACTTTTACCGACGTTAGACTTTCCAACGACGGCAATTATCGGTTTTTCACTTCTTATAAACTGATTGGGTGACGCCGCTGAAGTTATAAAAGTTGCGTTTTTAATTATCATTTTTACCTCATTTTAAAAGTGCGTTCTTTAATACTCCGTCAACAGTATCCACAGGGATAAATTTCATTTCTTTTCTTATATTTTCGGGAATTTCTTCAAGGTCTTTGACGTTTGCCTTAGGCATAATTACGTTCTTTATACCAAGTCTAAACGCAGCCAACGATTTTTCCTTAAGACCGCCGATTGGAAGAACTTTACCTCTTAAAGTAACTTCGCCAGTCATTGCAATATCGCCCCTTACCTTTCTACCCGTAAACGCCGAGGTTATAGCCGTAACCATAGTTACGCCGGCGCTCGGTCCGTCTTTTGGCGTTGCGCCCTCGGGAACGTGTATATGAACGTCGTGAGAAGAGAATTCTTCGTCTAAAACGCCAAGTTCTTCTGCGTGAAGTTTTACAAAAGAATGAGCGATTTTTGCGCTTTCTTTCATTACGTCGCCGAGTTTTCCTGTTAAGAAAAGTTCGCCTTTGCCTTTCATAAGGGCAACTTCAACGGTTAAAGTCGTTCCGCCGACTGCCGTCCAAGCAAGCCCAGTACATGCACCGACTTCGTCTTCCCTTAACTCGTCAGTATACGAAAATCTCTCCGCGCCTAAAAGTTCTTTAACTTCTTTTTCGCCTACCGTATACTTTCTTCTTCTCTTTCCTTCGGCAACTAATGTCGCGACTTTTCTGCATACGCTACCTATTTCTCTCTCTAAAGTTCTAACGCCTGCTTCACGCGTATATCCGTCTATAAGTCGATAAACGGCGTTTTCTTTAAACTCAATCTTGTTTTCATTAAGTCCGTTTTTATTTATAGATTTAGAAATAAGATATCTCTTTGCAATTTCGCATTTCTCGTTTCTCGTATAGCCGTTGAGTTCAATTATTTCCATTCTGTCACGGAGTGGCGCAGGAATAGTATCAAGCGAATTTGCCGTAGTTATAAACAATACTTTTGAAAGGTCGTAAGGAATTTCAAGGTATCTATCACGGAAAGTAGCATTTTGTTCGGGATCTAAAACCTCTAAAAGCGCGCTTGCAGGATCGCCTCTTAAGTCGCTTGAAAGTTTATCTATCTCGTCTAAAAGTATTACGGGATTTACCGTGCCTGCCTCTTTCATTGCGTAGATAATTCTACCGGGGATTGCTCCGACGTAAGTTTTTCTATGACCTCTAATTTCAGCCTCGTCTTTTACTCCGCCAAGACTCATTCTTACGAATTTTCTATTGAGCGCCCTTGCAACCGATTTTGCGATTGAAGTTTTACCAACCCCCGGCGGTCCGTAAAGACAAAGGATTGATCCGCCAACCTTTCCCGTCAATTTTAAAACAGCAAGATATTCGACTATTCTTTCTTTTACCTTTTCAAGACCGTAATGGTCGTCGTTTAAAATTTGAATAGCCTCGGTTAAATCTTCTCTATCCGTACTTTCTTCCGCAAAAGGCAAATCTAAAAGCCAATCAAGATAGGTATTTAAAACCATATAATCGGGGGAAGACGGGTTCATTTTACCCATGCGGAAAAGTTCTTTAAGCGCCTTTTCTTCAACTTCCTTAGGCATTTTTTTGTCTTTTATCTTTTGCGCAAGTTCTTCCTTTTCGTTTTCGTTGTCGCCAAGTTCAGCGTGAATTGCCTTTAACTGCTCACGAAGATAAAATTCCCTTTGGCTCTTTTCTACGCTTGCTTTTATTCTGTCGGAAATATCCTTTTCCGCCTTTGCAATCTCAAGTTCGTGAACTAATAACTGATAAAATCTAAAGAGTTTGTCCTTTACGTTTGTAAGTTCTAAAATTCTTTGCTTTTCCGACTCCTTAAAATTCATACTGTAAGTTGCGGCGTTTACAAATTCGTCGGCTTTTTCAACGGTTAAAATGGTAGAAAACAAGTCTTTATTTAATTTCGTACTGTCGGACGAAACGTAACGGTTTAATTCGTTCTTTACAAATCTTAAATAAGCCTCGGTTTCGTTTTCGTCACCGTAATCGGGATAAACTTCTCTTATACCAACCGTAAAATATTTCGTGTCGTCTTTGGCGTTTATCACTATTTGAGCGCAATAAAGCGCGTCCACGTTTACGCGGACGTTATCCCCCGGCATACGGGTGAGGTGCTTTATTCTACATACCGTACCGATACTGCACACTTCGTTTGCAAGCGGATTTTCTTTTCTCGCATCCCTTTGTACTGCTACGAAAATAAGAGAATCGTTTTTATCTACCGCTGCGTTTATTGCGTTTAAAGATTTTATTCTGCCTACGTCAAAGGACGTGAATACGTTTGGAAGTATTACTTTACCTCTAAGCGCAACCATAGGAAGAGTTAAAATATTTTTACTTGCATCTCCAAAATCTATATCTTGTATACTAGTTTTTTCTATTCCGTCCATAATTACTCCAAAAGTTATAATTAGTAGTATTATATATTATATTACATTTTTTTTCAAGTGTTTTTGCGGTTACTGTGTTTTTTACTCATATTTTTCACAATGCAATGCGTTTAATAAAAAATGCGCTTGGTAATTAATTAAAAACCAACCGCCTTTTTAAATTCTTTATTAATCATTTATCGAATAATACACAATTAGCACATAATCTTCTGGGATAAAAATAAAATAATCAAGGTCTTTTTCTAAGCCGTAATAACTATTATTAAAATCTATCCCGTATTTTTTAGGAATTCTTTTATCAACCCAAGAAAAATTTTTTTCAAATTCTTCATTTGGGCCAACAAAAAATAAATTTTCGTTTAACCATTCGTTAGGAAATGTTTCAAGTTTAAAATAAGCGTAATATATTCTGTCTTGAAATCCCGATCCCTCAATATATACTAATTTAGCATCCTTAGGTATTTCGATGCCTGTTTGAGATTTAATTGAAGCATGTGCTATTGCGTTTTCATCTCTTTTTTCACAACTTTGTCCACCAAATAAACAAAAAAACCAAACAAATACTGCTAATACCATTAATACTAAACTAATTAATATTGGTGTTATGATTGAGAAAATTTTACTTTTTATTTTTTTCATTTTATACACCCTCTTTTATAAAATTTTACTATTTTAACTTATTTTATATAACGTTTATTTTTAGCATTATACCACGCGTTTTTCCTTAAGTCAATACTCTTTAGAAAAAATTGTTATATTTTAACAGTTATTATTTTGCATACAAAACGGCGGAGCAGTTTTACTGCTCCGCCGTGTTTTAACTTGTCGTTTGTCCTCTCTTAAATTATGCTTTGTATACCACTTTTCCGCCTACTACGGTGTATAATACCTCAAAGTTTTCGTCAAGCACGGTAAAGTCTGCCCTTTTGCCAACTTCTATCGTTCCTCTTTCACTTAAAACCCCTATATTTTCAGCGGGATTTTTAGTTGCAAAGTCAATAGCGTCAGTAAACGAAACGCCTACCTTTTCAACGAGATTTTTAACGGCAACGTTCATCTTTAATACGCTTCCCGCTAAAGTTCCGTCTTTAAGTCTTGCCTCGCCGTTTTTAACGTAAACCTCTTGTCCGCCAAGTTCCGAAAGTCCGTCTGGCATACCCTTTGCTCTCATTGCGTCGGTAATAAGAGTAAATTTATTGTGGGGCTTATTCTTAATTACAAGTTTTATTGCCGGAACGCTTACGTGTATCGTATCGCAAATTACCTCGCAGTTAAGTTCGTCAAAAAGCATTGCTGAGCCTACAACCCCAACCTCTCTATGGTGAAGAGCCGTTTGTGCGTTATAGGTATGCGTTACGTTTTTAGCACCGCTTTCAACCGCCTTTTTAACGTCGTCGTACTTTGCGCCCGTATGACCAATTGACGCAACCTTACCCTTTGCGTTTAAGTGCGCAACGAGTTCGTATCCGCCTTCCTGTTCGGGAGCAAGCGAAACTATTTTAATATTTCCGCCCGAAATTTCGTCGTATTTATCGAAAATTTCTACGCTTGGAGTTGCTACGTATTCAAGAGGTTGCGCGCCGATATGCTTAGGAGAGATAAACGGACCCTCTAAATGAACGCCTAATACTTCCGCTCCCTCGTATTCGCCTTTATTCATTACCTCTTTTACAGCGGTAAGGGCTTTAGTGATATTTTCGGGGCTTTGAGTCATTGTGGTAACCAAAAAGCCGGTAGTACCCTCTTTTGCGATAGTCTTTGATATAATTTGAATATCTTTTTCCGTTCCGTCCATTCCGTCGCTACCGCCCGCACCGTGAATGTGTTGGTCGATAAATCCCGGAACTACTATTCCGTCAGTATCAAAAATACTCTCAATACCGTCGTTTTTACCTATATAAGTAATTTTTCCGTCTTCAAAGGCTATGTCGGTAGTAATTATACCCTTACCCTCAACGTACGCCTTTACGTTTTTTAATCCTTTCATTTTATCCTCATTTTAAAAGCGAAGCCGCCGCCTCGTCTGCGATTACTATACAATTTGGGTGAAGTTGGAGTACGCTTGCGGGAAGATTTTCAGTAACCTCGCCCTTTACAAGTCCGTATACAGCCTTTGCCTTGTTGGCTCCGTTTGCCAAAATAAGAACTTGCTTTGCGTTCATTATATTTTTAAGTCCCATGGTAAATGCTTGACGGGGAACTTCGTCAATGCTTGCAAACATTCTTGAATTGTCTTTTATAGTGCTTTCCGCAAGGTCAACGATATGTGTTACGCTACCAAACGGAGTACCCGGCTCGTTAAACGCAATATGTCCGTTTGAACCTATACCCAAAACTTGAATATCCTGTTGCATTTGCTCTAAAAGAGCATTATATCTATCGCATTCTGCTTGACGGTCGGTAGCCTTTCCGTTTTCGATATTGGTATTTTTAAGGTCGATATCAATGTGGTCGAAAAGGTTATTTCTCATAAAGTAAACGTAACTTTGGTCGCTCGAATAGTCAAGACCTGCATACTCGTCAAGGTTTACCGTCTTTATATCTTTATAACTCGTTCCGTTTTCCTTATGGTCTTTAATCATATTCTTATAAAGTCCAATAGGAGTTGAGCCCGTTGCAAGACCTAAAACTGCGTTGGGCTTATTTTTTACGATTTCAGCCATTACTTCAAAGGCTTTTGCACTCATTTCTTCATAATCTTTAACAACTATTACTTTCATTTTTTATTCTCCTAAAAATTACTTACGGCTTGCAGCAAGCGACGCCGCAGCGATTGACTGACCTACTCTTCTATTGGTTTCGTCGGGCATTTCTACTCTAAACGAACACTCGGGGAATTCCTCGGCTAAAACTTGATTTGCTCTATCCATTACGATATTTCCGCCCTCTCCGCTCGTTACTCTGCCAAGGAGAAGAATATGCTTAATATCGTAGAACATAGCGTAGTAAGGAAGAGTATAGCCAAGATAAGTTCCTATATCTTCATAAATAGTACGCGCGAGTTTGTCGCCGTCTTTCATCATTTTTTGTACGACTTTAAGTTTTTCAGCAGGACTTAAGTTTTCGTCAAACTTATATCCGCCGTATTCAGCAAGTTTAATTACGCTGTCTTGAGAGAAATATTTAACACCGCAACCGTAATCACCGCTCCACTCGTCAACCATAGAATCTTTATCGTAGTCAACGGGAACGAATGCAAGTTCCGAAAGCCAGCCGTTAAGACCGCCTTTATCGTTAATATAACCAACTGCCTCGCTAGTACCCATAGCAATACCTAATACGCAATTATCGTTTAAGTCGATTGCGCCTGCAAGAGCCGTTACGTCACCGTCGTTTGCAACTTCTAACGGAATATTTTCGCCCATTTCCTTTGCAACGTCTATGTACATATTTTTAACTTTCTTTTCAAAATCGTCGTCGTTTACCTTAATAAAGAGAGATGCTACCATTATCTTATTGTTTACGTAAACGCCTGCAGAAGATACGCCGATTGCGTCAACTCTCGGCATCTTCGACGCTGCAGTTTTCATTGCGGTTAATATTTCATTGTAGTGATAATCGGGGTCGGTATTGATTTTTGGGAACCAAACAACTTCTTCGCTATATACAACTTCGCCGTCGATTACCGCGCTTACCTTTCTATCGCTACCGCCTGCGTCAAAACCAATTCTGCATCCGTCTAAATGTCCGCCTACTGAAAGCGAACACTCTTTCTTTTCGGGGAAATTTTCACTCGTACAGTTTACAACTTCAAATTTACTTTCGTAAACTCTTTCCATAAAGTTTTTATCAAAAGAACGAAGTCCGTCGTTTGTGTACGCGTTCTTTAAATATTCATAAATACCGTCGTCGCCAAGCGTGTAAATTTTATAACCGCCTACGAGCCATAAAATAGTCTTTGCAAGGCGCTCCGCCATACGGTTGTTTTCATCTGCTCTACTTTTGTCCGCATAAACTTTGTATGCAAAAATATAATTATATCCGTCGTTTCTTTCAACGCATATTTTAAATTCTTTATTTGCGGTCTTTTCAACCTCTTTTTGATAATTTCTAAACTCTAATACCATAGGTTTAAAATTCTTATCTAACGTTGGAATAAATTTCATTGTAAGTACTCCTTATAATATAATATTACAATAATATTATAAACCCATACCGTCACCTTTTAAAGAGAAAATATTTTATATTTTTTATACAATCTTTCACTAAAAAATATTCAAAATATATTGCAAAAGTTTTTAATTTGTGTTATACTCAACTTGATTTTTTTACGAGGTTAAAATCGGTGGAAGAAAAAATTTTTTATAAGTATAAAATTTCAAACGTTTTAAGTATATCCGAAATCGTTACTATTCACTATCAAAAACTGACTAAAAATTACCTTTTCCCAAAAGAAAAACACGACTTTTGGGAAGTCATTTACTGCGATAAAAACGAGATATTAATTTCACGTGACGATAAAAAAACTCTTTTAAAAAAGGGACAAATAGTTTTTCTTAAGCCCGATCAATATCATAGCGTTGAAGGGGATAAAAAGAACGACGCAAACGTATTTATTATAAGTTTTGTATGCAAATCGAGAACTATGAATTATTTTAGAGATAAAATATTTACCGTTCCCGACGATATAAAACACTTACTGTCTTCAATTATCGGCGAGGCTAAACAGACCTTTATTATTCCCGATTTTAACCCTAATCTTTCAAAACTCGAATTAAAAAACAACCCCTCGATAGGCGGTGCGCAACTTATAAAAAACAATTTAGAAGAACTGCTCATAAAACTCATTCGCGCCGAAACGACTAAGCCGTCGTCTGCAGAAATTTTTATCTCTAAATTGGACAATTCCAACTCATTAGAGGATGAAATTATTGACATTTTAAAGGAAAACGTTTACGGTAACGTTTCACTTGACGCGATTGCCTCGTCAATCCACTACGGCAAAACGACTATTTGCAAGACGTTTAAAAAGAATACGGGGTATTCGATAATAAGTTATTATTTAGCGCTTAAAATTGACGAAAGCAAAAAACTTATTAGACAAAACCATTCTTTTTCGCAAATTGCCGAACTTCTTTGTTTTGACTCTCTCCCCCACTTTACCAAAACTTTTAAAAGACTTACGACAATGACTCCAAGAGAATACAAAAACAGTATTTTATCATAAACAAGCAAATTAAAACGCCGTCGCGAATGGGCGTGTCCCTTAGGGATTTTTTACGACATTTTAAAAGAGTAGCAAAAATTTTGCTACTCTTTTTTTGCTTTGCAAAACACACGACTTTGCTTGCAAAGTATAGTATGCTACACTTTCAAAAATTTGCCCACAAATATTTACAACTCGATAAATTGAAATTTATAATTCAGAGTAATAATGGCGAACCAACACCCAACTTTTCTTTTGTTTCTCTGTTTTATGTTCAATGCTAAATTTACTACCACCCAACAAAACAGCTATATGAATTCTTTTATCTTCACTATTAATGTCCTGAATTAAACTTATTACATCGCAATTAACTTCGTGAAAATGACCAATTTCAAAAAAATGACTTTTGCCCCGTGAATACAAAACAGTAGTTTCACGATTATCAACAAGAAAACGCAAAAAAACACCGCCTAAGTCCCATAAAAATTCGTTATCATCTGTTATTTCAATATTCCCTTTTAGGTTGGCAGACTTTATAAATTCCATAATAGCTAAAACTTCGTCTTTATTGTTTACGCTCATATTTAATGCATCCTTCACTAAATTCTTATTTATCGGTTAGTTATAATATAAAATCAACCTTAATACAGCTTATTATATGTGGATAAAAGAAAAGTCGAGTTCCGTTTATTTTTTCTCTTTTAATGTTTTGCACGAAGAAATTAACATTTTTCGTATTGCACCACAGTCATTATTAAGTTTTTTATATTGATTTTCTTCTAAATAGCCTGTTTCAAAAAGTAATTCTAACCAATATTCACTTTCAAAACACTCTTTTAACGCTATTTCAAGTTTAGAAATAAAATCAGCCGTTCCTTGTGCATATTGTGCTTCATGGATATTTGCACCAATACTTGTTCCAGAACGCAATAGTTGATTAGTTAATACACTTTCTTTGTAGTTAAACTTAATTTCTCTTGTAATAAAAACAATGTTTTTAGCAAACTCTTTTGCTTTTTCTCTTAAAATGCTTTCACTCATAAGTTAATTATAGCATAAATCAAGTTTTAAGTAAAGTGATATTGTTTGCATAGCAAACAGTTATATTTTTAGAGCAAGTCTAAAAGTTAGATTTTGACTTACAGTCAAAGTTATATTATATTTGCCATAACTTACCCTATGGGTAAATATAACTTTGCGTAGCAAAATATAACTGCGAAAGCAATATAACTTGCCGATAGGCAAATATAACTAGTGCGTCAGTAATAATCTCTATTACTGACGCACTAAAGCGACGGCGTTTTTCTTATTCGTTTATAAATTTTTCAACTGCATCTTTGGGCATATATCCAAGTGTTTTTTTGACGAGTTGCCCTTCTTTAAAAAGCAAAAGCGTAGGAATACTTGAAATTCCGTATTTGATAGCAAGTTCTTCCTCTTCGTCAACGTTTACCTTTCCAACTTTTATCTTGCCCTCGTTTTCCCTCGCAATTTCTTCGATTATGGGCGCAATCATACGACAAGGACCGCACCAAGTCGCCCAAAAATCTACGAGAACGGGTATTTTTGAATTTAATACTTCTTCTTCAAAATTGTTGCTTGTCAATACTACTTCCATATTAATCTCCTTTGGAGATTTTATTCTCCTAAACCGTCAACGTAATCGCAAGCAGCCAAAGCGGATATCGCTCCGTCCGCAGTTGCAGTCGCTACTTGACGGATTTTTTTAGTTCTACAGTCCCCTGCAACGAAAACGCCTTTTGTCTTCGTCGTGCAATCTTCTCCCGACACGGCGTATCCGTAATCGTTTAATTCTAAAAGAGATTTAAATGCGCCGTTTTGAGGAATAAGACCTATTGCAACGAATAAACCGTCGAGTTCTACGCTACTTTGCTCTCCGTTTGAAGAAAGTAAATTTACGCCTTTAAGTTCGGTATCGCCTATATAACTTTCAACGACCGTAGAAAGTATTACTTCAACGTTTGATTTTGAATATACCTGCTCGCAAAGTTTACCCTCTCCCGTAAGTTTGTCCAAGTTTTGGAAAACGTATACCTTTTTGCAAAGTTCGGATAACAATATTGCCTCTTGAAGCGCGGAATTACCACCGCCTACGACACCTACGACTTTATCTTTATAAAACGCTCCGTCACATACGGCGCAAAAGGATATTCCCTCGCCGATAAACTTCTCTTCGCCCTCTAAATTAAGTCTTCTGTGTTTTGCTCCAGTTGCAATAATTACGGCTTTTCCCTCGAAATCTCCGCCGTCAGTTTTTACTGTTTTGATTTTACCGTCTTCAACTGAAAGAACTTCGGCATATTCCATTTCAACGCCTTGATAAATTGCTTGGTCAACGAGTTTTTCAGCAAACTCGTTGCCTGAAACAGCGTTAAAACCGGGGATATTTTCTACTTTCGGCGAAAAAGTAATTTGTCCGCCGTAGGTAGATTTTTCTATTACTAACGCGCTTTTATTCGCTCTTTTTGCGTATAGCGCGGCGGTAAGCCCCGCAGGGCCTCCGCCTATTATTATAATATCGTATACCATTATGCGTTAAGATATTTCTTTATATCCGAAACACCTACGAATTTTTTAACTTCTCCGCCGTCAACAATTACCAAAGTGGGCGCTTGTTTAATGCCGAAATCAGCAACGAGGTCGGGGTGTTCGTTTGCAAGGAGTTTTTGATATTTTACACCTGCTTTTTCAAGGAAAGTGCATGCTACCTTACAGTTTGGACAAGTTGCAGTTGCGAAAAGATATACTGCGTTTTCGCTTGCCTTAGTTTCAGTTGCGGTAACTTCTTCAGCAGGACAACCGTTTCTCGTCAATACCGAATTCTCGATATTGTAAACTTTACGGTGCTTATACTCTTGGCTCTTTCCGTCGTTCCAGTTTTGGATAGGACGGTAGTAACCGGTTATACGGCTATATACTTCAGTCTTTTCTCCGCAGTCGGGACAAGTAAATACTTCGCCTTGGATATATCCGTGGTTTTTACATACCGAATAAGTTGGAGAAAGCGTATAGTACGGAAGACGGTAGTTTTCAGCAATCTTTCTAACGAGATTTGCAGCAGCCTTCCAATCGGGTAATTTTTCACCGAGGAATGCGTGGAATACTGTTCCCGAAGTGTAAAGAGTTTGAAGTTCGTCTTGAATATCTAACGCCGTGAATATGTCTTCGGTATATCCAACGGGAAGGTGTGAACTGTTAGTATAGTAAGGAGTTTCACCCTCTTTACCTGCCGTAATAATTTCAGGATATCTCTTTACGTCGTGTTTTGCAAGACGGAAAGACGTAGATTCAGCGGGAGTTGCCTCTAAGTTGTAAAGGTCGCCGTAAGCCTCTTGATAATCCGAAAGACGCTCTCTCATGTGGTTTAATACGTTCTTTGTGAAATCTTGAGCGTGTTTATTGGTAAGGTCAGCCTTGAGCCATTTTGCGTTAAGACAAGCCTCGTTCATACCAACTAAACCAATCGTTGAGAAGTGGTTGTTGAAAGTTCCAAGATATCTCTTGGTGTAAGGATAAAGACCGCCCTCTAAAAGTTTGGTAATAACCGTTCTCTTAACTTTAAGCGAACGAGCCGAAATGTCCATTAATTTGTCAAGTCTTTGATAGAATTCAGCCTCGTCTTTTGCAAGATAAGCAATTCTCGGCATATTGATAGTTACAACGCCGACAGATCCAGTACTTTCACCGCTACCAAAGAATCCGCCTGACTTTTTACGGAGTTCTCTAAGGTCAAGACGAAGTCTGCAACACATACTTCTTACGTCGCTTGGCTCCATATCGCTGTTGATGTAGTTAGAGAAATAAGGAGTTCCGTACTTAGAAGTCATTTCAAATAAAAGTTTATTGTTTTCGGTTTCGCTCCAGTCAAAATTTCTAGTAATTGAATAGGTAGGAATTGGATATTGGAATCCTCTGCCGTTTGCGTCGCCTTCAATCATAACTTCGATAAACGCTTTGTTTACCATATCCATTTCTTTTTGACAGTCTTTGTACTTGAAATCCATTTCCTTTCCGCCGACTAAACAGTTAAGTTCAGCAAGGTCGTTAGGAACAACCCAGTCCAAAGTAATGTTCGTAAACGGTGATTGAGTACCCCAACGGCTTGGAGTATTTACGCCGTAAATAAACGATTCAATACATTTTTTAACTTGATTATAACTAAGATTGTCTACTTTTACAAACGGAGCAAGATAGGTGTCAAAAGACGAGAATGCTTGCGCGCCTGCCCACTCGTTTTGCATAATACCAAGGAAGTTTACCATTTGGTTGCAAAGAGTTGCAAGGTGGCTTGCAGGAGCAGAGGTAATTTTACCGGTTACACCGCCAAGTCCTTCTTGAATAAGTTGTTTAAGCGACCAACCTGCGCAATATCCGGTAAGCATTGAAAGGTCGTGAATATGGATATCCGCATTTTTGTGCGCGTTTGCTATTTCAGCGTCGTAAACTTCCGAAAGCCAATAGTTTGCAGTGATTGCTCCTGAGTTAGAAAGAATAAGTCCGCCTACCGAATAAGTAACCGTAGAGTTTTCTTTTACTCTCCAGTCGTTAATCTTAAGGTAATTATCTACTATTTGTTTATAGTCTAAAACGGTTGCGTTTAAATTTCTAATCTTCTCTCTTTGTCTACGGTAGATAATATACGCCTTTGCAACGTCGTCGTAACCAGCCTTAATAAGTACCGATTCCACGCTGTCTTGTATGTTTTCAACCGAAATACAATCGTTTTCAATCTTGGGTTCAAATTCAGAAGTTACTTTTAAAACTAAAAAATCTATAACGTCTTTATGAAACTGCTTATCGCAAGCCTCAAACGCTTGGGTAATTGCTACGTTGATTTTAGAAAGGTCTAAATCGACTATTTTGCCGTCACGCTTTAATACTCTATACATAGTATCTTCTCCTCTTATTTATCGTTCGAGCTTGATTATACCATATATATTGCCCCTTGTCAAGAGAAAACACAATATATTGTGGTTTTTCTTAAAAATAAAAAACAGACGAAACACGCCTGTTTTTTGCCTTTTTTATACCCCTCTAAGGGCTATTTTTTCTACGTAAGGTTTTGCAATTTCCGCAAATTCCTTTAATTTATCTAAGGAAACGGCTGAAAGTCCATCTCCTATCAAATTTCCCGAATCTACAAAATTTTGCAAAAAATATTTTTTTGCGCCTTGTATCCATTTTCCTATTGCCACTATATCTTGTGGTTTATGGAACTCGTTGACCACAGTCGTTCTAAACTCGTAATCGACGGCTCCCGACAGTAAAAAGTCAACGCTTTCTTCAATCTTAGAGATATCTAAGTTTTTGCAATCGGTGGTTATTGGATACTTTTCTTTACTGTTTTTTATATCCATAGCAACGTAATCTACGAGACCTTTCAAAACGAGAGTTTTAAGCCTTGACGGAAAAGAGCCGTTTGTGTCAATTTTAACGCTAACACCCATATTCTTGACCTTTTCTAAAAAGGAGTCAAGACCGACTTGAAGCAAAGGCTCTCCGCCCGATACGCATATACCGTCTAAAATGCCCTTCCTTTTATTTAAGTATTCCAAAATCTCTTCTTCGTCGTAAGTTTGATTCCCTATATCGGTTACAAGTAGCGAATTGTGGCAAAAAGGACAACGGAAATTACATCCGCCCGTAAAGACTATGCAAGCCACCCTACCGGGGAAATCAAGCATGGTCATTTTTTGAAAACCGTAAAATTTCATCTCTTTCTCCTTTTCGTCTTTCTTATTATATAATATATATTTTATTCTTTCAAGTCAAGCAAAACTAAAAAACTACCCCAATAAAAATTGAAGTAGTTTTTAATATAATCACTTAACTAAATCAAAGTGATTGATTTTGTTTACTCCGTTAATTTTTTTAACGATATCCACGTCCCCGTTTGCGGTTTTTAAAATTGCCGATTTAACGATATTACCGCTTACGGCATACTCCAATTTGCCCGGACAGGTTGGATAAAAGCCTAATACGGCAAAGACGTACCACGAAGCCATCGTTCCGTTGTCCTCGTCACCGGGGAATCCCCCGTCTTTATAAGAGAACAACTCGTCGGTCATTTTCTTGACGATATTATACGTTTTCTCTTTTTCTCCAAATTCGGCATACGTAAACGGAATGTGGAAACTCGGTTGGTTTGAAATTGCGCACTGACCAAAATCTACCGCCGCCATTTCTGCCATTTCGTGTATTTCTAACGGATAACTGTTTACCTTATAGTACGGCGGAGTCTCAAAAAGTTGGTCTATTTTTCTTAAAAACGCCTCTTTCCCACCATATAAACTTGCAAGACCTTCGTAATCGTGCGGAACGGCAAACGAATTTTGCCATGCTCCGCCTTCAGTATAATCTCCGCCCCAATCAAACTCGTCAAAAGGTTCTTTAAACTGTCCGTTTGAATGTTTTGGACGCATAAATCCACTTTCTTTATCAAACAAATTACGATAGTTCTGACTGCGGTTTAAAAACTTTTCCGCAACTTCGTCTTGTCCTACGCTTTTTGCAATTACCGATATACAGTAATCACCGTATGCCGAATCCAAGGTTTCGTTTACGCTTTCAATGCATTTATCGTAAGGAACGTAGCCGAGTGTTTTATACTCGTCCAAGCACTTTCTTGAAACACGGTCGCCGTTTGTCTTAAATTCAACGTTTTTAATAACGGCGTCGTAAACCCTTTGTTTATTTCGCTCAGTCAAAAGATTTTTACAAACGCAATCAGCCAAAACTGCCTCGATTAACGTTCCCGGCATATAATTTACTTCCGACGGAGTCAACCATCTCGGCAAAACGCCCGTATCGTCGTAAATATTAAGATATCCTTCAATTATTTCGTTTAACTTTTCAGGACGAACAATCGAATATAACGGATAAACCGTTCTATAAGTATCCCAAAAACCGTTATTAGTGTACGCAACGCCTTTTTTTATTTCTCCGGTTTCGGGAACTACGTGGTAGTTTTCTCCGTCCGCGCCCGTTTCATAAAACTTATTGGGGAAAATAAACGTTCTATACAAGCACGAATAGAAAGTGCGTTTCGTTTTTTCGTCAGCATCTATAACTAATCTTGATAACAAATCTTCCCATTTGTCTTCAGCGGATTTCGATATTTCCTGTAAAGACTTTCCGCTTAACTCTCTTTCAATATTAAGTTTAGCCTGCTCCACGCTTATAAACGAGGCTGAACATCTTACTTCGTATTTATTTTCGGCTAAAATCACACCTACCGCGTTTGCATTTTGACCGACGGGTTGGGTTTGTATACTTTCTATATCCGTACTAAAAGTCAACGCAAAATACACTTTAAAGTCTTTATTTTTTGGGGCTTCCGTAAGTGAACAGGTGTAGCCGTAAACAGTTCTTTTTTCTTTGTCAACCGTTATTTCAGTCTTAAAATCGAACGGAATTATTGAAAAAAGCGATTTTCCTTTATTTTCAGTAGCGTCAACCGTCATTATCGCGCCCGTATCCGTTGGCGCAAGACTAAACTTCGTTCTATGCCTTAAAAGATAATACTCCATATAGTATGGGGTTAGAACGGCGTTTTCAGGACGAAAACCCGACCATCTAAGCGCAGGATCTACGTAAAGTTTATCTATTTGCGGTAAAAAACAAAGACAAGAAAAATCCCCCGCCCAAGGACTTGGTTGGTGAGTAAGTCTTACCCCCTCGAAACTCCTATCTACAGGGTGATAATACCAAGGTCCTCTCGTGCTATCCGTTTGAGGCGCAAACATATTAAGCGCATTTGGCGTACAAACCAATGGCAAAGTATTACCTCTTGAAAATCTTCTTATAGAATCAGTACCTTGTTTTATATTTACGTAATCTACAAACTTCATCCTTTACTCCTACTGCTAATTCGTCTTCCGTTTTCCTCAATTATTAAAATAATTATACTACTTATTATTAAATAAAGCAAGAGATTACTACTATTTACCAATATAAAATGAGTAGTCGCTCTCAATTTACCTCTTTTTTTTATCGTTTTAGTTTTTCCACACCTCAAATAATTAAACTTCAAAGTTGCACAGTTCTTCATCAAACGCAAATTTTCGTCTATTATTTTTCACGATAGTCGCCCATTCAGGGTTTGCCGTTTCCCTTTAGGGAACCCTCGGCAAGATTCCTTACGGAATGCGAACCAAAATCCTAATAGATTTTGATTCGTCCCGACCTCGGTACAAAAAAATAACGGACAAGGAATAGTCCTTGTCCGTTATTTTGGTGCCCCACGCATTATGCAACTTGAACCAAAAGATTATGGTAAATGATAATAACGTAATACTCACCCAAACTTTACCCTAACTTCACCCCAACAAATTAGCCTATAGGTCAATTATCTAAAGTTTTAGCAATTTTTAACTTTAGCCGTTATGGATTGTTATTCTGTAGTTTTTCGAGAAATGTTTCACATCATCTAAAGAATTAATTTCAGAAACTTTTTCGACAAGTTTCTTCTCGTATGTAGGTTTTTGAATATCTAACAACTCAAATATCACTACACGATATAACAAAAACAATTTACTATTATACCATAAGTTTTCAGCACCCTCTAAAAACTGTTTGTTGTTTTTTGTTCTTATATGAGCAATTCTATTACGTGTCTCTAATAGGATTTCGCAAAACAATTGCTCATCAATAGCAATCTCTTCTTTAAAAATTTCTTTCCCATAATTATCAATAAATTTAATTAAGTTTTTAACTAATTGAGATTCACCCTTTTTTGCCTTTTCAAAAACTATATGTTTTTCTCTTTAACGAGTTCAGCCAAGCCCTCAAAAAGTTCAACTGTAAAAGAGCATTTAATATCACATGGGATTGAAACATCAGAAAAACAATATAACGCCATTTTATGTATTAAATCCAATTTTGTTAAGGCGATAGCAGCCTAAAGGAGAATTATTATGGCAAATTATTTTAGAATTACAGCATATCACGAACAAGAAAACGTGTCGGCAATTAATAACTTTTTTCGCAAAAGTAGTGTTAGGCGTGTGCTTGTCTTGAACAAGTGGCGTCGCTCCGCTCCGCCAGACAAGCACACTCCTTCAATCAAACAAAACCTAATCGACAAATAGGCTTTTACAAACGAGGCGTTCGCACTGAACCATTTGCGAATCGCCTCGTCATTTTTGTAAATATTATCCTTTTTGATTTCAATTATTACTGTTAGTTGCTTGCTTTGCGCAGTCTTTCCTTTGCTTCGTCACTTATTTTTCCTATGAGTTCTCCACTATCCCAACAAGTGAAGTCATCAAAGCGCAAAAGTTATGTCGCAGTTCATTACACCGTTTTCTTTAATTTCTGTGCTTTTATATGTTAATTAATCGTTTTATACCCTATATCTTTTCAACTATTCTCTCTGCAATCTTTCTCATTCCTTCATCAGCCGGATGCACACTTACACCCTCGTGCCAATATTGCCCTATTGCCATATTTTTACAATCATCGCCCAAATCTTCCAAACAAACAAAAGTATAGTTATTCTCTTCTACAACGTGCTTTATTGCACTTTCAATCTCTACACATCTCCAGAATAAGCCTGTAACAATTACTTTTGCGTTTGGATTTATAGCAAAATATTTAATCATTTTATCAAAATGCGGGGCAATTGGATGTTCCATAAATTTATCCTTAACATTCCAAATGTTTTCCCCTATGCGCACAACAACTATGTCGGCATTGAAATCTCTTGCCCTCTGCCAATCGGTTATCATCTTGTCATTATAATAATTAAGTTCCCAATGCCCGCAGTTTGCAACACAATAATTGATCTTTCCAAACTTTTCTTCCAAAAGCCTTACTGCAACGTGCACGTAATCATTTTCACGGCAAGATGCCGCCATACCCCAGTCATTATCCCATCCTATTTCAGGCTTTGGCTCATGCTTTGTAATTGAATTTCCAATGAACAAAACCTTTACTTTTCCGTCTTGTTGATAATACTCGACGTAGCGTTCTTTTTTTACTTGTTCAGTTGCTTTAACCGTATTCTTTTCAAACATATTAATCCCTCGATTAAATAATTTTTATTCTAAACAGTTTATTTTTAACAATGACCATTACCATATTAAAAATGCTTAAAAATCGGTTCCTTATCAAATGTTTGCGCATATACACATTCACTAAAAACAGCCGACGGAATTTTTGTCGGCTGCTTAAAATTTTTATCAAATTACCTCTTATCCGTTAATCCATCTAACTTCCATAGGCTTTAAAATTAAAGTTTCTTTCTTGCCGTCTACATTATAAAAATCAGTCGTTTGAACTTCGTTACTGTTATTTACAATCGCATACTTCCCACTCGTTGGATAATAGTTACACTCCGTGTAAACGTTTGAAGAATAACACACGTTAATATCTTTTCCGCTCACAAAGCACATTGCTTTATATAAAAGTCTTGCATTTTCAAATGAATACGGAATTCCCGTTATATAGAAACTCTTGCCCCTACCGTAATTATTTACCGCCATTTTAACTTCGCCTACGTTTACGTTTCTCTTAAATCTATTGGAAAAAGAGATATCTAAAACTTTTGCGCCGTCTAATGCGTAAATATTTTTCTTATCTTCGCCGTAGTCGAATTCGGTCATGCCGTCAGTTAATTCGTGGGGTACTTTTTCTATATTATATTTATCGTTTGAAAGCGTATATCCTATTTCTTTGTCTACGCCTAAAACGTCGGCAAGTTGGAAATATCTGCCGTTTGCTGAACACGCCGTCGGCTCGCCAACTCCTATAAATCCACCGCCGTTATACACGAACTCTCTTATTGAAGTCTGTAATTTTTCATCAAGCCAAACCCTTCCTCCGCTAAACGCTGTATACGCGTCACCAGCGTTGATTATCACGTCAATTCCTTCAGGAACCCCGTCTATAAGTTGATTAAACGACAAAAATTCGATATCAACGGGTAGTCCCGATATAGCCTCTAATATGCCTTGATAAGAATATATCGACTGATACCAAAGTTCGTGAGCGACCATGTGGCTCATCCAACTTCTCTTTTTGCCCCATGCGTTTAAAAGTCCTACTTTAAGTCTGCAATACGGTTTTTTATTATCGATAGCGTCATAGATATTTCTAAATTCGTCGGCAATTTCTTCTACTCTGTCAATAAAGGACGGAAATTTTGTAGCGAGCGATAGATAACCGCCGAAACCCATACGGTCTAAAGGTTTTCTCATGTGCGCTCTTCTTGCCGTCAACCAGTTCTTGTTAAGTTCCGCTACGGCATTTTCTTCGTTTCCGTCAAAGAAGGTATCTGGGAAGAAATAAGGAAGAAATCTACCTTCGTGGTATTTAACGTGTGGTATTTCGGAGAGCATTCTAACCGTTACGCCACCACCTACCGAGCCTACGACGGCGTCTAAATTCATCTTATGGAAATGGTTGCCGTACGGCTCCGCGCCTATCCAGTCGTCCCCTAAGAACATCATAGCCTCTTTTCCGTGTTTATGACAAATTTCTACGAGTTCGGCAACCGTTTGACTTACGAATTCTTCAATAAATTCCATATATTTCTTAAACTTTTCAGTTGGAGTACGGAAAATATTGTTATGATGTCCGTTATCAACGAAATCTTCAGCAGTTAATTTAATACCCGTTTTCTTATAAAAATTGTCAATATGAATGGGATTTGCCGTTTGAGAGTATCCAAACCACTCAACTTGCTTTTCTTTTCCAAAATTGTTGAAAATTAAGGTAAACTGATAGAGGAAGGTAGTAAATCTAACTACGTCCGTTTCGGGATTTTCCAAACACCACTCTTCCATGCGCTTTTTAATATATTCTTTAGTATTGGGAAAAGCAGGGTCGTAAGTCAACTGTTTTTCACAAGTCCACTCATTTGTTAGATAGTTATAAATTTGAACGGGATGCCAAGTAATTCTTGCCAAAAAAGATACGGTGTATTCGTGGAATTTCTTAGCGTTTTTTACCGTTACGACACCCGTTTTTTTGTCGTAAGACCAATCGCTATGAAGTTGCCCTACCGTTCTATCGTAGACTTCCCACCTATCCAAATATGAAACGTCGGGATCAAACTCGTCTTTTAAAAAGTGCTCCATTATCTCAATTTGAACACTTTCCCCCGTTGCTAAAATTCTCTCGGTTAAAAGAAAAATTCTTTGAGCCTCTTCAGGGTGAAGTCTTGCCCACTCGTTATCTCCGCGCACTATAAAATACGTATTGTAAACTTTTCCGTACTGCTTTGGGTTATCAGGAAGAGCCGTACCGTCGCAATCTCTCACGGCGTCTGCGCCCCATTTCTTTGCAATTTCTTTCGTCTTTTCTCCAAGCGAATTATCCGCAGGGAGAGTAAATCTTCCTTGTTTCATATTTCATCCTCTATATTTGTAATCACAGTTTATCAATCAAGTTTTATCATAATAGCCGAAAGTGGGGCTATAGTTGCGTTATTTACACTTTTTACACTATTTTTAAGTTGGCTGTCAAGATATAAATCGTACTTTTTATCAAAAGAAATTTCGACTTCTTTTAAATTGTAATTGACTATAAACTGCACCCTTTCACCATTATATTCATAAGCCGAAGTCAACACGGAGTCGGGAGTAAAATAAGTTTTCATATCTTCAAGCAAAAACTTTTCCTTTCCGCAATGCACTTTTATAGGCTTAATCATTTTTCCTAAATGCAAGAAGTTTTTACCGCCGTTTTGTCGCCAACTGTTAAGATTTTTGATAAAAGTTAAGGTTGTTTCTTTATCAAGATTTTTTTCAATAGGCTGTATGTAATCGCACCAAGAATAAAGCATATTGCCGTCTTTCCCTAAAACCACAGTAAGCATATCTCCCGCGGTAAAGGAATAAGCAACCCTCATAGTAAAGTTATCGTCTTTCTTTTCAAGCATAGCGCAAATTTGGTTACCCATAAAGTTATTTACGTACTCGTGATAAAGATAAGAATAAATTGGAATAGGCGTTCCTACGTAATAATTAAGTTGAAACCGATTGTCGCTAAAACGGAGTTGGGCTAAAAATGGCTCGGACGCAGACGATTCACAACCGAACAAAACACCATTTTTATCTATTGCAGATAAAAGTTTATTTGTTTCCTCTTGTTGCCATTTACCCGGCGCAGGCGGATGTCCGTGCTTATCGCTGTAACAAAAATACGCATTTCCACCGTGATTTTGATCAAGCGCCTGCAAATAATCAACGTTGTTTTTACAAATAGTATCAAACTCCGTCTTTAATATTTCTTTCGTCTTTTCGCTTGCGGGACACATATCGTACCCCTTTCTTTGTGAAGTACATATTATACTCTCTATTTCGCCGTTTGAATTTGCGCATAAACAATTTTTAATATTTAACTGCTTAAATTTTTGCTCGCAATTATAAGTTGTATCGACGTTGCTTTGTATTGTCCAACCCATACCGCTACAATAAAGCCCTACGAGCATATCTTTAGAATGCAATTCTTCCGTAAACAACGAAAAC
This sequence comes from Clostridiales bacterium, assembly GCA_015055505.1. GTDB lineage: Bacteria > Bacillota > Clostridia > Christensenellales > Borkfalkiaceae > UBA10281. The sequence continues at coordinate 27,494 of SVIB01000019.1, forward strand.
TCTCTTTCCCCCCCGTAAGGTGGCCAAGAATAAGGCGGAGCCCAAGGCGCAGTTCCTTCCCAATGCATAAGAAGTCCCATTACTTTGCTTTGCGTTTTACTTGCAATTTCCTCTAAATACGGTAGCGCGTTTTTATAGGGATACATTCCGTTTGGCTTTACGTTTGTATCGCAATCTCCTCTTAACGGATACGCAACAATTAGCGGTGACTCTCCGTACCACTTCGGTAAATCGTTGCTTTCATCAATCCTTTTAAGTCCGTTTGGCAGGTTATTTACAAACCATTCGTTGTATATATCGCAAGCATTATACCAATCGCCCTCGTACACTTTCATAACGCAATCGAATGGCATTTCGTAATCTTGACCGTAACTTACATTACAAAAAGTACGCATAAACACCTTTATGCTATCGTTACAATAGCAAAAATCAACGTGTTTCGTCGTTCTTTCGTTATCGTGCATTCCTAAATAAATCCCCTTTCCGTATACGCCGTATGCTATAAACTGCGCAAAAACCATATTGGGGAAAATTGAAAAAGTATTTTTACTTGGATATTCGGGCTCAACATACTTAAACGGCATACTTTCTCTATACGCCATATTGGTAACTAAACAACCCTCGTTATACGGATAAACTATCTCCCCCTTTCCGCCTTCGTCTTTTAATTTTTTATCAACGGAAAAGGGCGCTAATTCTACCCATTCTAACAATTTATCGGTTTTATTTTTAACCTTAAACCTAAAATTAAGGGCATTATTTTTCTCTTTAACCGATAAAATAGCGTCGAAATATGAAGACGTATACTTTGCAAATCCGTCCTCAAACGAAACGAAATTACATTCCGTAGACTTTACAATTTGCGTTTTACCCATTCTATCTCGCAATTTTACAGCAAAAATGGGTGCTTGACCTTTGGTTAAGCACAGTTCTTCATACAAGATATCTGTAATTAGTCCACGCTCAAAATCTACTCCTACGAGCGCTTTTTCATTAAATTGAAAATTTTTCATATTTTACGCCGTTTTTACTTTTATCGTAATAATTTCAAATGGTTTAACGGTAAACTTAACGGTATTTCCGCAAAGTTCTAACTTTTCCGTTTCACTTTCATTTAAGTCGCATAAGAATACCTCTTTTGCGTTTGAAACCGTAAATTCAACTTCTTTTCTTTCTCTATACGCCTCGTATGCGCGAAGTATTATTCCGTTTCCATCCTCAGCGAGTTTAACTGTTTCAAATATAATGCCTTTCGCATTATAATCTATCAAAGAAAACTCGTCAAGAAGTTTTCCATTCGCATTTTCGCCAACCTCTCTAACGAAGAAAGGCCTGTTTAAAAGGTATGATTTTTCCACAATTCCACCGTTGCAACGGTTTCCTTTATGAGGAAGAATTGAATAAGTAAACGTTGGAATAAAGTCGCTTGCGCCGTCAAACGGAAAACTTCCCGACTTTAAAACAGTCATAGAAAGGTCGCCGTCATCTACGCCAAATCCGTATTTCCCGTCGTTTAAAATTGCCACACCATAGTTGTTTTCCGACTTATCAGCCCACTTTTGCGCCACTGACTCAAACCTCGCGCTATCCCATCCGGTATTGTCGTGAGATGCGCGTTCTACGTGTCCAAACTGAATATCGTAACTTGCCTTATCTGCAATTAAATCAAATGGGAAATGAGTTTTTAAGAGTTGATTTTTCTCTTTCCAATCAACGTCGGTAACAAAATCTATGCGGTCAATACCGTCGTTATATAAGTAAACTTTTTGCCGTATAGTCGATTTTCCGTACTTTTTGGTAATTTCAAAACCACTTCTGTCTCCCTCAAAAATTTTATTAAATTCGGCTTCTTGGTCTAAAATCCACTTGTTTTGCTTATAATACGGGGCAATTTCCCAATTATCGTACTGATAGGGGGTATCTTGATAAGCAATCATTTGATTTACGAGTCTATTTGGTTTAACTACTTCTCTTTGCTCACGCTTATCAAATATAGATTTTATTCCGCCACAGGTTGAGAATACGATTTTATAATAGGTATTTTCAAGTGTTAAGCCGTCCACTTTAACCGTTGAAACGTTTTCCTTATAAGGTATAACTTTATACCCAAAAGCAGGAATATCCTCGGCTATAAGTTGATTATCGCCATATTTAACAGTTCCGCTTGCGGTAAATCCGTTAGGGTTAAACACCAAAAGCCCGCCCTTTGACTTAACCTCTTTTGCAATAGTATCTAAAATTCCGTCGATAACTCCGTTGGTATCTTTGAAAAGTTGAGCGAACTGTTTATTGCTATCTTCATACACTTCGCCGATAGATGAACCGGGTAAAATGTCGTGGAATTGATTAAGAAGTAATATTTTCCAATTTTTATCTATTAGCGACTTTGGATATTCGGCATTAACCAACATATTACCCAAAACACTTAAAAGTTCTGCATTTAAAAGGGCAAATTCTCCCTTTCTATTGTTCATTTTTACTTGTGGAACGCTTGAAAGAGTTCCTCTGTGATATTCAAAATAGAGTTCTCCGGTCCAAATCGGCTCTCTGCCGAGTTCTGCGGTGTTTTTAGCGTAGTTTTTCTTAATCTTAGTTAAACTATCGCCTAAACTTTCAAATTTTACCTTTGGAATTTCAGGAAGTCCTAAGGTAAGCCTTCTCTTTTGTTCGATATCCTCTCTCGTAGGACCGCCACCGCCGTCACCCCAGCCGTAACTCATAATTACGGTATCGGTTAATTCTTTTTGTTGAAATCTATTCCAAGTACCAAGCACGTACATTGGATTTATTGGAGCGGTATAAGTTGTATAAGTATTATCGTAAACCCCGTCTCTTGGATTACATTCGCAAGTTGAAAGGAAATAAGCAAACACTTCACTACCGTCAATGCCACGCCATTTAAACACGTCGTAAGGCATACGGTTGGTATCGTTCCAACCGATTTTTGCGGTAACGAAATTATCAATGCCACTCTTTTGCATAATTTGAGGAAGTCCTGCGCTGTAACCGAAAACGTCGGGAAGCCAGACCGTTTTACAGTCGGTATTAAATTCCTCTTTAAAAAATCTCTTACCGAAAAGAATTTGACGGACTAAACTTTCTCCGCTTGTCAAGTTACAATCTGCCTCAAGCCACATTGAGCCGTCAACTTCCCATCTTCCCTCTAAAATTTTCTCTTTTCTCTTTGATACAGTTCGGGATT
>SVIB01000020.1 GCA_015055505.1 Clostridiales bacterium
TATACGTTTGACCGGTAGCGCCTACCAAGTTAGGAACGAAACTTACCATTATCCATTTGCCAGCGGACGTCGACGGAAATCTAAGCGAAAAACTTACATACTCGATATTGGTTATTTTATCTTTAGTACCAAGTTGAACTTCTTCACCGCCAGACTTGTTTTGAAGGAATTGCAAACATGCGTTAGACGCGCCCGCTTGCTTAATGGACGGGTTTTCGACGTCAGCAACGGTTGTTGCCCACTTATTAGAATCCACCGTTCCGTTAAATTCTAACGAATTAAAGGAATCGTCTAAGACCACCTTCGTTGTTGCACTTGCAAATGCGTTTACGGTACCGATACCGAAAGTTGCAACTATTGCAAGTAAGAGTGCCAAAAGTTTGATTTTCTTTCTCATTTTTCACCTCATATTTATTTAAAATCCAAAGGATTCTGATACTTTATCTAATAGTTTTTTAACGAGTACGATTATAGGAGTCGCAACAACCGTAAATATAAGACCGATTGCAGCGCCTTCCGATAAGTTGTTAACCTTACCACGTTTTACGAGATTGTTAATAAGGTATGCTACCGTAGGTGCAGAGTTTCCCGTCAACAGTTCAACCTGTATAAACAAAGTAAACATCGTAGTTACAGCGCCGAGGATTGAAACTGAAATCGTAGGCCAAATCATTGGTATTACGAGTAAAAACAGTTCGTGACGCATTTTTGCCCCGTCAAGTCTGGCAGACTCCATAACCTCTTCGGAAAGATTTGCTATCGCTCCGCCTAATATCAATATATTATAACCCGTACCAACCCATAGACAGTAAACCATAATCATTATGATACCGTAGTCGTTAAACCAACTGGGTGTTGACGAAACCGTCCAACCGAAAATCTTTTGCAAAACTATACTTACAGGTCCGGTTTGAGGGTTAAACATATATTTGTAAACCATCGTATAGATTACGATTGATATGATTGAAGGAAGGAAAAATATTATTCTAAATACGTTTCTTCCGGGCATCTTTTTATAAAAGAAATACGCAAGAGTTACCGAAAGCGCAACTAAAATTAAATCGTTTAAACCTACAAACAGTGAATTTACAATTGCATTTCTTACTTGAGGAAGTTTGGTTATAAACAATTCCTTATAGAATTTTTGATACCAATACGCCGAAGTTTTAATGCTAATACCGGACGAACCGATAACTTGCCTTTCAAAACTCATAATTATCGAACTAATGTTAACTAAAACGAAGAATATCAAAAACTGAAGTATTGGATATGCAAGCATTCCCCAAACGAATATAAGTTTTTTGGTCTTTGCAGTCATTTTTCTGCGCGGAGGTTTAACTTTTAAACTTCCTAAACCCGAGTTATCGACTTGATTTTGATTAATTCTATTTATCTCCATAACTCACCCCTTAAGACCACCGCCGATTGTATTACGCATAAGTTGCTTTTGGAAAATAGCATAAAAAATCAAAACGGGTATTATCGATACTATCATTGCGGCGAAAAGTTCCACGTGTAAATTGAAACTTGCCGCTTCGGTAGATAATCTGTTTAATCCTACTGCTAAAGTTTCAAATCTTCCAAAATACAAGTATGCCGACCAATATTCGTTCCACGAGCCTAAAAATCTTATAATAGTAAACGTGAGCACTCCGTTAGCCGCTAACGGCAACATTATTTGAACGAATATTCTAAAGTCGCTCGCCCCGTCAAGTTGCGCACTTTCACCGTAACTCCAAGGTATTGCTTTAAAGAAACTGTGCAAATAAAGGAAAGGACCGCCAAAAGCTCCTATCATAAAGAGCATACCTAAATAATTGTAAAGATATCCGCCTTTCAAAAATCCCATATTTATCATAAGTTTATAAGTGGCGGGGGTTGCGCCTACCGTAGGCACCATTGACGCAATTATAGTCGCCATATAGATAAACCCGTTACCCTTAAACTTATATTTGGCTAAAACGTAAGCGGCTATACAGGATAACGCCATACCTACGACAGTTTGCCCTACGCTTAACGCGACGGAATTTATAAACATTGAAATTATAGGATACTCCGCAAAAACGTAAGAATAGTTATTAACCATCGCCGTAAAGTTTTTCGGTAAGCCCATAGGGTTTGTTAAAAACTCTCCAATCGTCTTCATTGAGTTAATTATCAAATAAATGAAGGGGTAAATTAGAGTAAACGCATAAATTGCAAGAAGAGCAAACACCACCCAAATTATTATTTTTTCGGATTTAGATCTGTTTACTTTTTCCTTTTTGGGCTTTATGGTAACTATTTTACCCGTAGAAACCGTACTACCGTGCATGGGTTTTTCCTCCTTTTCGTATTTTTTGGTAAGAGTCGTAAACCAATCCTCCTACGATTGCTCCAAATCCGTGGTTACAACTTGAATGCGGAGCAAAATGTTCCCAAACGGTTCCCGTAACCTTAGTCATTGGAATAAACACCTCTTTACTTTCTTTTATCAAAAGCTCGTATTTACCTTCTCTATGTAGCACTGCAAGCCTTAATATAAAGCCTATAAACATATTAGATTCCCATACTTTTCTTCCCGTATTATCCAACGCACCGAATCTGCGGTCAAGTTTTTTATAGAAATCCTCATCTTCCTCTTTTGTGATTATCTCGAAAAATACCGCGTAATTTTGACAGGTTTCGCTAACGTTATCAGTTAAAACCAACTTTCCGTCCTCTCTTAACGCATTATCTCTAAACAGGTCGCCGTCGTAAGAAAGAGTTTTAACCGCTCGTCTTACCTTTTCGCTTTTTTCCATAAGCGCAGTATCGTTAAACATCCGCCCCGCAGACTTTAATGCGCCTGCATATAACATATTCGACGGAAAGTTTACACCGTCTACGAAATCGTTCGCCTTGCTCCACTCAACGAATACCCACCCGTCTAAATTTTCAAGCAGTCCGTATTCGTTTTCGTATTTTTCAAAAAACTTCAGCGATTTGTACACTTGATTTTTATGCCTTTGAATAAACTCGCAATCACCCGTTCTATAAAGACAGTCGCCAAGTTGAACGATGTACCAAAGAATCCAGTTAGGTATATAATCGTCGGGTTCTTTTGGACAGGAAGGATAACACATTGGGATTACTCCCCCGTCAGTAAAAACTTCGTTTTTAAAATACAAGTAATTTTCAAGCATATTACGTTCAACTTTGTTTTGTCCCGTAAAAAACTTTTCAGCCCTCGCCGTGAAAAAACTGTCGCAAAGATACCCCGCTCGCTCTCTCGAAGCGCAATCAGTCGGCAAATCGTATGCGTTATGTTTAAACGTTCTAATCGAAGCGTCTATTATTTGATTTATTTCCCTGTCGTCAGTCTTAAAATCTCCAACCTCTACGTCAGGATTTTCTATCGCTATTATTCCTACTTCATCTATATCTAAATCGCCGTCATAAACTAAAGTAACGTATTTCGCTTGATATACCTCGTTTGAATTAAGTTGATATTTTCCCTCTTCAATCGTCCATTTAAGTCCGTGTATTATTTGTTCTCGGTTAAATTTTACAATCCCGTCTATTAGCAAATCGTCATAAACAAGATAGACGTCCGTCTTTTTCTTTGCGGTCACGTTAAGGAAAAATTTACCCACTTCAATATTTTCAAAAGCATAGGCTTTATAACGGTATTTTCTTTCTTTTCCGTCTTGAAAATATCTAAGTTTATCAAGTTCGTAACTAAGCGCAACCTCACATTTATCTCTCGTAAATGCAAAATACCTTCTTCCAGCCGTAAGTTGCTCCCTCGTATAATCGTTTTCCCAAGTAATCTCTCCGCCGTCATCTGCGCTACCTTCACCGTACAATTTAGCGGTCTTGCGCCTATTTTTAGAAAAGCCGACGAGTCTTTCCAGTAATATGGGAGTAGGTACTTCTACTTTTTCAATAGGAACAAACGCATCGCCTCGGCGTCTTCTGTCCTCTTTCATCTTGTAAACTTCTAAAAAAGTTCTTTGGAAAGACATTTTTTCCACCTTAACGACTTTATCCGCCATATAAAAACAGTCAAAATCGTCAGTGTCTTTAAGCGTCACGTCGCCGTCGGTTATCTCACATCCAAAATAAGGGTCTGCGGAAGAAAAACAAAGTGTTTTAGTCTTGTTGCTTTGCACGAATATTTCAACTTTGTTTTTTTCTTCGGTCAATAAAGAGGAAATATCTACAACGTCAACTCTCGACGCACCGTACCCCGCTCTTGCAGGACCGTAACAAATAAATTCACCGTTTACGAACAGGTTATAAATATCTTTCGCTATAATACGCAAAAACTTTCCCTCTCCTTTTTTTAAGAAGACGGAAAAACACAGTTCGTTATTATATCCAAATTTCTCTTTTCCCCAATAGGTTTTCATTCTAATGCCATTAACGGATTTCTTTCGTAGAATACGAAAGAAAAGGTGCACCTTTAAAAATATTCTTTTAAAAACTTATTTTCGTCGCAAGAAATTATGTCTTTTTATTTTCTAGGCGCTGTCACAACGTATGACTGATAAAATTTAAAGGGTTAGGTACGAACAAGACGGGATTTTTACGAGGTTTTTGCAAGGGAGCGACCTTGTTGGTCGTAGGAATTGCAAAAATCCGCAAAAAGACTAGTATTGCAAAGTAGATAAGCCTTTAAATATCAGTCACAAGTTGTGACATAGCCATTTTCTAAGCCTTTTTAACAACGACAAGATTAAAAGTTTACGCACAATTTCACGCTTAAGGAAATTATACTATTATTATTTTCATAATACAATAGGAAAATTGCTCTATATTTTATAAATATTGCTTCATATTCAAAATTTATATAATAAATTATATACCCACGCTTGCTACATTATCGCATTTACAACACAAAAATGTTCGGTTATTTAAAACGGTAAATAAAGGGCGACTATAAATTTTCGACATCATTTTAGTGAGAAAATCAACTTATACGCCCACTTATAGGCTATTTTGCGTAAAAACAGCAAATCTTTCCCTCTTTACTCCATTTTAAACTCATTTTTATAAAAAATAGCCAATAATCGACTTATACGGCGACTTATAAGCAAAACACATCTTGCTTTAATATAAGTTTTTATCAAAATAAAAACGGCAACCTAAATAAAGATTGCCGTTAATTTATCGTATTCAGTTGAATTTTACAGTCAGTATTTTCTTAGGAGCAAGAGTCGTTTGAGTTATTTTTTCTCCGCTAAATTGCTCTCTCATGTCGGTTACGCAAACTTCTTTACTAAACTTAACCTCTTGAGCAACTTCATAGGGATTGAAAATTCTCAACACGTTTTCGCCGTTTTCGTTCATTCTTAAACAAGATACGACTACGTTTCCGCTAACGCTTATTGCGCTATCGCTCGCCTTTTCGCCTTTTCCGTTGCCGGCAAATGCGTACAATCTCGGCTTATGGAAAGAGTAAGCTTCGTCGATAGCCATTTCTCTTTCTCCGTCCACGTAAAACTCTACCATATATTCGGCGGTTACCTCTCTTAAACACTGGGAATCGTAAGTATAGAAGTCAAACCAGTCGCCAAGTATGCCTACTCCTCTAACGAGAGTGATTTGAGTATGACCGTTATCCGCAAGTACCTCGTACTCGTTATGTCCTCTAAGGGCTAATACCGAGCCGTTGCCCTTTCCGTCTAAACGTTCAATAAATTCGTACGTTCTTTGCGGATGGTGGGGCGCTTTCCAGTTAGAGCCAAAGCAGTTGTTTCTCTTAGTTAAATCAAACTGCCCTGCCGAATTGTGAGTAGCAAATTCAGTTCCCCAAGCAAAGTCGGCTCTAATTCTATGGTCTTTACACTCGTTATTAAATTTAAGACTTACTCTAACTCCTTTTTTGTGTGCGTAGAGAGTAATTTTACTTTCAATTTCAACGTATTTGCCGTTTTGTTGCATTAAGTTGTTGGTCACTTTAAAGGTAACCGCTTGACTGTCCGCCTTATCTAAAACTATGCTTGCGATATCGTTTGAAGTATCGTAACAGTTGCCTGTCGGCATAAATTCGTACTCGTTACCCTTATCTCCAATCTCCGTATAAACGTTTTGGTCTTTTAAATTTTTTCCGCTGTTTTTATCGGTAATATTAAACGAGCCGTTTTTATTAAAGGTAATTTTTACGAGTGAGTTTTCAATAAAGCCGTCACCGTACCAAACTCCCTTTTCCTCTTCTTTCGAGCCGTCTTTTACAGTCAACGCCGTTATTTTAGCAGGAGCAAAAGTTCCGTAAATTCTATAAATAAATCTATGAACGTTGAAAACCTGTCTAAACTTGTCTTCGGGAAGTTCAAATACCGTCATCTCTCCCAAATCTTCAACGACGGGATAATATTCACTGCCGTCATCTCCATACAATATCGGGGTTTGAGGAATAGTTTCTCCCTCTTTATAATCGACTTTAACTTCGACATAATCGGTAACGGGTTTTGCATAGCAGTTACAAACGAGCACCGTCTTTTCGCTACCGCAAAGTTTGGCTACGAGCCTATCCCCCGTGAGGTCTATTTGACTTTGTACGGTGTCTATAGTTTCGGCAAAACGGACTTCCATTTTTCTATGGACTTCGTCAACACTGCAACCGCAAATACTGTCGTGAGGATAGTTTTCCAATAAGCATTTCCACGCATAATGGAACATTTCCTCGTCGTTTAAAAGCCCGTTTTTATCGCCTAAAAGACCAAGCGGTTCTGCAACGCTTTCAAGCAGATATCCTGCCCTATAACTCGATTGTTTGAGATATATACGCGCGCTTGCCGTTTCTCTAAGCGTGCGGTATCCGTCACTTTCTTCTTGATTAATTTCCCCTACTACGGGAGCAAACGAACTCCTATACGGACGAACACTTTCAAGGAAGTCTTCAAGTGACGTATGTTTTATATCGTAGCCGAGTTTCTTTGCTTTTTCAATTACTTTAGACAAATTTGCCTGAACGGGTTGATGGTCGCAACCGTTTAATAGCAATATAGACGAAGTTTTAGTACACGCCGACATATTGGTAAGCAACTCGCCAAGTCTATTATTGAGCGCGTCTTCTTCCTCGGGAAGTTCCATTCCGCTACTGTACCAATATATAAACTGTTCGGCTATAACCTCGCTTCCGTCGGGCGCAACCCAAGTAAATTCAGCAAAACCGTCGTCGGTTTTACCTACCTTTTCAGGGTTTGAAATTACAGGACCTCTACCCATAAAGGCGTTATCAATACCCACACCTTTAAGAATTTGTGGCATTTGACCGATATTTCCAAACGTATCGGGGAAATACCCTATCATAGTAGGATTACCGTATTTTTTCGTTTCTCTAATTCCAACTAAAGCGTTACGGACGTTTGCCTCACCGCTTAAAAGATAGTCGTCTTGTAAAATATAAAGCGGACCGACCTTAAGTTTACCGTTTGCTATAAGTTTTTTGACGCGTTCAGCCATACTCGGTCTAACAGCCAAATAATCGTCTAAAATAATTATTTGTCCGTCTAAATGGAAGGTTTTAAACCCATCGTCGTTTTCTAAAACCTCGATAAGTTTATCCATCGTGCGCACTAAATTAAAATTATGCTTTGCGTGGCTTAAATACCATTCTCTATCCCAGTGACTGTGCGACACTACGTACATAGTTTTATTATTTGCCATAGTTTATTCTCCGTATATTTTAAACTTAATATGAAAAACCGTTAGTTTTACAAGTTTTTTCTTGTTTTTTATGATATCATAAATATCATAAATTGTAAATAGAATTTCAATTTTTTAGATTATTTTTTAATTCTCCGCTCAAAACCTCATACTAAGTAATATCCTGTGCTATTTTTAGGCTCATTCTCGCTCTTATGCACGTTAAATTCTCCAAATAGAACCTATCCTCTCGCTGGTCTTCCCCTTAGTAAAACTGGGGGGTTATTCTATCTAAAGCGCCAAAAAAACGATACGGCGTTCACAAGTGAACGCCGTATCGCTATAAGGGAGATATTTAGTTTTGTGGCTTTATATACTGAGGAAGAACCGTCGGCATATCGTCACACCTTACGACTCCGTCTTCCGTTACGTAGAAAGTAAAATCTAAGTCACCGCCAAAAAGGGTTGGAATTTGCTTAGGTTTCGATCCGACATACCCTATTCCCGTTTCGGTATCATAAAGGTAACCGTCGGTACCATATCCTGCTATCTTACAAACCATCTCTCCGGTTACATAATCAATCTCGTACGTAAAGACTATATTAGATAAAGGATACGGATTATTAAAAAATATTTGTCCGGTTTGAGAACCCACCCACATTGTTACGGTAATACCCAAATCCGTATCTATCGTATAGAAATCAGTTTCACCGTTTTCTATCATTGTCAAAGCTTGATAAGCGCTATGCTCAGCAATATTGAGATTGGGTTTTTGCACTACAAAAAACTCGTCTCCGTCTATTTCTATTATAATCGACTTGTCGAGCGTTTCAGTATATAACTTATTATCAACGTAAGTCTCAAGATTTTGAATAGGAAGTTCAATTCTATGATTTATAAGCGCGCTGGTCGGGATTGTCGCTCTGTATGAAACGCTAACACCCGACGGTTTGTAGCCGTATAATTCCACCACTGCACCCTCTTCTTCAGTCCATACGTATAAATAGGTAAGTTCTCCCTCGTTAGCCTCATAATATCCGTTAACGTAGAAATCGTAAACAGCTTCGTCTGAAGGAATAGATATTGCCTTGGTTTCGTTTGAAATTTCGCTAATCTTTGTCGATACGTTAAATTTTACTGCCGTTTTGTCAGTTTCTCCTGTAACCTCTGAAGGTTCGGCGGTTGCCATATCCACGTTAATCTCGCCGTCAATACTATCAATACGGAAAATATCCGTAAAGTTTATATCCATTTTAGCGTCAAGCCTATTTACGGTTAAGTATTTACTTAATTCGCCCAACAGCGTAAAGGTCGGCAGTTGGTTTTCTCCCTTCTCAAACTGTTCAACGGTAAGAGCAAGCATTGATTCAATTTGAGCAAAAAGTTCGTCGATAGTGGGATATCCCTCGCTACCAATCGCCCCCATAAGCAGATTGTAAAGAGCAACTTCGCCTACCTGCGCTACCGAATCGGCAATCTTCGTTGCTTTCATTTGGGCTTTGACTTCGTCTCTACTCTCAGCCGGTACTCCCATTGAGTCTAATATCATACTGACGAGTGTTTCGTTTGATACCACCTTATCGTAGATACCCTGCAAGGTCGTTTGATAGTTAGTAGTAAGCCAAGAGTCAATCTTTGCAAGCGCTTGATTTACGGTAAGCGACGCAACCTCTTTTACCTTTGCAAGTAACTTTTGAGTGTTAAGTTCGCTGTCAATAAGTTTTAATCCGTCGTCTAATATAGAGGAAAGAGTTTTGGTCTTACGGTCAAGGTTTTCAAAATACTTTAAAAAATTTTTAAAATGAGGCGCACCGTCAATGCTAACCGTTCCCTTATAATCCTTTACGCTAAACGACGTATTTATAAATTCGCCAAGTTTTGCATACAGTTTTTGCTTATCCTCTTGAGAAATAAGCGTTCCGTTTTTTACTTCCTTTATGATTTGCGTTAATTTCGCTATATCCTCGCCTTCTGCACTTTGCTTTATCCATGCCTCAATGTTTTCATTCCAAGCATATATTTCGTTGTCAATAATATACGATTGAACAGTAGTAGTTTCCCATCCACTGCCCTCGTATTCGCGAATTTGTTCGCTTGAAGTAATTTTTGCGTCGAGTTTTCCATCGTCGCCAATAGATACGGTTGCGGTTATTTCTCTATTACTTTCATTATAATATTCTTCGGTTTCCGCAACGGTATTACCGTCTTCGTCTTCCGTGTAATAATAACTTACGCTTTTTAAATAATTATAAACGTCAAATTCAAACTTCATTGACGACGCATCTTTAATTTGCGCGGACAACGCGTTTGCAAGTCCTTCGTTCGTCGTCGAACCTGCAGGTATTTGCGGAACGACAGGAACAGATTCCGAAGTTTGCGGTTTCTTTTTCTTACACCCTAAGAAAAGTGATAATGAAAGAACAAAAACTAAAAGTAACGTGATAAATTTTTTCATTTATATTCTCCTTATATTTAAAACGTTTTACCGTTTATTTAAGATGTTTTTTTCGGGGTTTTGACAAACACCGATTAAGTCTTCGCTTTGCTTGAAGTATTTACAGTCTGCGCAAATTCCGTCTTTGAATTTACTGCTACCCAAATCGCAAATTTCTTGCATTTGTGTTACGAAAGGTTTTCCAGAGGGAGTGTATATAGGTTTTTCTTTAAAATTTGGATATATCGGTATCGGCTCGCCGTTTTCTCTTTCGTAATCTTCGTAATACCCGTACTTTATTTCAAATACCGTTCCGTATATATTTATGATTTTATAAAGTTCTCCGTCCCTCATTTTATTCATTTTTATTTCCTCTTAAGGATTTTCATAACCGAAAACTCAAAATAAAAACCCCGTACACTGCTACTAACAGTATACGGGATTTACCGTCTATTTGCAATAGTAAAGTCAGCCTATTTTGGCTTAACTTTTTTGTCCTTTTAAAGGATATCGGAAAATTCCGACCTGTCCTTTACACCTGTTTTTTGGACAATTTTTTGAACAATTTGCTTGACCGTCGAATCGGAAACGTAAAGCATTGCGGATATTTCTTTCGTGGTAAAACCAAACGCAACGAGTTTTGCAACCTCTCTTTCTCTTGCCGTCAAATTGGTGGCAATAAACCTATTTCTAACCGAGCCCGAAAGTTTTGCCCAGCCAACGCTGTACATTTTATACAGTTCACTTACGATTAAATTAGCATTTTCGTCTTTTAAACAAATTCTCTCCTCTAAAAGCCCGTCAAAATGCCTTACGTACTCTACTAAAATGCCGTAAAGTCCATCGGGCAAGGCTAAACTTATAGCCTTATCTATATGCTCCACGGCGTGCTGTTTATCTCCGCCGTAATGATAGGCTACGGCGCACGATAACCGTAAAAATATTTCGGGAATTACCGTCTTATCTACAGTCGCTTGCGCTATCATTGGCTCTATCGTATATGGGAGCATCTTCATAACGGCAAGACCTTGTACTCCTTCCAATTCTAACTGCTTAGATGCTACGGCGTATGCTCCCATATAAAGATATTTTACGTAAAAAACCTTAATCGACGGGTGCGACGACGACGGCATGTGCTCAAAACTGCCCCTTTTAAACCATTCTGGATAGTCTTTGTTATCATATATAGAACTGTCTATAATCGCAAGCGCAAGCGAGGCTATTTCTCTATCTCCGTCACTTTTGCAAGGAACGTCAAATATATGCCTTTTTGCCTCAAACCAAAGATTTACGTCCCCGCGCCATATTGCAACAAGCGCAAGTAACATTGCTCCGCCTAAAATAGCATAAAACCCCGACTTTGCATTTAAAAAATACCTTGCTCTATCGTAAACTTTGTCTATTTCGCCTCTTCTATATGCAATTTGTGCCTCAAATAAGAGTTTAGCCTCGGGATTGTTGGCTAAAAGGTCTGCCTTTTCTTCGGCTTTTCCCACTTCGTTATATATGTCGGTCATATCTAAAAAAGGACTTTTCCTTGGCATTGGCATGTGCGGAGTGTCCCCTTTTGACGAACTCGGCAATACGGCGTGTTCGGGTATCATCCAAGTCCTTTCCCACCTGCTTGCACCCCTTATCTTTCCCTCTTTGCAAAGTTCTTGAACCCTTCTTACGGTTACTCCCCATTTTTCAGAGGCTTGTTTTACTGTTATCCAACTCATAATTATCCTCAAATTTCGTTTAAACGAAGTTTTTTGATATATTATTTCGTTTGAACGAAGATTTTTATGTGATTTGTGTTCGTTTGAACGAAATTCTAAAAATATTATAGCCTTAAGCAACGTGACGGCAACGTGACGGCAACGTGACGTTGCATCCATATTGCTACCGCCATAGTTCATAGTCGGCATTAACCTCAAACAAAAGATTTTGTTTGAAAAGGCAACGTGACGTTGCATCCAATTTGCTACCGCCACAGTTCACAATTAATATAAAACCTCAAACAAAAGATTTTGTTTGAAAAGGCAACGTGACGTTGCATCCAATTTGCTACCGCCATAGTTCATAGGGCTCCCGAAAATAATTTTGCATAGCAAAAGAATTTTTGGGCAACTTGAAGTTGCATCCTTATTGCTACCGCCATAGTTCATAGCCTGTACTAAATATAAGCAAACGGCTGAAAGGTCTTGCGGATTACTTTCAGTAATTCGCTGACAAAAAATCGTGTTTAAATAGGGCTCCCGAAAATAATTTTGCATAGCAAAAGAATTTTTGGGCAACTTGAAGTTGCAACCTTATTGCTATCGCCACCTTGTTTAAGAAATGAAAAACAATCAAACAAAAGATTTTACACAGTAAAAGATTTTGTTTGAAAAGGCAACGTGACGTTGCATCCATATTGCCACCTTACTTTGGCGACGAAAAACAATCGACGAAAAGATTTTAAAATAAAAGATTTTCGTCGAAAAGGAGCAACCGATTGAAAGGTCTTGCCGTTTGGCTTTGGCAAACGGTTGACAAAAAATCGTGTTGCGACGCTATAGGTCTTTAAACTCGTTTTAAAGGCTTAGAAACAAGCAAGACAAGGCTCGTAAAATGATATCGGATGGGATAGACCTATGCGGTCATCCCAGTCGAGAGCATTTTACAGTAACGCAGTATTGCGCCTTTTATAAGTCTTTAAAAACGTTTTGCATTAAATCCGCGGCTGCATCATACCCCGCTTGCTTTAATCTATAATGCCTTGCAGCGGTTTCCAATACGATTGGAATATTTCGTCCGGGGGTTACGGGAATTATTACTTTTAATATCTTTTCTCCGAGAATTTCATCATAAGTTTCCTCGTTGCCTATTCGCTCGTAAGTTTTGCCCTCTTCCCACGGTGAAAGTTCGGCTATAATATCAATAGTTTTTGCAGGGCTTATCGCTCCCGGTCCAAACATTTGTTGAATATTAATTATTCCTATCCCTCTAATTTCCATATAATAACGAATATTCGTGGGGGATTTTCCTATAAGTTCGTCATTTATATTTTTAATAATAACCGAATCGTCAGCAACTAAGCGGTGACCTCTATTTACAAGGTCCAAAGCAATCTCGCTTTTTCCTACGCCCGACTTACCGATTATTAAAATTCCTATACCGAAAACGTCAACCAAAACGCCGTGCACGACGTGAGTGGGGGCTAAAGCCTCACTTTTATAAGCCGTAATATCGTTGATGAGTACAGTCGTAATTTTTTGCGAACGCAAAAGCGGACAACCGTATTTTTCGCACAACTCAACTACTTCGGGGAAAATCTCCATTCCCCTTGCAAAAATCAAACACGGTATATCCCTTTTTATCAAATTATCAAGCGCTTTATATCTTTTTTCGGCGGTCATACCGGTCAAATATTCATTTTCGGCATTACCGATAACTTGTACTCTCGTCTTATCAAAATGCACGAAATAGCCCGACAGTTGAAGTCCCGGTCGGGATACGCTTATAGAATGAAGTTCAATCTCTCCTCTACCTTCTAATATGAGTTCTAAATCAAGTTCTTTTGCAAAACTTGCTACGCTTACCTTAACCGAGTCGGTCTTTATTTCACTACCCTTCATAACTTATAAAAAACTCCTTTATCTTTTTTGCAAAAGCAAGCCCAATGCCGTCAACTTGCATAATATCTTCAACACTTGCCCTTTTTATATTCTCAATACTGCCAAACTTGTCCAATATAGCCTTTCTCTTTTTAGGTCCTATACCGCCAATCTCCTCAAAAATCGAAGCTAAATTTCTCTTTCCGTGAGTGGTTTTATGATAAGTAATAGCAAATCTGTGCGCCTCGTCACGGATACGCTGTAACATTCTAAGTACGTAATCGCGGTGAGGCAAAACTATCGGTTCTTTTGAAAATAGAGTAAATATTTCCTCTTCCCTTTCCGCAAGAGAAATTAAGTCGCAAAAATCGACTTGCATTTGGTCAAAAATTTCTTTGACCGAGGATAACTGACCTTTACCGCCGTCGATTATTACAAGGTCGGGCTTTGGGAAATTTTCCTCTTCGTCGGTGCCTATCTTTGAAAGCCTACGCTTTAACACCTCTTTAAGACATGAAAAATCGTCGTTTCCTTCAACAGTTTTTATTTTAAATCTTCTATAACTGTTTCTATCAGGCTCACCGTCTATAAATACGACCATAGAACCGACCTTATCAACTCCGCTTATATGCGAAATATCAAAACACTCCATTCGGCGAGGATAACGTTTTAAAGATAAAACCTTTTTAAGTTTTTCACACGCAACTCTCGTCATATCGTCTTTGTGTTTTATCTTGTCAATTTCCTTTTCAAGATAATCTTCGGCGTTTTTCTTCGCCATCTCCATAAGTTGGCGTTTTACTCCTCTCTCCGGATGAGTTACGACAACCGTTTTTCCAAAATTAACCTTAAAATAATCGGCTATAAGTCGATTATCGGCATCTTCCACGGATACAATAATCTCGTCGGGAATTTCAACTCCGTTTTGATAGTACTGAGTTATAAACCCTAAAATTCTATCCGCATTCGTTTCGGACGCGTCTTCTAAAGCAAAGTTTTTCCCACCTTGCATTCTTCCGCCACGGGTGATTAAAAGGTTTGCGCTACTGTATACACCGTTAGTCGTAACGGCTATTATATCAATATCAACGAATTTATTAAGCGAGGTAATTCTCTTTAGTTTTATCTTTTCAAGCATCTTAAGTTTATCTCGGTAATTAAGAGCAATTTCAAATTCCTCTAACGCCGAAAACTTAAGCATTTTCTCACGCAAAATATCCTCAACGCTATCGTCGTTACCCGATAAAAAATCTATTGCGCCGTTTACTTTTTCGAGGTATTCTCTTTCGTCGCACCTACCCGAACAAGGGGCAAGACATTTTTTTATGTGGTAATTTAAACATTCCTTTTTAGGCTTTTCGGCGTCAATTTTAATTTGACAACTTCTCGTCATAAAAGCGGTGTTTATAATCTCTAAAGTGTCGCTTGCACTAACACCGCCCATAAACGGACCAAAATATTTAGCCCCGTCTTTTTTAAGTTTTCTCGTAACCGAAAAGGATGGGAATTTTTCTTTTAAATTCACCCTTATATACGGATAGGTTTTATCGTCTTTTAGTAAAATATTATAACGCGGTTTGTACTTTTTAATTAAATTATTTTCAAGTGACAGTGCGTCTATTTCGCTTGCGGTTATAATGTAATAAAAATCGTCGATATTAGAAACCATAGCGGAAACTTTCTCGGGTTTTTTACCGCCTTGAAAATATTGCCTTACTCTATTTTTTAATACCTTTGCCTTGCCTACGTAAATTACCGTCTTTTCGCTGTTTAGCATGACGTAAACTCCCGAATCCGTCGGGAGCATTGAAATTTTAGATTTCAAATTTTCGTTCATACCACACCTCAAAAACGGCGATAATCAATCTATACGCCTACTTTTACTTAATTTTTCTCTTCTTTTTAATACGCTTTTTAATATGCTTTCTCGGTCGTTTTCTAAATTTCCGTCAATGACGTCTTTTAAAACGGAATTTAAAACCGCACCTATTTCCTTACCGCAAAAACCTGCGTTTTTTACGTCGTTACCGTCTATTTTTAAGTCCTCGATTTTATAGCACTCACCGCTTTTTATTATATCTTCGGCAAGTTCTTTAACCTTTACGGTTTTTTCAATTTCCTCACTTGCAAGGTCTGTTGCCTGACCTTTGCCATCGGCAAGTTTTACCTTTATTAAATTAAAAAACCGCTCTTTCCCGATTAACGAAAGTTCCTTTTTTACCCTTTTTCTATCAATAGGAATAACCTTATCGTGAAATTCCACCAAAAACAGCGTTTCCCTTGAAAAATCTACCGGTGCTTTCAATCTTTTTAATACTTTTTCGGTAATTTCGGCAGAGCGCTTAGGATGTCCGTAAAAATGTCCTTCTCCGTTACGCACGAAAAACTTATCGGGTTTTCCTACGTCGTGCATTAACATCGTAAAGCGTAAAAGAAAATCGTTTTCTATACTGCTAACAGCCGTTACGGTGTGAGTATACACGTCGTATTTATGCCATTTACTGCGCTGATTAAAACCGTAACACCTTTCAAGTTCGGGAATAACTGCGAAAATCACTTTGTGGCAAGTTAGGAGCGCGTCTTTTACGTATTCCCCGACGAGCAGTTTATTCAACTCGGCAAAAACTCTCTCGCTTGAAACCTTTTTTAAGTTTTGACTTAAATTTTCCATCTCAAAAAGAGTTTTCTCTTCTATCTTAAACCCAAGTTTTGAGCAAAATCTCGCCCCTCTTAAAATCCTTAAAGAATCTTCTAAGAACCTATCTTTAGGCTCGCCAACAGTTCTTATAATTTTCCCGTTTAAATCATCTAAACCGCCGTATAAGTCGATTAATCCACGTTTTTTACTGTACGCCATAGCGTTTACTGTAAAATCTCGGCGTTTTAAATCCTCTTCAATACTGCTTACAAAATCCACCTTTTCGGGACGGCGAGAATCTAAATACTCTCCTTCCGTGCGAAAGGTCGTTATCTCGTAATTTTTTCCATTTAATCTTACCGTTACCGTGCCGTGCTTAATGCCAGTTGGAATAACTTCTAAATAAGAAAAAATCTCGCACACTTTTTGTGGCAATGCCGAGGTCGTAATATCCCAATCGTCAGGAGTTTTACCCATAAGACAATCTCTAACGCAACCGCCGACGGCATACGCCTCGTATCCGTTTTTTTCAAGGACGGAAATTATCTCTTCCGCCCCTAAATCCATTTTTATTTCAACCATCAATAATTCCGTTTAAAAAATCTTCAACAGCCTCGAAAGACTTTTCTTTGGAAGTGTCGTTAAAATATTCGTGTCTAACGCCCTCGTAAATTACCTTTTCAACACTTTCCACGCCAACCGTTTGAGTATAAAACTCAAAAAGTCTTTCTACCGACTGCCCCATATCGCCTACGGGGTCGTTTGCGCCCGATATAAGCATAATAGGTTTAGTCTTATCTATTCTTCTATAATTTTCTTCCCTATAAAGAGTTTTTAAACCGTTAAAGAAATAACGGTAAAAATTATTGCTTAATATAAATCCGCAGTCGGGGTGATTTGCGTATATTTCACATTCTTCGGGCAAAGAAGATATAAAAGTTCCTTCGGTGAATTTTTTATTATACGCGCCAAAAGACATTGTGGCAAGGAGTTTTGCTGGCTTTTTCTTTCTTCCTATCATACAGGCAAGACTTGCTACGACTTTACCAGCCGAAACTATACCGCCGTCCATCATTGCGCTACCGCCGAGAATTGCGCCCTCTATCTTATCGCCGTATCTTTCAATATACGCCTGAGTTAAAAACGAGCCGTAACTGTGCCCTAAAATAACTAACGGAAGTTTATATTTGTTTTTCATTAGCGAACTTAATATAGAAACGTCCGAAAGAGTTTTGAAAAACATATTTCCCTTAGAATAACCGCTACAGTTATCGGTTTTTCCGTGTCCTCTATGGTCGTCGCCGAAAACGATATAACCCTTAGAATTTAAAAACTCGGCTAAGGCGTTATATCTGTCCGTACTCTCCGCCATTCCGTGAACTATTTGAACCAACCCTTTAGGATTTTCACAAGTCCATTCTCTATAAAAAATTTTCTTACCGTCTACCGAAGTGTAGTAATTTTCTTTTCTCATAAAACGCTCCTTTGAACGGCTTTAAGCCATCCCTCGTAATACTTTTTATATTTTTCGTCACCGCTTGGGACGAATATCTTTTGAGTTTTTCTTCTTTTTGAAATCTCGTCAACTGAAAACAGACCGAGCCCGACTCCGCAAAGATATACCGCGCCTAACGCCGTGCTTTCCCTTTCGATAGGTCTATTTACGGGAATACCTAAAACGCTTGACTGAAATTGCATTAGGAAATCGTTTGCGCTTGCACCGCCGTCACAGCGAAGTTCGGTCATTTTCTCCCCGCTTTCTTCTTCCATTACGAGAGTTAAATCTTTAGTCGAATAAGCCATAGCCTCTAAACCTGCCCTCGTAATATGCGCTTTTGTCGCCCCTCTCGTAAGTCCCGAAATAAGCCCTCTCGCCTCGCTATTCCAAACGGGTGCGCCAAGCCCTGTAAAGGCAGGCACTAAATACACTCCGCCGTTGTCTTCAACCGAGGTAGCCAAAGCCTCGCTGTCTTTTGAGGACTTGAAAAAACCGAGATTATCTCTTAACCACTGAACAGTACTTCCGGCGTTAAAAACACTGCCTTCAAAGGCGTAAGCCGTCTTGCCGTTTATCTTATACGCAACCGTCGTTACAAGTCCGTTTTTTGAGATAATCGGCTTATAGCCCAAGTTATAGAGCATAAAAAGTCCCGTGCCGTAAGTAACTTTACTCGTTCCAACCTCAAAACAGCCTTGTCCTACCATAGCAGACTGTTGGTCGCCGACAATTCCGCACAGAGGAATTTTCACCCCCGAATATTCAAAATATCCAACCTTTTCGTCGCAAGCAACTATTTTAGGTAACGAGGTTTTGGGAATACCGAAAATTCCTAAAAGGTCTTGGTCGTAGTCTAAAGTATCGAGATTTAAAAGCATAGTTCTCGACGCATTAGTAAGGTCGGTAACGAAAGATTTTCCGCCCGTTAGTTTGTAGACCAAAAAACTGTCGACCGTACCGAAACACACCTCGTCTTTTTTAAGTTTTTGATTTATTTCGGGAACGTTATCAATAAGCCATTTTATCTTACTCGCCGAAAAATAGGCGTCCATAACGAGCCCCGTTTTTTGGTGAATAATATCACCGTAATCTTTTGACAGTTCTTGCATATATTCAGCGGTACGTCTACATTGCCACACGATAGCATTGTATAACGGCTTACCCGTTTTCCTATCCCACGCAATTACCGTTTCACGCTGATTGGTAATACCTATACCTGCAATACTTTCAAGATTTTCCGCGCTCTCTAAAATTTCAACGAGTGAAGAGAGGGTTTCGGCGTAAATCTCGTTGGCATTTTCCTCTACGAAAGAGGGGGTTGGGTAAATTTGTTTGATTGGCGAAGATTTTTGAAGAATTATCTCTCCCTTTTCAAGGTCGTATAAAACAGCCCTCGTACTCGTCGTACCTTCGTCTATTGCAACAATATATCTCTTTGACTTTTCCATAATTCAATTTTAAACTAAAAGTTTAAAATTTTCAACCGTTATATTATATTTTTTATCTAATTTTCAGCATACTATGTAAAGAGGTAAAATATGAAGACTGTAATTTTAACGGGCGGTGGCACGGCGGGACACGTTACACCCTCGCTTGCCCTTATTCCCGAACTGAAAAAATATTTTGATAAAATAATCTACGTAGGAAGTCGAAACGGCATTGAAAAAGACCTTGCGAAAAAACACGGATTAGAATATTTTTTTGTACCAACCGTAAAACTTGAACGAAAACTTACTTTAAAAAACACGGCAATTCCTTTTAAACTGCTGTTTGGAATACGCGAAGCAAAAAAACTTTTACGGGGAATTAATCCGTCGGTAATATTTTCTAAAGGCGGTTTCGTTTCTCTCCCTACCGTGATTGCGGGTAAAAAATTAGGGATCCCCGTCGTTTCGCACGAATCGGATATGACGGTTGGACTTGCCAATAAAATAGGAGCAAAATGCTCTACCGCATTTTTAACTTCGTTTGACTGCACGCAAGTAAATTGCAATAAAAAGATATATACGGGTAGCCCAATAAATCAAAAACTGTTTGAAAACAAAGATAAAGGCGAAATACTTAAAAAATACGGACTTTCGGGAAGAAAGAAAATACTGCTCGTTTTCGGCGGAAGTTCGGGAAGTAAAATAATCAATGAAAATTTAAGAAAGTGCCTCTATAGGCTCGTTAATCGCTATGACGTAATTCACGTTTGCGGTAAAGGGAAACGTGAAAATATAAAAACGAAAGGCTATACTGAGATAGAATTTTGCGAAAATATCGACCAACTTTTTTACGTTGCGGACTTAGTCGTATGTAGGGCGGGTGCAAATTCGTTATTTGAGTTGACCTCAATAGCAAAGCCTACTCTTGCAATCCCTCTTTCAAAAAAAGCGTCGAGAGGCGACCAAATTGACAATGCAAAATATTTTGAAAAACGCAAAATGATTGAGGTTTTACAGGAAGAGAATTTAACCGAGGAAAGCCTTTATAACGGGATAATAAAATTAGAAAGTCACGCCGATACGTTAAAAGAAAACTGCAAGGCAAGGTTTTCCTCTTCTCCAAATAAAAAAATCGCCGAAATAATATCTAAATATTCCAAATAAAGTCAATCTAATCCACAAAAAAGCCCCGTATAGGTCGATTATCAACCTATACGGGGCTTTTACTACAGTCTTATCTTATCTATTGTACACGTAGTTGTATATAATACCTAAACCCATTCCGCCAACGATATTTCCAAGCGTAACCGGTATTAAATTGTTGAGTAGCGCATTTACAACGGTCAACCCTTCGGCGCTTACGCCCATTTTTAACTGAGTAAAAAATCCTGCGGGAAGATAGAACATATTTGCTACGGAGTGCTCAAAGCCTGCTATAACGAATATTGCAATCGGGAAAAGAATAGCGGCAATTTTACCGCCTGCCGTTTCGGCTGAAAAGCCCATCCACACTGCAAGACATACTAAAATGTTACATGCAACGCCTTTAAAAAAGGCAGGTAAAAATCCCAAAGTAGCTTTCGTCTCTGCAACGCCGACTACGGTTTGAGCAATACCGTCAAACGCACCGCCGTACACCGTTATAAGCGACACGAAAAGCGCGCCCACAAAATTTCCAAGATATACGACAGCGAGATTTTTAAGCATTTGCGTTCCCTTAATTTTTCCTTCCATAAAAGGAATTATAAGCAAGCAGTTGCCCGTAAAAAGTTCGCTACCCGCTAAAATTACCATAGCAAGTCCGCCGGGGAAAATAAACGCACCTACGTGTTTCCCGCCGTAAACGTTGCCAAACGTTGCGCCAACCCCTGCAAAAGCAATAAAAGCGCCTGCAAGTATTGCCAAAACGAAGGTTTTTAAGGTAGTCTGTTTTACTTTAGCCTCTCCTACCGCAAGATAATTTTGTGCTATTTGATTAGGTTTTAACATGTTTTCTCCTTTGTTATGCGTACACGTCTACTGCCTTAGACGTATCAAAATGTTTCCACGGTAAAATATCCTTAGGCGGTTCTACCTTGAAACACAATCTCTCTTTAGAAACGGGATGAGTAAACGAAAGTGTTGACGCCCAAAGCGCGAGTTTGCCCTTTTTAGCATTTTCTCCGCCGTAGCGCATATCTCCGTAAACAGGCGTTCCTATATTTGCCATTTGCACTCTTATTTGATGACTTCTTCCCGTATGTAAAGTTACTTCGGTAAGCGATAAACCGCCTTTTTCTTCCATAACTCTATATTCAAGTTCAGCAAATTTTGCTCCGTCTACAGTTTGAGGACAAACGTAAACCATATTATTTATAGGGTTTTTCTTCATATAGTTAGTAAGCGTAGCCTTGCTTTCCTTAGGACTTCCAACGAGTACGGTATAGTATTTCTTTTCAAAATCCCCCGTCTTCATTTGTTCCGAAAGTCTTGCCGCCGCCTTTGAAGATTTAGCGTAAACCATTACTCCGCCCGTAGGACGGTCAAGTCTATGCACGAGCCCAACGTATACGTTTCCGGGTTTGTTATTCTTTATTTTAATATACTCCTTTATAACCGTGAGCATATCTTTATCTTTGCTTTCGTCCTCGCAAGAAGGTACGTTTTGAGGTTTTAATACCACTATTACGTGATTATCCTCGTGTAAAATTACTAAATCTTCAACTTTCATTTGTTCAGTCATTTATAAATATACCTCCTGCTCCGCACGGAAGATTTATTCCCTCTTCGGTCGGCAATCCAACCTCGTAAGCCTCTATTCTACCGCCGAATTTACTCTTTACGGTCAACGTTAAAATATTTTCAAGTACCATAGGCTGTAATCCCGTCGTGTAACTGTTTATAAGGAAAAACAGCGGATTATCCGTAAGTACTTGACTGCAAAGTTCTACGAGCGGATAAAGTTCAGTTTCAATCTTCCACATTTCGCCGTTTGGACCTCTGCCGTAACTTGGGGGGTCCATAATTATAGCGTCGTATCTTCTTCCTCTTCTAATTTCCCTTTGCACGAATTTCTTACAGTCGTCTATTATAAACCTAACAGGCTTATCTCCAAGCCCCGAAAGACGGACGTTTTCGCCCGCGCGCTCCACCATACCTTTGCTTGCGTCTACGTGGCACACGCTTGCGCCCGCTGAAAGACAGGCTACCGTCGCTCCGCCGGTATAGGCGAACAAATTTAAAACGCTAATAGGTCTACCTGCGTTTTTTATTAAATCCATCATAGTTTCCCAATTAGCCGCTTGCTCGGGGAAAAGTCCCGTATGCTTAAAGCCCATCGGTTTAACTTTAAATTTAAGATCTCCGTAACCAACCGTCCACTCTTGTGGCATTTTTTTGAGGTATTGCCACTCTCCGCCGCCGCTTTCACTACGCGTATATTTAGCGTTAAGCGACTTATAGGCGGACATATCCGTTCTTGACGGCCATATAACCTGAGGGTCGGGGCGAAGAAGAGTTACGTCCCCCCATCTCTCCAATTTATAGCCGTCGCCGGTTGCGATTATGGAATAATCTTTCCAATTTTTTGCAATTTTCATATTATACCTTTTTAACTGATAAGGTTACTTTTTCGCCGTTTATATCAAATTCTTTTACGTATCCGTCAAGATTGTTCGTTACACTCTCGGCAAGAACGTCTGCTTTTACGTTTTCGGCTTGTTCATTCAGCACTCTGTTTGAAACGCCCTCTGCCGTAAAGCCTAATACTATACGGTCGGTAACTTCAAAACCTGCCTCTTTTCTCATATTTTGAATACGCGAAACGAGTTCTCTTTCCATACCTTCAAGTAAAAGTTCTTCGGTTATATGCGCGTCTAATACAACCGTTAAGCCGAGCGAACTTTCGGAAACGAAACCTTCTGCAGGCTCGCTTGAAATAAGCAAGTCGTCTAAGGTAAACTCCACTAAAGTTCCTTCAAGTTCAACCGAATAGGTCTTTCCTGCTTTTACGGTAGCCACTATTTCTTTAGCGTCGCAAACTTCAAAGAATTTTCTTATTGCGCCGAGTTTTGCGCCGTATTTAGGTCCTAAAGTTTTAAGTTGAGGTTTAAGTTTATAAGTTACGAAAGCCGACGCGTCCTCAAGAATTTCAAACTCTTTAATGTTAAGTTCGTCTTTTGCAATCTCGTAAAGACCTTCGGTAAGTTTAACCTTTCTATCCGCAGCAATATAAAGTTTTTTAAGAGGCTGACGGTTTTTAATGTTACTGCCGTTTCTTGCCGCTCTTCCAAGCGCAACTATTTCAAGAACGTCTTTCATTCCCTCTTCAAGTTCTTTATCTACGAATTTTCCGTCGCAAACGGGGAAATCGCAAAGGTGAACCGAAATAGGAGCGTCTTTATAGAAATTAGGAACGAGGTTTTGATAAATACTCTCCGCCATAAACGGAACGTAAGGAGCGGTAATTTTAGCCAAAGTTACGAGTACCGTATATAAAGTAGTGTAAGCCGCCGCCTTGTCGTCGGTCATTCCGCTACCCCAATATCTCTCTCTGCCACGGCGCACATACCAGTTAGAAATTTCGTCAACGTAATCTTGAATACTTCTTGCAGTTTCAAAAATCTTGTAGTCGGCAAGCCCATCGTCAACCTCTTTGATAAGAGTATTAAGTTTAGACAACGCCCACTTATCCATAAGACTTAATTTGCAGTTTTCAAGAGTGTATTTTGAGGGGTCGTATTTATCAATGTCCGCGTATAAGACGAAAAACGCATAGGTATTCCAAAGAGTACCCATAAATTTCCTTTGACCCTCGGACACGGCTTCCTCGGAAAATCTTGACGGAAGCCACGGTGCGCTACCCGTATAGAAATACCATCTAACGGCGTCTGCGCCTTGCTTGTCGAGAATAGACCAAGGGTCTACGACGTTTCCTATATGTTTACTCATCTTAAGACCGTTTTTATCGTTTACGTGTCCTAAAACTATACAGTTTTTGAATGGTGACTTACCAAAAAGCAAGGTTGAGATAGTAAGTAAAGTATAGAACCAACCTCTCGTTTGGTCAACCGCTTCCGAAATAAAGTCGGCGGGGAAATGCTTTTCAAAAAGTTCTTTATTTTCAAACGGATAGTGATACTGAGCAAAAGGCATTGAACCCGAGTCAAACCAACAGTCAATAACCTCTTTAACTCTCTTCATTACACCTCCGCACTTTTTACACTTGCAGGTAGGCTCGTCGATATACGGACGGTGAAGTTCGATATCTCCTTCGATTCCGCACTCTTTTTTAAGTTCTTCTTTACTGCCCATTACGTGAATTTCACCGCAGTCTTCACAAACCCAAATAGGAAGCGGAGTTCCCCAATATCTCTCTCTTGAAAGTCCCCAGTCGATAACGTTTTCAAGGAAGTTACCCATTCTGCCCGTTCCAATCGTTTCGGGCATCCAGTTTACCGAATTGTTAGACTCTATAAGTTGCTCTTTAATAGCGGTAGTCTTTACAAACCACGAACTTCTTGCGTAGTATAAAAGCGGAGTATTACATCTCCAACAGAAAGGATAACTGTGTTCAAACAATACGTCTTTAAAGAGAATATTTTTCTCTTTTAAATCTCTAATAATGAGTTTATCCGCATCTTTTACGAACATATCCTTATAATCGGTAACGCACTCTATAAAACGTCCTCTTTCGTTTACGAGTTGAACGAAAGGAAGATTGTATTTTCTACCGACTTGCGCGTCGTCCTCACCGAAAGCAGGAGCAATATGAACTATACCCGTACCGTCGCTTAAAGTTACGTATTCAGCGTTAGTTACGTAGTATGCCTTTTCTTTAAACGAGCCTAAAGCGTAAGAATACATAGGCTCGTATTCAGCATACTCGTAGTCCTTACCTTTTTTGCGGTCTACTATTTCGTAATCTTCAAAAAGGGTAGGAACTAAAGCCTCGGCTAAGATATAATTTTCGCCGTTTGCCGTAATTTCTACGTAATCGTAATCTGCGTGCATACAAAGGGCTACGTTAGAAGAAAGCGTCCAAGGCGTAGTCGTCCAAACGAGGAAATAGGTATTTTCCTTGCCTTTTGCCTTAAATTTAACGAAAATAGACTTTTCCTTTACGTCTTTATAGCCTTGCGCTACTTCGTGAGAGGAAAGAGCAGTTCCGCATCTCGGGCAGTACGGTACTATCTTGTAGCCTTTATATAAAAGTCCTTTATCGCTTATAGTTTTGAGCGCCCACCATACCGATTCAATATAGTTGTCGTCGTAGGTTACGTACGGGTTTTCCATATCTACCCAGTAGCCCAAACGCTCACTCATAACCTTCCACTCACTCGTATATTTCCATACGGACTGTTTACACTCTTTAATAAACGGTTCTATTCCGTATTTTTCGATATCTTGTTTGCCGTCAAGACCTAATTTTTTCTCTATTTCAAGTTCTACGGGAAGACCGTGCGTATCCCAGCCCGCCTTTCTTAAAACGTGCTTTCCTTTCATAGTTTGATATCTTGGAACGATATCTTTCATAACACGGGTTAATACGTGACCGATATGCGGTTTTCCGTTAGCCGTCGGCGGTCCGTCGTAAAAAGTAAATTCCCCGTTACCTTCGTTTTTTGAAATACTCTTTTCAAACACTTGATTTTCATTCCAAAAATCAATTACTTCCTTTTCTCTGCCTAAAAAGTTAAGCGACGCGTCTACTTTTTTGTACATATCTATCTCCTTTTTGTTTTGCGATAAATTAATGCTGTGTCAGAGCATAAATTAAAAACGGTTCTTTCGTCTTACAAGAAGACGGAAAAACCGCGGTACCACTTCTCTTCCAAATAAATTTGGCTCTTTCTACCGTTTACGCAGGTTAAACGTCAAAACTTACTGAGATTTTCTCCGTTGGGCTTTGCAACTCGGGAATGATACCCTATAAAAATCTTCCTATCGGCTCTCACCGTACCGACTCGCTGTAAGGGGCTTTTTTATAGAACTTGTTTCCGTCTTAGTCTTTATTTATATTAAATACAACTATATATTAACAAAATTTTCACCTTATGTAAAGCGTTTTGACAAATATCACGCTAAATTTGGTTGCATTTTTTTTAAAAGGGGTGTACAATATACGTACTGCGCTAAGCGGGGAGTTAGCGGTGCCCTGAACTTGCAATCCGCTATAGCAAGGCTGAACGTTTTCCCCGGCTCGCCGTATGGTTGGCCGAGCGTGGTAAGGCGTGTTGATTTTAAGGTCTTATGCAACGCAACACCGCGAACCGTGTCAGGATAGGAATATAGCAGCACTAAACGGTTTCTTGCGTGTGCCATGAGGTAGCTTTAAAGGAGCGACCTGCCCCGTTACCGCTTCGGTATGACGTGTCAAAGAAAACTGCGCAGTATTTTGACTGAAATGAGGCCGGAATTTTTCCGACCTCTTAATTATCTTTTCAACTTGCGTTTATTACGGCGGTTTAAGGGGTAGACTATGCTTAAAGACAATCTAAACTTAATTTTAGACGAAATATCTAACGGAAATAACCTCGGCGAAAAAATTACTCTTCTCGGCGCAACTAAATTCGTCCAAGTTGAGAAAATAAACGAGGCAATCTCCTTAGGTCTTTCAGTTATCGGCGAAAATAAAGCGCAAGAGTTTAGAGATAAATTCCCCTTTTACGCCCCTTGCGAAAAGCATTTTATCGGCACGTTGCAAGAGAATAAATTAAAATACCTCGTCGGTAAAGCCGACTCTATCGACAGCGTAACTTCCATAAAACTTTTAGACGCAATCTCTAAAAAGGCAACAGAACTTGGCGTTAGACAAAAAATAATGATAGAAATTAACGCAGGCGACGAAATCTCAAAGACGGGAGCGAGTTTTGAAGATGCAAAAGCCCTCTATAAGTCGATTATCGGCAGAAAAGAGATAGAACTTATAGGAATTATGGGTATGCTTCCCATAACGCAAAATGAAAAAGAACTTGCCGATTGCACGGTTAAACTTAGAGATTTTTACGAACTTGTAAAGGCTGAGTTAGACGGGGTAAAATATCTTTCCGTCGGTATGTCGGGCGACTATAAAATCGCAATACGAAACGGAAGTAATATGATAAGAATAGGCTCAAATATTTTCGGGCAAAGAAATTACGGAGAAAAGTAATGGGTTTTTTTGATTTTTTGTCAAAGAGTAAAACTGAAAACAAGAAAAGTGTAAACTCTTACGCACCCAATAGGGGCGCGGAAGACTTTTCGCCTGCAAGCGGTAATATCGAAGTCTTTAAGCCAAAGTCTTTTGACGAAGTTGCTAAAATAATTGACAAACTTTTAGAGGGACAACCTGCAATCGTTCACTTAACCGACGTAAGAGAAACGACGGCGCAAAGGGTTATCGACCTTCTCTCAGGCGCAATTTACGCTATAAACGGAAATCTTTGCGAACTTAAAAAGGACGTATACATTTTTACCCCAAGCGGAGTAAAAACCTATTAATTAACTTTTTAATCAAATTTAAACCGCCTTGAAAACCAAAACGTTTTCAAGGCGGTTTTTTAATTAATCGACCTATAGGCGCACTTATTAATTTTGAAAGTGGCAGTTTTTCTATATAAATATAGAAAACCGTTGACGAGCCAGACAAAATATGTTAAAATGAAAAATACGATATAATAATTTGTAAATAGCGGTTTAGTTTGTATCAATTAAAGCAAGAACACTTTTTACTTTGTGCAGTCCGTTTTGCGACCAACACTTTTTTCATATATGGAGATATGTCTATGAAAAAGAAAATTTTAACGTTTATACTTACAATTGCAACTTTGCTTACGTGCGTATTCGGTTTCTCAGCGTGTAAAAAAGTAGAATTTAAAATTAATTTCGTAGTAGAAGGCAATATTTACGCTACCGTAAATACAAACGGTAACGAAGTAATTTCTATGCCCCAAAACCCAACGAAAGCCGAATACACCTTCGACGGTTGGTATTGGGATGAAAATACGTGGGAAAAGCCCTTCACTGCAAATTCCTTGTTGGACGCGCCTTTATCCAGTGATATGAAGGTGTATGCAAAATTCAACTTAAACCACACCCACGAATATACGCAAACTACTACCGAGCCGACTTGTACGGAAAAGGGGTTGATAACCTATTCTTGCACTTGCGGTGATTCATACACGGAAGAAATTCCTGCAACGGGCGAACACACTTGGGACGATGGCAAAATAACCACCGAGCCGACTTGTACGGAAAAAGGCGTAAAAACGTTTACGTGTACGGTATGTAAAACGGCGACCTACACCGAAGAAGTAGAATCGCTTAAACACGACGAAAAAACACACGAGGCAAAAGCCCCCACCTGCACGGAAAAGGGTTGGGAAGAATACGTAACCTGCGAAAGAGAAGGTTGCAACTATTCTACTTACAAAGAACTCCCTGCGTTAGACCATGACAAGGTACAACACAATGCGCAAGCACCGACTTGTACGGAAATAGGTTGGAATGCTTACGAAACTTGTACTCGCTGTAACTACACTACTTATGCGGAAATACCCGCTCTTAACCATGACAAGGTACAACATAATGCACAAGCGCCGACTTGTACGGAAATAGGTTGGAATGCTTACGAAACTTGTACTCGCTGTAACTACACTACTTATGCGGAAATACCCGCACTTAACCATGACAAGGTGCAACACAATGCACAAGCGCCGACTTGTACGGAAATAGGTTGGAATGCTTACGAAACTTGTACCCGTTGTAGCTACACTACTTATGCGGAAATACCCGCTCTTAACCATGACAAGGTACAACACAATGCACAAGCGCCGACTTGTACGGAAATAGGTTGGAATGCGTATGAAACTTGTACTCGCTGTAACTACACTACTTATGCGGAAATACCCGCTCTTAACCATGACAAAGTACAACACAATGCACAAGCGCCGACTTGTACTCAAATAGGTTGGAACGCTTACGAAACTTGTACCCGTTGTAGCTACACTACTTACGAAGAAATTCCTGCAACGGGCGTACATACTTGGAACGACGGCGAAGAAACAAAAGCCCCAACCTGCACGAAAGAAGGCGTAACAACCTACACTTGTACGGTTTGCAAACAAGCAACGAAGACCGAGGCTATCGAAAAACTTCCGCACGAGTACAGTACGGAATGGAAAAATAATGAAACTTACCATTGGTACGAATGCGAATGCGGTGACAAAAAGAGCGAAACAAAACACACGGCAGGCGCGCCCGCTACGGCAACGACTCCTCAAACTTGTACCGTTTGCGGTTATATAATTCAAGAAGAAACGGGAATTTTATTCAACACTCTTATCGTTGACGGCACGAAAGTCTACGGTAAAGTAAGTAACGACACAACGGAATTTTCGTTTATAAGCGAAGTAACTGTAAAAGGTAGCGCAACTTTCGTCGTAGATAACGACAAGGATTGTTGTTCGCCTATTAGAAGTAAAACGGTTGATTTAGAAATCGGTAACAACGTATTTTACGTTTTGGAAACTATCGGCAACGACGTAAAACTCTTTACGGTAACCATTCGCCGTCGCCCCATGCATGAAGTAACCTTTAACGCAAACGGCGGTACGGACGTTGAAAAACAGGTAATCGAAGAAGATTATTTTGCAACCGAGCCCGAAACAACGAGAACGGGCTACACCTTCACAGGTTGGGATTACGATTTTACGCAAGCGATTACGCAAACCACGAAAATCACGGCAAGTTGGTCTGCAAATACTGACACTAAATATACGGTCAACTACTATTTGCAAAACCTTGAAAACGACAAGTATGCTTTACACGAAACTTTAAATCTTACCGATACTACCGACACGACGGC
Source organism: Clostridiales bacterium (assembly GCA_015055505.1). GTDB lineage: Bacteria > Bacillota > Clostridia > Christensenellales > Borkfalkiaceae > UBA10281. The sequence continues at coordinate 30,018 of SVIB01000020.1, forward strand.
AAATGCCGAAATT